>CAZXGB010000208.1:0-4698 GCA_964640005.1 uncultured Actinomycetes bacterium | reverse complement strand
CGCGCTGATCTCCGCCGTCGTGTTCGCGTACTGCGCGGGAGCCATGCGGCTGGCCACGAAGCGCCGCCAGATCAGCTCGTAGAGCCTGTACTGGTCGTTGGTCAGGTACTGGCGGATGTCCTCCGGCCGCCGCGAAGGATCGGTCGGCCGGATCGCCTCGTGGGCTTCCTGAGCGCCAGGGCGAGTCTTCTCGGCGCGCGGCTTGCCCAGGTAGCGCTCGCCGAGCGTGTCCTTGATCCACCCCTTCACCTTGCCCTCGGCCTCCGCCGAGATCCTGGTGGAGTCGGTTCGCATGTAGGTGATGAGACCCGTGGAGCCCTCAGGTCCGAGGTCGATGCCCTCGTAGAGGTCCTGCGCGAGGCGCATCGCCTTGCGGGGCGCGAAGCGGAGCCGGCTGGAGGCGTCCTGCTGCAGCGTCGAGGTGATGTACGGCGGCGGCGCGCTCTTGGAGCGCTGCTTGCGCTCCACGTCGACGACCTTCCAGTCGGCGCCCGTGAGTGCGGCCATCGCCTCCTGGGCCGACCGCTCGTCGCCCAGCTCCAGCTTCTGATTCGCCGGGTCGGAGGCACGCCTGATCAACCGCGCCCTGAAAGTCCGCTCCTCCTCGAGGCGAGAAAGAACCGCGTCGACCGTCCACGACTCGACCGGGACGAAAACCCGGATCTCGTTCTCGCGGTCGACGACCAGGCGCAGCGCGACCGACTGCACGCGGCCGGCGCCGATGCCCTTTTGAACCTTGCTCCAGAGGAACGGGCTCAACCGGTAGCCGACCAGCCGGTCGACGATCCGCCGGGCCTGCTGGGCGTTGACCAGGCGCATGTCGATTTCGCGCGGGTGCTCGAGAGCGCGCCGGACGGCCTCCGACGTGATCTCGTGAAACTCGATTCGCTTGGGGTCGCGGAGCTTGAGGACCTCGGCCAGGTGCCAGGCGATCGCCTCGCCCTCACGATCAGGGTCGGAGGCGAGGATCACCTCGCGGGCCGCCTTGCTCCTGCCGACGGCGGTTTTGAGGTCGCGGATCGTCTGGGCGCGGCTGTCCACGACCTCGTAGCGAGGCTTAAAGCCCTCTTCCACGTCCACCGCGAGCTCTCGCTCCGGGAGGTCGCGAACATGACCCATCGACGCCCGCACGTCGTAGCGGTCGCCGAGAAAACGCTTGAGAGTCTTCGCCTTGGCGGGAGACTCGACGATGATCAGTCCTTCTGGCATGTAGCCTCGCTATCTACCCAAACGAACGCCCGGCCATTCCACCGCGCGGCCGCCGGCGTCTTGTGGAGCGGCGCCGGATGCTACGACCGTCCGTTCTTCCCGGTCAACCGAATAAACCCAACTCCTCGCCGGGCGGCCCGACCCTCGAGTTCGAGTGCGGTCAGCCGGGCGAGGATGTCGCCGAGCGGTAACCGGAGCTTATTCGCGAGCTCGCCGGCACCGATGGGCAGCGCGTCGGAGAGGTGCGCCAGGAGTCCGTCCGGACCCTTGCCCGCTCGTACTCCGAGGCTACCGGGTGGGCGCAGCGGGTCGTCAAGGACCTCGAGCGCCGCCCCCGCCGCGGCGAGCACGTCGCGCGCGTTCTGGACCAGGCCCGCGCCGTCGCGGAGGAGCTGGTGGGGGCCGACCGAGAGCGGTGAGAAGACGCTTCCCGGCACCGCCATCACCTCCTTCGACTGCGCCAGCGCGGCCTCGGCGGTGATCAGCGCCCCCGAGCCCTCCGACGCCTCGACAACGACCACGACATCGGCCAACCTGGCGATCGTCCAGTTCCGCATGGGGAAGTTGCGGCGCTGCGGAGGCGTGCCCCGCGGGAACTGACTGACCAGCGCCCCACCGGATTCCAGGATCGCCGCCGCCAGGTCGGCGTTGGACCGCGGATAGATGACGTCAACCCCGGTGCCGAGGACGGCGACGGTGCGTCCGCCGCCCTCCAGGCACCCGCCGTGAGCGGCGGCATCGATGCCGAGGGCGAGGCCGCTGACGACCACGGCGCCGGTGCCCGCCAGGTCGGAGGCGAGCCGCTGGGCCACAGCCTCGCCATAAGGTGACGGACGCCGGGAGCCGACTATCGCGATCCAGGGTGCGTCCGGGTCCGGCCACTCACCCCGCAGCTCGAGGTCGTCAGGCCGCGGCGGCATCGCCCACCCGGTATCCGAGCGCTTCCATCGCGTGCCCTTCCTGAATGCTGTCGCTGCCGTCCAGGTCAGCGACCGTCGCCGCCACGCGCCACGCGCGCTGGAACCCGCGCGCCGTGAGCCCCTGGCGCTCGCCCCAACGCTCCAGGGCGCGCCGCGCGGCCGGGACGAGCCGCCCCTGGCGCCGCAGCTCGCGTGGGCGCAGCGCTCCGTTCAGGCAGCCCTGGCGCGCCTGCTGGCGAGCGCGGGCCGCTATCACCCGCCCGCGGACAGCTTCCGATGCCTCGCCCGTAGGCTCACCGCTCAGCGTCTGCAGCGGCAGCCGCTCGACCCGGACATGAAGGTCGATGCGGTCGAGGAGCGGTCCCGACAGCTTCCGGGAGTAGGCGTCCACCGCGGCCGGCGTGCAGCGGCACGCGTGGACCTGGTCGCCCGCCCACCCGCAAGGGCAGGGGTTGGTCGCCGCCACCAGGAGAAAGCGGCAGGGGTAGCGAACGGAACCCCCGCTTCGAGTGATCCAGACGCTGCCCTCTTCAAGGGGCTGCCGCAGCGCTTGCAGCGTCCGCGCCTCGAACTCGGCCAGCTCGTCGAGGAAGAGCACGCCATGGTGGGACCGGCTGACCTCGCCTGGACGGGCGATGTTGCTTCCCCCGCCCACCAGCCCGGCCATCGACACCGTGTGATGGGGACCGCGAAAGGGCCGCCCCGCCGCCAGCGGCCGCTCCGGGTCGAGCTCCCCGAGAACGCTTCTCACTTTCGCCAGCTCGAGCGCCTCCTCTCGCCGCAGCGGGGGCAGGATGCCGGGCAGGCAGCGGGCGAGCATGGTCTTGCCCGACCCCGGCGGACCGGACATCAACAGGTGGTGGCCGCCCGCAGCCGCGATCTCGATCGCCCGCCTCGCCTCCGCCTGCCCGTGCACCTCGAGCAGGTCATCGTCGGGCGGGAGGGGCAGGCGTGCCTGCTCCTTCCTTTCATAGGCCGAGATCGTCTGGCCATCGGTCAGCTCCGCGACCAGGTCGCCCAGACTGGCGCAGGGGATCACCTCCAGGCCATCGACGAGGGCGGCCTCCGCTGCGTTTGGGGCCGGAACGTAGAGCCGGCGCACGCCGCGTTCCGCAAGTCCCTGCGCCATCACCAGCACGCCGTTGATGTGCCGGACCTGCCCCTCGAGGCTGAGCTCGCCGATGAAGGCGGAGTTCTCGGGGGCGCGCAATCCGCGCTCGGCGAGCACGATCGCGACCGCGATCGGCAGATCGAGGCCGCCCCCCTCCTTGCGCAGCTCGGCCGGCGCCAGGTTGACGGTCACCCGCCTCCGTGGAAGCGACGCGCCCGAGTTCCGAAGCGCCGAGCGCACGCGCTCCCGGGCCTCCCGCACCGACCCCGCCGGCAGGCCCACGAGCAGGAACTTGGGCTCGTCCCCCGTCGCCACGTCGACCTGGACCTCGACCGGCCGGCACTCGAGCCCATGGAGCACTGCCGAAAGCGCGGACGCGAACACGCCCGGGAGGCTAGGGCTCAGGGAGCCCGCCGCAAATAGAGGCTGTTAAGAAGCGGTGTCCACGCCGGGTAACCGCAGCTCCGGCTCGGGCGTCCACTCGCCGTCCGGCGACAGGTAGCCGGCCGGCTGCTCGGCCTCGTGCGAGAGCACCAGCAGCCAGCGGTGGTTGGCGGCCTCCTCGAGCAGCTTCGCCTTCTCCTCGATCACGCGCAGGACGTCGAGGTCGGCGGACATCGTCCAGGGCACGCGCAGGTGCGCCGTGGTGCCCACGATGTCCCCGGTGACGGCGCAGGAGAGGTCTGGAGAGGCCCGGAACAGGACGAGCTGGTGACCCGGCGTGTGGCCGCCTGTCTGCCTGAGCACGACCCCGGGCATGACCTCGGCCTCGCCGTCCACGAACTCGACCAGGCCCGCCTCCTCGACCGGCTGGAAGTCGTCGGCGATGTAGCCGGCCCGTGAGCGGGGGTCGGGATCGAGGGCGAAATCCCACTCCGAGCGCTGGACGAAGTGCTTCGCCTTGGGAAACGTGATCTCCAGCGATCCACCCAGACCGCGCTGGGTGAAGCCACCGGCGTGGTCCCAGTGGAGATGTGTGCTGAGCACGACATCGACCTCGTCCGGCCGAATCCCGAGCGCCTTCAACGAGGTCAGCAAGCCGTTGGGCGACCAGAGTCCCTCGCGGGCGGCTCGCTTCTCGTCCAGCTTGGTGCCGATTCCGGTCTCGCAGACGATCACCTTGCCGCGATGGCGAACGATCGCGCCCACACAGGCGGCCGTGATCTGATTTCTGTCGTTGGGCGGCTTCCGCCGCTCCCACATGACCTTCGGTACGACTCCGAACATGGTTCCCCCGTCCGGATGCCAGCCGCCGGCGACCATCAGGTGGATCTCGAAGTCACCGATCCGCACAGCGCGACTTTACTTGCCGAGCTCGGGCGAGGTGACCCTTCGACGCCGGCAACTTATTTTTGGTAGCCGCACGCAGCCCCGCTGTAATTTAGAGTTCACAGCCTATGCCGCGTTCGATGTGGAAGGGCGTCATCAGCTTCGGGATGGTCACCATCCCGATCCGGC
>CAZXGB010000207.1:0-4699 GCA_964640005.1 uncultured Actinomycetes bacterium | reverse complement strand
CTCCCTACGTCGGCCGAGCCATGCGCCGCTTCGAAGACGAGCGGCTCATCACCGGTAGGGGGCGATTCGCCGGCGACATCCGCCTGCCCCGCCTGGCTCACATGGCTGTCCTGCGCTCCACTCTTCCCCACGCGCGAATTGCCCAAATCGACGTCAGCCGCGCACGTTCCCTCGCCGGCGTACTCGCGGTCGTCACCGCTCAGGACCTCGCCGAATCGGCTCGCACTGTCAGCAACTGGATCCCTCCCGATCAGAGCCAGCTGGCGCGTCCGGTCCTCGCGCTGAACGAGGTCAATTACGTCGGTGAGGCAATCGCCGCCGTGATTGCGGAAAGCGCCTATCAGGCACACGACGCGGTGGCCGCGATCGACGTCGATCTAGATCCGATGCCGAGTGTGGCGCGCGTTATCGAGGCCGCTCAGCCAGACGCGCCCGTGGTGCACGAGAGTGAGCCGTCCAACATCGCTCGCGAGCAGCGCTTCCAGTTCGGTGACATCGATGCCGCGTTCGCAGGCGCTCCGGTGACCGTTCGCGAACGCTTTGCGCTGGCCCGCATCGCCGGCGCCGCTATGGAGCCCCGCGTGGCGACTGCGGAATGGGACGCCGGCGAAGGGGTGATCACCGTCTGGAGCTCCACGCAGGGCGTCTTCTCCGTCCGGCAGGCGGTCGCGGATGCGCTTTCGCTCGATCCCGAGAAGGTTGTCGTGCTCGCCCACGACGTGGGTGGCGGGTTCGGTCCGAAGGGGACTGTCTACGGAGAGGAGGTGCTCGTCGCGTTACTGGCACAGCAGCTGGGGCGGCCGGTCACCTGGACCGCGAACCGCAGCGAAGACACCGCGACGACGGTCCAGGCGCACGGTACGCGGCTGGAGATCGAGGTCGCGGCCGAAGCCGACGGCCGGCTCCGGGGCCTGCGCGGCAAGGTCGTCCACGACCTCGGCGCCTACCCCGGTCCCGGCAATGGCCAGCCCAACAACATCGTTCCCCACATGATGTCGGCCTACGTCCTCCCCGCCCTCGACGTGACTACCCAGATCGTGTTCACGAACACGGCTCCCACCGGATTCGTAAGGGGCGGGGGCCGGCCGATCGGCAACTTTGCGATCGAGCGGATGATGGACCGGCTGGCTGAGAAGATCGGAGTCGACCGCGCCGAGATTCGGCGCCGGAACTTCGTCCAGCCGGAGCAGATGCCCTACGACACGGGATTCCCGGTTGGGAAGCGCACGATCGTCTACGACAGCGGCAACTATCCCGCCCTGCTCGGGGCCGCTCTAAGCGAGATCGGCTACGAGGACCTGCGGGAGCGCCAGCGGCAAGCGGCTGACAGCCGGCTGCTCGGCATCGGTATCGCCTCCTGCGTCGAGGAAGCGGGCTTCGGTCGCGGCGAACCCGCGCGCGTCCGCGTCGATCCCGATGGCACCGTGTCAGGCTGGATCGGGTCGACGCCCCAAGGGCAGGGCCACGAGACGATGGCCGCCATGGTGATCGCCGACCGTCTCGGCTGGCCGATCGAGAAGGTGCGGGTCGAGGCGGCGAACACGCGTGGAACCGGGTTCGCGCTCTTCACGGCCGGCAGCCGGAGCGCGATCCATGTCGGCAACGCCGCCTCGCAGGCCGCGCTCGCGCTCCGGCGGCGCATTCTCGAGGCGGCGGGCGAGCGGCTGGAGGCGGATCCCGCCGACCTCGAGCTGAAGGACGGAGTGATCAGCGTCCGCGGCGTCCCCGCCCGAAGCATCTCCGTGGGCGAGGTCTTTCCCGAAGGCATCGAGCTCGAGGAGCAGTGGATGGCGACCAAGCCGAGCGCTTACTCGAGCGGCTGCCACGCTGTCGTGGTCGAGGTCGACCGCGAGACCGGCAGCATCGACCTGCTTCGATACGTCATCGCCTCCGACACCGGCCAGGTGATCAATCCCCTGACCCACGAGGGACAGCTCCAAGGCGGCTTGGTGCACGGCATCGGCATGGCGCTCTTCGAGGAGGCCATATACGACGAGGATGGCGGCTTCACCACAGCGAGCTTTCTCGACTACACCATCCCATCGGCGCCCGAGGTCTCGATGCCGATCCGGCTGCTTGCGATGGGCACGGTCACCGACTCCAATCCCGAGGGGGTGAAGGGAGCAGGTGAAAGTGGAACCATTCCCGCGCTGGCGGCGATCGCGAGCGCCGTCGAGGACGCCTTGCGCCAGTTCCGACCACAGGCCGCCGTGACCGAACTTCCGCTTTCACCTCAGCGACTGCGCACGCTGCTCGACCAACCTTGAGTCACGCCGCCGTGGACTGGCGGCGAAACCTGGCGACGCTCTGGTTCGCCGAGTTCACCGCGATCTTCGGATTCGCCTTCGCGTTTCCGTTCCTGCCCATCTTCCTTCGGGAGCTGGGCGTGCACGAGACCGGGTCGCTTGCCCTCTGGACGGGTTGGGCGGCCGGCGCCTCGGGCATCACCCTTGCAGTGGCCAGCCCCATCTGGGGAGTGGTCGCCGACCGCTTCGGGCGGAAGTCGATGCTGATCCGGGCCATGATCGGCGGCGCGGTCAGCGTCGGGTTGATGAGCCTTGCCCAACGACCCGAGCACGTCGTCGCCCTGCGCCTGCTCCAGGGCGCGTTCTCAGGTACCGTCGCCGCCGCCACCGCATTGGTCGGGAGCGCGACGCCGCGCAACCGGGTCGGCTGGGCTATGGGCATCCTTTCCTCTTCGATTGCGGTTGGAGGAGCGGTCGGCCCGGTCGCCGGCGGATTGCTCGCCACCCTGCTGGGCGTGCGCTGGATCTTCGTGATCGGCGCCGCGCTCTTGCTGATATCCGCGATCCCGGTCTGGATCTTCGTTCAGGAGGCGCCGTTCGAGCGAGCGGGCTCGGCGCCCCGCCCGGTGCTCGAGACGCTTCGCCTGTCAGGGCCGGGCACCCTGGCGGCGATCGGCGTGCTGCTCGCCGCTCAGGCGCTGATGCAGATGAGTTACAGCGCCTTCCAGCCCCTGCTCGTCCTGCAGCTGCTGACGAGCGGCGGGCGCGCGGCGGCAAGCTTGACCGGACTCACATTCGGGCTCTCGGGGCTCACCAGCGCCTTTGCGGCCGTCGCCTATACGAGGGTGGTGCGCCGCCTCGGGTACATCCCGGTGGCGGCCGCGGCGGCAGTCCTGCTCGCGGTCTTCGAGTGGCTGGCCGGGTTCGACTCCGCCGTCGTGGTCATCGTGCTCGCCGGCGCCCTCGCGGGCTTCTTCTATGGCGTGGTCGGGCCCGCGATCTCGAGCATGGTCGGCCTGGAGACGCCCCACGAGGTCCAGGCGCGCGTCTTCGGCGTCAGCGCGAGCGCGACAGCGATCGGCTTCGGGCTGGGCCCGCTCGGTGCCGGTCAGATCGCGGCCGCGCGTGGCGTCTCGACCGCGATCACCTGCTCCGCGGTGCTCTCGGTTCTGCTGGCGGTGATACTCGGCCTGCGCGGTCGGGAGCCGGCGCGGTGACCGGGCTCGTGGTTGGCCGCCGAGCCGGCGCGGCGAGCTGGACTGGCACCGGCAGCGAGCCGGTAGGGCGAGCTGGACTGGCACAATGACGTCCCGAATGGAGCACAACTCGCTGCCCCCACAGACCATCGACCCCGGCAAGTCCTACACGGCGACCCTACAGACGCCGCGCGGAGCCTTCACCCTCCGCCTCGACGCGGCGGCGGCGCCGGTCACAGTCAACAACTTCGTCCACCTCGCGCAGGAGGGCTTCTACGCGGGCCTCACCTTCCACCGCGTGGAGCCCGGTTTCGTCCTGCAGGGCGGCGATCCCCTTGGCAACGGCACAGGCGGCCTCGGCTATCGCCTCCCTGACGAGACAAACCCGGCGCCATGGCTCGCGGGCTCGCTGGGGATGGCGTCGAACGCGGCCGGTGTGAGCGCGTGCCAGTTCTTCATCCTGCTCGGCGATGCGCCCCACCTGGCGGGGAGCGGCGTTTACAACCACTTCGGCAATGTCATCGCCGGCATGGACGTGGTCAGCGCGATTCGCCCCGGCGACCGGATCGAGAAGGTGGAAGTCAGCGCGGGATGATGGTTGCTCGAGCTCTGGGCGTCCTCGCCCTCCTGTTCACGATTGCCGCCTGCGGCTACTCCGACCCCTACCAGGGCCAGGGACCGCAAGCGGGTGTAGGGGTCTCCACTCCGACTCCCCAGCCGGGGGCCGACGACTTCAACGCCGGCTCCGGCAAGACCCCGGTCAAGTACCCCGACGGCCTGCAGCTGATCGATCTCAAGGTCGGCGACGGGCAGGTGGTCAAGAAGGGCGACGTGATCTCCGTCCAGTACACCGGCTGGCTGGCCAACGGCACGAAGTTCGACTCCTCGCGTGATCGCGGTCAGGCATTCGACGTCACGATCGGTCAGGCTCAGGTGATACCGGGCTGGGACGAAGCGGTGCCCGGGATGAAGGTCGGGGGCCAGCGCAAGCTGATCATTCCGGCCGCGCTGGGCTACGGCTCGCAGGGCGCTCCCCAGGGCTGCGGGACGACGTCGCCCTGCACGATTCCGCCGAATTCGACGCTCGTCTTCCTGATCGAGGTCGTCGCCGACAAGGGTCCAGCCCCTTCGCCCAGCCCGAGCTGATCCTCCCGCCCGCTACGGAGCGGGCCGGGCGGGCGGGGTGGCAAATTACGGGGAACCGCCCGCAGATGCTCCCTTCGCGCGGCCCTCGATACGTGGATGCGCCCGCAGATG
>CAZXGB010000206.1:0-4717 GCA_964640005.1 uncultured Actinomycetes bacterium | reverse complement strand
ACGATCACGATGACCAGCAGCGCGAAGGGAGTCCGCAGGTTCTCGCCGCCCGGGATGTAGGTGCCGACCAGCGCCATCAGCACCCCGATCAGGATCCCGCCGATGACCGAGCCGACCGGGCTTTCGATCCCGCCCAGCACCGCGGCTGCGAAGGCGAAGAGCAGAACCGACTGCATCATGAACGGGTCGAGGAATACGACCGGCGCGATCATGATCCCCGACACCGCGCCCACGGCCGCCGAGAGACCCCAGCCGATGGCCAGCATCCAGCTCGTCCTGACGCCCAACAGCCGGCTCGACTCGGGGTAGAGCGCGGCGGCGCGCATGCCGAGCCCGAGCTTGGTGTAGCGGAAGAAGAGCGCCATCGCAACCAGCACGACCAGCGTGACGCCGATGATGCCGAGGTCCTGGACGCCGATGTAGACCCCGTTGACGGTGACCGAGTTCTGCGGGAATGGGCAGCAGAAGGTTTTGAAGACGTAGCCCCAATTGAGGCCGGCCAGCCCGTTCACGATCGAGAAGAGTCCGAGGGTGACGATCACGAGCGTCAGCAATGGCGCTCCCTCGAAGGGCCTGATCAAGAGCCGCTCGATCAGAACCCCGGCCACGAAGGAGATGACGACGGTGATCCCGAACGCCACCCAGAAGGTGCCTGCGAAGCCGAGGTGGACGCCGTTGAAGCCGAGCTTGGCGCCGAGCAGGCCGAAGTCGCCGGCGACCAGCGCGTAAGCGATGAAGGTGGAGAACATCGCCATCTCGCCCTGTGCGAAGTTGGCGATGTCCATCGCCCGGTAGATCAGGACCAGGGCGAGGGCCAGGCTTGCGTAGACGGCGCCACTGGCGATCCCGCCCACGATCTGCTGGACGGCGCCGGTTACCGTGAATTGGGCGGCGAGCTCGAGTCCCGTCATCAGCCCAGGTACGACTTGCGCACCGACTCGTGTCGCAGCAGTTCGGCCGCCGTGCCCTCGAGGACGACCCTCCCAACTTCGAGCGCGTAGGCGTAGGCGGCGGTCTTGAGCGCCATGTTCGCGTTCTGCTCGACGACCAGGATGGTCAGCCTCTCCTCGCGGTTGATGGTGCCGATGATGCCGAAGATCTGGCGCACGATCAGCGGGGCCAGGCCCAGCGAGGGCTCGTCGAGGAGAAGCAGCCGGGGCCGCATCATCAGCGCCCTCGCGATCGCCAGCATCTGCTGTTCGCCGCCGGATAGGGTGGCCGCCACCTGATGCCGTCGCTTGCCGATCCAGGGGAAGTACTCGATGACGCGCTGCATGTCCTTCTGGACGCCGGCCCGGTCTCTTCGGATGTAAGCGCCCATGCGGAGGTTGTCGAGGACTGTCATCTGGGCCAGGGTTCCACGCCCGGAGGGCACGTGGGCGACGCCCATCCGGGCGACGTCCTCCGGCCTCATGCCGGCCAGCTGCCGGCCATCAAAGGTGATCGACCCCGTAGTCCGCACCAGGCCCGAGATCGCGCGCAGGGTTGTCGTCTTGCCTGCCCCGTTGGCGCCCAGCAGGGCCACGATGCTGCCCTCGGGCACGGCCAGGGAGATGCCGTGGAGCGCTCGGATCGGCCCGTAGCTCGCGTGGACCTCCTTCAACTCGAGAAGGCCGGGTGTGCTCGCGGGCTCAGGCTGCGCCATTCTCCTCCTGGCCCAAATAGGCCTCGATCACGTTGGGGTTGCTGCGCACCTCGTCTGGGGTGCCGTCGGCGATCTTGCGGCCGAAGTCGAGGCACACAACCCGGTCCGACACGCGCATCACCAGGTGCATGTGATGCTCGACCACGAGCACGGTCACCTCGAGCTCGCGGTGGATCCTCGTGATGAGGTCGATCAGCTGCCCGACCTCGTCGTGGTTCAGCCCGCCGGCAGGTTCGTCGAGGAGGAGCAGCCGGGGACGGGAGACGATGGCTCGCGCCAGCTCGACCGCCTTGAGGGTTCCGAAAGACAGCCCGGCGGCGATTTCGTCAGCGACGTGGGCGGCGCCGACCATCTCGAGCGCCAGCCGGGCGCGGTCCTCCGCCTCGCGCTCCGCGCGCAGCGCGCTGGGCCAGCCGATTGCTGCCAGGGCCGCCGACCAGCGCGAATGGCCGATGTGGATGTGGTCGCCGACGAGGACGTTCTGGAGAACGGTCATGCGTGGAAAGAGCTCGACGTTTTGGAAGGTCCTCGCGATGCCGCGGCGAATGATGTTGTGGGCCGGGACCTCGAGCAGCTCGCCCCCGGCGTATCGGATCGAACCCGAGGTCGGCGTGTACAACCGCGTGATGCAGTTGAACATCGTCGTCTTGCCGGCGCCGTTGGGGCCGATCAAGCCCACGATCGCGCCCTCGGGCACGTCGAAGGAGACGCTGTCCAGGGCGACGATTCCGCCGAACCGGATCGTCACCTCGCGGGCCGAGAGAAGTGACTCCGGCACGTCGGCCAGTTAACGCCAGGCGTGAGAGGCCGTCAATATTGCCCCGCGGTCTGAGCCCGGATCTACCAACTTCGGTGGATTCGAGCTTAGTCGCCGGGCTGCGGCATGTCGATCGATTCATCCGCGGGCGCCGCGCGCGGTGGCGCCGCCGCAGGCGCTTCTTCGATGGAAGGTTGCGCCGGCTCCTCGACGGCCACGGGCGTAGGGCTCGCTGGTGGCGCGGCCGGCCTGGGAGCCGGAGTCGGCGTCGAGGTGTGACGCACGACAGCCGACCGGACTGGCGCTGGCTGCGGGCGGCGGCCCCACCAGATCCAGGCCGCGGCACCGGCTGCGGCCAAGAGGAGCAGCAGCGGGAAGAAGACGAAGGGCGGCTGCGTCAAGAGGGCGACCGTGTTCAGCCGCTCGGCGGTGGGCGTGGGGGAGATGTCAACCGGGCTGGCGGTGGGCTGAGCGCTGGGTGTGGCGGCGGGAGTGGCGGACGGCGTGTCCGAAGGCGTCGGGGAAGGCTTGGGCTCAACCCGGAAGTTGGCGCAGGGCGCGTTCAGGTTGGCCTGGGGGGAGCAGATGGTGTGGGGCCCGGCGGCCACGTCCGGGATCTGCAGATCAGCTTTGAAACTGCCGTTCTGGTCGGCGGCCACATTGCCAACGGTCTTGTCAGCGGCGTCGAAGTAGAGCTGCACCTGCTGCCCGGGCTGGAACTGCGTACCGGAGACGGTGACCTTGCTGCCCGGCGGACCGAAGGTCGGGTCGAGGGCGAGGTATCCGGTTCGCGGAGTCGGAGTCGGCTCCGGGGTAGGGGTGGCCGCAGGAGAGTTCGTCTGGCCGCTGCTGGCAGGCAGCGGGGCCAAGCCGACCGTCAACAACCAGGCGACAGGCAGCAGGAACACGAGGCGTCGCAATTCGGGGACGGACTCTAGCGGCTCGGCGCCGACGATGTGACTACACGGGCGGCCAGGGCACCGACCAAGCCGAAGATGGCGGCGGAAATCGCCAGCTTGGGGCCAGCGTCCTCTGCAGCCGTCGCTGAAAGGCGGCTACCTCGCGCTCCGCGAGGAGCGCGCAGAGGCAGGAGTGAAGCTCACTGTCTTCGAGCGCGCGCTCGAGGCTGGCCCGCAGCCGGGCCGGCAGGCGCTGTCCCGCGAAATCCCAGATCACTGTGCGCAGCTTGTTGTCGGTGTGAAAGGTGAGCCCGTGGTCGATCATCCATACCCGGTCGTCGGCGTCGGCCAGGCAGTGGCCGGCCTTGCGGTCGGCATTGTTGGCCAGATAGTCGAAGACGGCCACCTCCTCCCACACTGTGGTCGGGATGCCGTCCGACTCGAAGTAATGCCGGGACTGGGCCGCGTCCACGAAAAGCTGGAGGGCGCCGACGCCGTGGGGTGCCGCCTCCCGCACCACCGTCGGCGGAACCAGCGGCCAGCCGAGCGCCTTGGCCAGCTCGTAGGCGGCGACCTCGCGCCGGTAGAGCGTGCCCGGCTCGAAGTCCCAGAGTGGTGATTCGCCAGCGGCCGGCTTGTATACCGCGAGCATCTGCGGTTCTGGGCCGAGGCGAGCGAGGAAGGTGTAGTTGCTGGAGCGTCGCATCAGGCCCAGGACCTCCATGTCGGGGAGTCCGCGAAGGCGTGCTTCGACCTCGGGCCGGGCAAGCCCCTCAGAAAATGGGCCGGTGTCCATTGGCGGCGGGACAGGGATGTCCGGAAGGATCGATGGGAAGGCCGCAGTAGGGGCAGATCGGACGGCCGGCCCCGAGCACCGCCTCTGCCTGGCGCGCAAAGGAACGAACCGCTCCCGCCGACACCCAGAACCGGGCCGTCGCCAGCTCCTCCTGGGGTACATCCTCGCTCTCGCCCGCTTCCCGGGCGACGATCACGAAGAGCTGCCGGCTCTCGTGGAAGCCGAGGCCGAGCTCGCCGATGCGCCAATCCGGCTCGATGAGGGCCGGCGGAGCAGGGACGGGCGCCGGGTCGAAAGTGCTGCCCAACCCCTGGGCTTCGAGCAGCTGCTGGGCGCGCAGCACGAGACCCTGGACGTGGAATTTCTCGCACGCCAGTGTGGCGCGCTCGCCGGCGCCGCTCGCGATCAGGAAGAACTCGCGCTCCCCCGGGCGCCCTCGTGTGACCACGCCGATCTGGTCGGCAGGGTCGAGGTCAAAGCTTCGGCTCACGCCTAAGAGTTTCGCAGGCGACGTCCGGCGGGCGACCGGACTCCCCTTAACTAACGCGTTTCACAGCATCCGAGCCTGGGAAGCATCGGGAAAGGAATACGAAGCACGGGCGGCGCAACGCCCGGGCATC
>CAZXGB010000205.1:0-4750 GCA_964640005.1 uncultured Actinomycetes bacterium | reverse complement strand
ATAAACATTCTTCTCCCTTTCCTTTCCTGAAAGCCCCACCCGCCGCGCGATGCCAGTGCGCGATGGAGGTTAGCACTCCCCTTTGAGTCAAATACCCCGCTTGACTCCGTCAATTCGCCGTCAACACAAAGAGGGGGGAGGCCCCTAAGGACCTCCCCCGTGCGATCTCTTCAGTGCGACGCGTCAGCCGGCCGCGACTTCGACCGGCGCCGGCTCCTCGAGAGCGTCCTCAACCGCCTTTGCGGGCCCTCGCCTGGCAAGCGGAACGACGGGCATGAACAGGGTCGCGATCAGAGCGGCCACCAGGATCACCGCCGCCAGCAGGTAGATGTCGTGGAGGGTCGCTGCAATGCCCAGCTTGACGGCGTGGATCGCCTGGTCGAAGAGGGGCTGGAACTGGGCCGGCAGGGCCGACCGCGCGGCCGCCAGCTGCTTGGGGTCGAGCGTCTGCTGGGCGCCTGCCGAACCGTTGACATTCAATCGCCCCCGGAACTGCTGCGGCAGGTTGAGCTTATTGATCTGCTCGGCGACCTTCTCCGGCATCAGGCGGGCCAGGAATGACCCCATCACGGCAGTGCTGACGGTGCCGCCGATGTTGCGCCAGAACTGGATCTGGCTGGAGCCGACGCCGAGGTACTGGCGAGGCAGCGCCGACTGGAGCGCGTTGATGTAGAGCGGGAACGTGATGCCGAGGCCGGCTCCGATCACGACGATGTCGCGCGTGACCTCGAACTGGGTCGTCCCCACCGTGACCTGGGCCAGCATCACCAGGCCGAGGATCATGATGGCGACCCCGAGCGTGCCCAGGAATCGGTACTGGCGGATCCGGGTCATGAGGAGGCCGGTCAGGGTGCTGGCGACGATCAGCCCGAACATCATCGGGGTGATCAGCAGCCCGGAGTTGGTGACGCTGATCCCGAGCACGCCCTGGAAGTCAAGGGAGACGAAGATGATCGTCCCGAACATTCCGAACGCGGTCAGGAAGCCCACGATCATCGAGACCGCGAAGGCGCGGTTGCGAAAGAGGTTGAAGGGCACGATCGGGTGCTCCGCCCGCCGCTCCTCCAGGAAGAAGGCGACCAGCATCACGGCGGCCAGGCCGAGCAGGCTCAGCACCTGCCAGTCGCCCCAGCTGTGGTTGCGGGTGATGGAGAGCGCGATCAGAAGTGGCACCAGTCCGGCCGCGAGCAGGCCGGAACCGAGGAAGTCGATGTCGCGCCAGGATGCACGCGAGCGGACATATGGGAGCGAGAGCGCGACCACGGTGACGGCGGCGATGCCAACGGGAACGTTGACGTAGAAGACCCAGCGCCAGCTGAGGTTGTCAGTTAGGTAGCCGCCGACGGTCGGCCCGATGACCGAGGAGAGGCCGAAGATGGCGCCAAACACCCCCTGGATGCGGGCGCGGCGGTCGGGCGGGAAGAGGTCGGCGATGACGCTGAAGACGCTGGCGAAGAGCACCCCGCCGAAGAGACCCTGCAGGCCGCGGAAGAGCACCAGCATCAGCATGTTCTGCGCTTGCCCGCAGAGCGCGGACGCGAGGACGAAGCCGACCATGCCGGCGAGCAGGAATGGCTTGCGCCCGAACATGTCGCCGAGCTTGCCCGCGATCGGGATGGTCACCGTGGAGGTGACCATGTACGCGGTCGTCACCCAGGCGTAGTAGTCCAGCCCGTTGAGCTCAGCGATGATCCGCGGCATCGCGGTACCGACGATGGTCTGGTCGAGCGATGCCAGCAGCAGGGCCAGCATCACGCCCGCGGTGGCGAAGATCAGCTGCCGCCGGGGCAGCATGTCGGTGGTCACTACTGCGTCCTCCCTAGTTCGTTCATGCGCTGGACGAGCCGGAGGCAAAGGTGCCGCAGCTGGACCAACTCTTCCTTCGTGAATTCCTGCGTTAGCGGGATCTGCACGTTGAGACCGTCGTGCCAGACGGACTCGACCTTCTGCTTGCCCTTCTCGGTGAGCTTGGCGAGCACCCCTCGGCGATCCCGGGGGTCGGGGACACGCTGGACGAGGCCGTCGCGCTCGAGGTTGTCCACGAGCCCGGTGATGTTACGAGGGCTGACGCCCATCGACTCGGCGAGCTCGGCCATGGCGATCGACTGCTCGGGCGCCTTGCGCAGCCGGAACAGCAGCTGCATCCGCCCCTCGGAGAGGCCGTGACTCTCCGCCCAGCGCTCCATGTTCAGGTGCATCTGCCGGCTCGCCATCCGGAGCGCGGCGAGCGCCTCCAGGGCCGGGCGCTGTTCAGCTTGGGCGAGCTCGACCATCTTTCGCGCCGTTCGCTCGTAGAGGCAGCCGTCGGCGTCCTTTTCGATCAAGATCGCGAAAGGCTTCGATTCGGGGGAGTTCAAATCAGATGGGTTCATAGTGAAGTGCTTCAATATTACACACTTCACGGCCGCCGTATTCCCCATAATCCGGCTCGTAGTGCTCGTCTCGATCGGCCAGCTGCTCCTCGACGTGACGATCGCGCCCGAGGGCCAGCTCCGGCTCGACGACGACCAGGAGGCGAGCATCTACATGCAGGGAGGGGGCCAGGCCGCCAACTTCTGCGCCTGGGCGGCCGCGCTGGGCGAGCCGGCGCGTCTCATCACGCGGATCGGCGACGACGACCTCGGCCGCCGCCTGGTCGCCGAGATCGAGTCGCTGAAGGTCGAGGTGTGCGCGGTCGTCGGGCCGGAGCGGACGGGCGCAGTGGCCGTCCTGCTCGGCCCGGGTGCCACCCGCACGTTCGCTCGCCAGCCGGGTGCGAGCCTGGCACTGCGCCCGGCGGACCTGCGCGAGGACTGGTTCGCCGGGACGCAGCTGCTCCACGTCCCCGGCTACTCGCTCTTCAGCGAGCCGCTGGCGGCCGCCGCACGCCGGGCCATCGAGTTGACGCGCGCGCGAGGCGGCATCGTCTCCGTCGACCTCTCCTCGCCGGCCGGCGTGCGCGGGTACGGCGGCGCCCGCCTCGCCTACGATCTCGCGATCATCCGGCCCGAGGTCCTGTTCGCGACCGAGGCGGAGTCGGCAGAGCTCGGCGCTCCCCTCGAGGGCCTGGCCAAGGTGGCCGTGCTAAAGCTCGGCGCGCGCGGCGTGCGAGTCTTCGGGCGCGTGCTGGCGGCGCCGGCGGTGGAGGTGGTGGACGGGAGCGGCGCCGGAGACGCCTTCGCCGCCGCCTTCTGTGCCGCCTACGTGGACGGCGCCACCCCGTTGGAGGCGGCCGGGCGCGCCATCCTGGTCAGCGCTCGGGCGGTGCAGACGCCCGGCGCGCGGCCATGATCGTCGACGCTCACCTCGACATCGCCTGGAACGCGCTCGCGCACGGTCGCGGCTTCGGGGGCGAGCCGGCACCGGGTTACCTGGTGAGCCGGGAGGCGCTCGCTCGCGCTGGCGTCGGCCTTGTCTTTCCGACCCTCTACTGCGCGCCTCGGGCAGGACAGGGCCGCCGATTCGGCGGCGCCTTCACCTACTCCACGCCAGGCGAGGCTTCGGTCATGGCATTGGCCCAGGCCGGCTACTACGGCGCCGCCGGGCTTCCACTGCTCCGCGATCGGTCTGGGCTCGACGAGTACGTCCGGCACTGGCGGCCGGGGTCGCTGGCGGGCGTGTTGCTCATGGAGGGCGCCGACCCGATCGTGGACCCTTCACACCTGGGCGCCTGGGTCGACCAGGGTGTCCGGGTGGTCGGCCTTGCGTGGGGTCGCACGCGCTACTCGGGCGGCACCGGCGCGCCTGGCGGGCTTACGGAAGTCGGGCGTTCATTGCTGCGCGCGATGCGCCGGCGCAAGCTGATCCTGGATTTGAGCCACATGGCGCAGCAGGCGGTCGAGGAGGCGCTCGAGGTGTGGAAGGGACCGCTTATGCTCTCGCACTCCAACGCCCGCGAGCTCGTGCCCGGCGACCGCCAGGTGAGCCGAGCAACGGTGGCCGAGGTGGCTCGGCGGGGCGGCGTGATCGGGGTCAGCTTCTACCGGCGCCACCTGCGTTCCGATGGTGGACCGGCGACGCTCGAGGACGTGGCGGCCCACCTGCTCCACCATGCGGAGTCGGCGGGTGGGCCGGAGCACATCGGGCTGGGTACGGACCTGGACGGAGGGTTCGACGCCAGCGGGGCGCCGGTCGGAAAGCTGGAGGAGATTCTTGGGCTGCGCGGACTACTGCTAAAGCGGTTCAGCCCCGCTCAGGTGAATGGGATTCTCGGAAGCAACTGGGTCGACTTCCTCAGGCGATCGCTGTAATGATGGGGGGCGCAACGGCAAACCCGACCTGAAAAGGAGAGGACGCATGACGGAAGAGCAGTCGATGGTCCGCGAGTTCCACAGGCACTTCGGCGCTGCAGTCAACGACCGTCCAACCTGGTGCGGCGAAGATATGCACCGCCTTCGGGTGGCCCTCATAGAAGAGGAGTTGGCCGAGTTCCGGAACGCCGGAGAGGCGCACGACCTGGTGGAGATCGCGGACGCGTTGGCCGATCTTCTGTACGTCGTGTACGGCGCTGGGGTCACCTACGGGATCGACCTCGAGCCAATCTTCCGGGAGATCCATCGGAGCAACATGTCGAAGGGCGACCCGGAGGTCGTCCGCCGGCCGGACGGCAAGATCCTGAAAGGCATCAACTACACGCCGCCCGACGTGGCCGCGCTCGTAGCGGCGCAAAGAGGGCAGGTGGCAGCCGCCGCGGCGCAGGCAAGCTAACCGTCGCGGCCGGACCTCCGCCGTTCTCTGCCACCAAGAGCCCGCGGCTGCCTTCGGTCCGTAG
>CAZXGB010000204.1:0-4841 GCA_964640005.1 uncultured Actinomycetes bacterium | reverse complement strand
TGCTCGAAAGCCTGCCGGGCAACGCCGGGCGGAACAACCAGGGCAAGATCACGACTCGCCACCGCGGTGGCGACGGCCGCCGGCAGTACCGCCGGATCGACTTCAAGCGCGACAAGTTCGGGATCCCGGCCAAGGTCGCGACGATCGAGTACGACCCCAACCGGACGGCGCGCATCGCTCTTCTCCACTACGTGGACGGCGAGAAGCGCTACATCCTGGCCCCGCTCGGACTCAAGGTCGGCGATCAGCTCATGAGCGGTCCCCAGGCACCGGTGCGTGCCGGGAACGCGCTGCCCCTGCAGCGGATCCCGGTCGGCTCCACGATCCACAACCTCGAGGTCACGATCGGCCGCGGCGGGCAGCTGGTCCGTTCGGCCGGCGCGAGCGCGCAGCTGCTGGCCAAGGAGGGCGACTACGCGGTCGTCCGCATGCCCTCCGGCGAGCTCCGGCGCGTGCACGTCCGCTGCATGGCCACCCTCGGCCAGGTCGGCAACCTCGAGCACGAGAACGAGTCCGGCGGCAAGGCAGGCCGCTCGCGCTGGCTGGGCAAGCGCCCGGAGGTGCGCGGCTCGACCATGAACCCGACCGACCACCCGCACGGCGGTGGTGAGGGCAAGACCGGCCCCGGTGGCAACCCCAAGACGCCGTGGGGCCAACCGGCGCTCGGCTACCGCACGCGGAAGCCGAAGAAGGCGTCTGACAAGCTCATCATCCGGCGGCGAGAGAAGAAGTAGAAAGACATGTCGAGAAGCCTGAAGAAGGGTCCCTACATCGACCCCAACCTGCGAGAGAAGATCGAGAAGCTGAACACCTCGCGCGACAAGAAGGTCGTGCGGACGTGGGCGCGCGCCTCGGTGGTCTTCCCGGAGATGGTTGGCCACACCCTGGCCATCCACGATGGCCAGAAGCACGTGCCCGTGTTCATCAGCGAGAACATGGTCGGCCACAAGCTGGGCGAGTTCGCGCCCACGCGCCGCTTCCGCGGCCACGGCGACAAAACCGAGAAAGGGAGCCGGCTGCGGTAATGGAAGTGATCGCGAAGGCCAAGTACGTGCGCCGCACGCCGCGCAAGGCGCGGTTGGTCGCGGACGCCGTCCGCGGCCTGCCCGTCGCCGAGGCTCTGACCGTCTTGCAGTTCATGCCCAAGACGGCAGCGGTCGACGTCGCCAAGGTCATCAAGTCGGCGGCGGCCAACGCCGAGCACAACTTCAACCTGAACCGCGACGAACTCGTGGTAAAGGCGCTCATGGTGGACGAGGGTCCGACCATGAAGCGCATCCGCCCGGTCAGCCGCGGCATGGCGCACCAGTACTTCCACCGCACGTGCCACATCACGGCGGTGGTGGAGGACCGTGCCGACGAGAGGAGCAATCGCTAGTGGGTCACAAAGTTCATCCGAACGCCTTCCGACTCGGTGTCTACAGGTCCTGGGAGGCCAACTGGTTCGCGGACAAGAAGGACTACACGAAGCTCCTCCATGAGGACCTCGAGATGCGCCGCCTGATCCTGCGCCGCCTGCGCAACGCGGGCATCGCCAAGATCGAGACCGAGCGCTCCTCGAACGCGCAGATGACGGTCACCATCCACACCGCCAAGCCGGGCATCGTGATCGGCAAGGGTGGCGCCTCGGTCGACCAGCTCCGCGAGGACCTCGAGAAGCGCTTCGGCAACCGGGTTCGCATCTCGATCCAGGAGATCAAGCAGCCGGAGCTCGACGCCCAGCTGCTGGCCGAGAACATCGCCAGCCAGATCGAGCGGCGCATCAGCCACCGGCGCGCGATGAAGCAATCGATCCTGCGCACGATGCGCGCCGGCGCCAAGGGCGTTCGGGTGGCGCTCGGCGGCCGCCTCCGCGGGTCTGAGATGGCGCGCCGCGAGTGGGACCGCGAGGGCCGGGTGCCGCTGCACACCCTGCGGGCCGACATCGATTTCGGCCGCGCGACGGCGACCACCACCTTCGGCGCCATCGGCGTCAAGGTCTGGATCTACAAGGACCTGGTCAAGCTGCCGCCGCGGGGCGGCATCGTCCAGACGGTGGAGGACATCCAGGCGCAGCCTGCGGTGGCGCCCCAGGTGACGCCGACCGGTGCCGGCCGGCCCGAACCCCAGGTGCCCCAGAGCCGGATGGTCGAGGGCGCGGGCGCCGCACCCAGCTCACCCGAACGGGCCGAGAGGACGGTCGAGCGCCAGGTCACAGCCGAGGAGTCGGGCAGCGGGCAGCGCCGGCGGGCGGCACCGCGTGGTGGCCGGGGCCGGGCCGCAGAGCCGGGGCCGACGCAGCCGGTGACCGATCCTACCCTCGCCAAGTCGGGTGACACCGTG
Source organism: uncultured Actinomycetes bacterium (assembly GCA_964640005.1). Taxonomy (GTDB): domain Bacteria; phylum Chloroflexota; class Dormibacteria; order Dormibacterales; family Dormibacteraceae; genus CAZHAC01. The sequence continues at coordinate 2,519 of CAZXGB010000204.1, read as the reverse complement.
GGCGAGAATGCCACCGAGCCGGGACCCAACCCGCCTGTGGAGGAGCAGTAGATGCTGCTACCCAAGCGCGTCAAGCACCGCAAGCAGCACAAGGGCCGCCGCGACGGGATTGCGACCCGCGGCGCTTCGATCGCCTTTGGCCAGTACGGCCTGCAGGCGATGGAGGACTGCTGGATGAGCAACCGCCAGATCGAGGCCGCCCGGCGGGCGATGACCCGCCACGTCAAGCGCGGTGGCCAGATCTGGATCCGCATCTTCCCGGACAAGCCGATCACCAAGAAGCCGGCGGAGACCCGCATGGGTTCCGGCAAGGGCAACCCCGAGTACTGGGTGGCCGTGGTCAAGCCGGGCCGGATGCTGTTCGAGATGGGGGGCGTACAGCCCGACGTGGCCAAGGAGGCGATGCGCCTGGCCGCTGCCAAGCTGCCGATCAAGACCCGGTTCGTCCAGCTCGAGGAGCCCCAGCTGGTTTCGGTTCCGGAGGGGCAGGTATAAATGAAGACGACCGAGCAACTCAGCGAGCTGCGCAGCCTGGACACCGACGAGCTTGGTGTGCGGCTCAAGCAGGCTCGGCGCGAGCTCTACGAGCTGCGCTTCAAGCTGGCCGTCGGCCAGCTCGAGAACAACCGGGAGATCCGGAAGGCGCGCAAGGACATCGCCCGCATCCTGACCGTGATGCACCAGAGCCGCTTCGAAGAGGGCGCGCCTGCGGAGTCCGGCACCGGCGGTGGGACCGCCGTGGCGGTCGCTGAAGTGCCCGGGCAGGAAGAGCTGGCAGGTGCCGAAGCGCAGGTGAGCGAGGAGGCGCCCAAGGCGCAGGAGACGGGCGAGAAGGGCGAAGAGGAAACGAAGGAATGACCGACGCAGCAGCAAACAACGAGACGCAGAGCGAGACCACGAAGCGGAGCTTCCGCAAGGTCCGCGTGGGCATGGTGGTCTCAGACAAGATGGACAAGACCGTCATCGTCCAGGTTTCCAACCTGAAGAGCCACCCGCTCTACAAGAAGGTCATCCAGCAGCGCGAACGCTTCAAGGCGCACGACGAGAAGAACGAGTGCGGGGTCGGCGACAAGGTCCGGATCATGGAAACGCGCCCGCTGTCACGCGATAAGCGCTGGCGGATCGTCGAGATCCTGGAAAAGGCCAAGTGATGACGACCACCTCCAAGATCACCCGGATCATCTCGCGGGCGGAGAGCCACGATCCGTGCGTCGACTTGTGCGCGCGCTCGGTCACGCACCTTCAGGTGCGCTCCCTCACGTGCTCCGCGTCTCCTTCGGCTCCTGTCTCTCAGCTACGAGCTGATGCGGGCGCCATGGAGGTGGCCGTCTAGTGGTCCAGCAGGAAACTCGACTTCGCGTAGCGGACAACAGCGGGGCCCGTGAGCTCCTCTGCATCCGCGTCATGGGCGGCCATCACCGCAAGTACGCCGGCGTCGGCGATGTCATCACGGCCGCCGTCAAGTCGGCGCAGCCCGGCGGTCAGGTCAAGAAGGGCGAGGTGGTCAAGGCGGTCGTCGTGCGCGTCGCCAAGGAGTACCGCCGTCCGGACGGCAGCAACATCCGCTTCGACGACAACGCCGCGGTGATCATCAACAACCAGATGAACCCGCGCGGGACCCGCATCTTCGGTCCGGTCGCGCGCGAGCTGCGCGAGCGCAACTTCATGAAGATCGTGTCGCTCGCGCCGGAGGTTCTGTAGAAGTGCTGACGAACAAGACAAATCCGCGCGCGATCCGGCGCCCCGACCTGGCGGCGGGCGACACCGTGGTGGTCGTCGCCGGCAAGGACAGGGGCAAGCGCGGACGCGTGTTGAGGACGATCCCGGACCAGGGCCAGATCGTGGTCGAGGGCGTGAACATCCTCAAGCGCCACACCAAGGCCAACGACCCGCGGCGGGGTGGCCGCGGGGCGATCCAGGGCGGCATCGTCGACTTCGAGGCGCCCTTCGCCTACTCGAACGTGATGCTGGTCTGCCCGAGCTGCGACAAGCCCACGCGGATCCGGCACAGCGTGACCGAGGACGGGCGCAAGCGACTCGTCTGCACGAACTGCGGCGAGCCCTACGAGCGTGTCCACGCGGCGGAGGCTCAGTGATGGCCACCCAAGTACGCACCGAGCCGAACCTGCTTCAGCAGTACCGCGAGCGCGCGGTGCCGGCGCTGACGCGCGAGTTCGATTACGACAACGTGATGCAGGTTCCGCGGATCGAGAAGGTCGTGGTAAACATCGGCATCGGCGAGGCCAAGGACAACCCTAAGGCCCTCGAGGCGGCGGTCAACGACGTCCGGACGATCACCGGGCAGCAGCCGATGACGATCAAGGCTCGCAAGTCGGTGGCCGCATTCAAGCTCCGCGCCGGCCAGACCGTCGGCATCAAGACGACCCTGCGCGGCCGCCGCATGTGGTACTTCCTCGAGAAGCTGATCTCGGTCGGGCTGCCCCGGATCCGCGACTTTCGCGGTGTCAGCGACACCGGGTTCGACGGGCGCGGCAACTACTCGCTGGGCCTGCGCGAGC
>CAZXGB010000203.1:0-4878 GCA_964640005.1 uncultured Actinomycetes bacterium | reverse complement strand
CGGTTCCAGGCCCGTGCCGGGGCGGTAAGGGCTGGGCGGCCAGGCAGTCGGCATTGGATAAGAGAGGATAAGCGGGCCGTCTTATCCAGCCAACCGAGCCGGCCGTATGGATAAGAGAGGATAAGTCCGGCCGCTTATCCGGACTTATCGTGGCTTCCGGCCGTCAGTGCTTGAAGTGGCGCTCGCCTGTGACCACCATGGCGGCCCCGCGCACGTCGGCCGCCAGCGTGACCTCATCGTCCTTGACTGAGCCGCCGGGCTGGATGATCGCCGTGACGCCGGCGTTGAGGCCGACCTCCACGCCGTCAGCGAAGGGAAAGAAAGCGTCCGACGCCATCACCGAGCCCTGCGCCCGGTCGCGGGCGCGCTGGACGGCGATGCCCGCCGCCTCCACGCGGGACATCTGCCCCGCCCCGACGCCGACGGCGGCAAAGTCCCGGGCAAGCACGATCGCGTTCGACTTCACGTGCTTGGCGGTGAGCCAGGCGAACTCCAGCTGCGCCCATTCCTCTTCGGTCGGCTGCCGGCGCGTGAGCACCCGGCAGTGGGAGCGATCGAAGCCGGTCCGGTCCCAGGTCTGAACCAGAAAGCCGCCCGGAACGCTGCGAACGTCGTAGCCGTAGTGCCGGACCGGGTGGGTCACGAGCACTCGCGTGTTCTTGCGCCTGGCCAGCACCTCGCGCGCCGCCTCGCCGACGCCGGGCGCGATGACGACGTCGGTCTTGATCTCGACGATCTGCTGAGCGGTTTCCGCGTCGAGCTCGCGGTTCACCGCCACCACGCCGCCGAATGCGGAAACCGGGTCGCATTCGAAGGCGCGCCGGTATGCCGATGCCAGCCCGTCGCCCAGTGCCAGCCCGCAGGGGTTCATGTGCTTGATGATCGCGGCCGCCGGCCTCGCGAACTCCCCGACCAGGGCGAAGGCAGCCGCCGCGTCCTGGATGTTGTTGAAGGAGAGCTCGAGACCCTGCAGCTGCTCGGCGGTGCCGAGCCCGCCCGCGTCATGCCCCAGCCGGTAGAAGGACGCCTGCTGGTGCGGGTTCTCGCCATAGCGCAGGGACTGGACGAGGCCGCCCGCGATCGTCAGCTCGAACGGGAACTGCGGAGCCTCGCCGTCGACCTGCCCGCGCAGCCACTCCGCGATCTGGGCGTCGTAGGCGGACGTGTGAGCGAACGCCTCGGCCGCCAGCCGCCGCCTGAGCTCCAGCGCCACCGGCTCGCCCTGGAGCGCCTGGAGCACCTCGGGGTAGCGCTCTGGCCGCACGACCACGAGCACGCTCTCGTGATTCTTGGCGGCCGCGCGGATCATGGCCGGCCCGCCGATGTCGATCTGCTCGACCACGTCGTCGAACGAGGCCTCCGGGTTGGCCGCCGTCTCCGCGAACGGGTAGAGATTGACGCACAGCAGGTCGATGGTCTTCAGCCCGTGCGCCTCCAGCGCCGCCAGGTGTTCCGGCCGGTCGCGCCTGGCGAGCAAGCCGCCGTGAACGCCCGGATGGAGCGTCTTGACCCGGCCGTCCATGATCTCGGGGAAGCCGGTCAGATCGGTCACCGACTTGACGTCGACCGAGGCGTCGTGCAGCGCACGCATGGTGCCGCCGGTCGAATACAGCTCGTAGCCGAGGCGGACCAGGCCGCGCGCGAATGCGGGCAGTCCCGCCTTGTTGCTAACCGACAGCAGCGCTCTGGGCATTGCTCACCAAACGAATGGCCTCCGGGAGGATGTGATGCTCCTCGACCTGGATGCGGGCATGAAGGGACTCGACGGTGTCGCCCTCGAGGACAGGCACCGCCGCCTGGACGATGATCGGGCCGGCGTCGACGGCCTCGGTCACCAGGTGGACCGTGCAGCCCGTGATCTTGACGCCGGCCGCCAGCGCCTGCGCGACCGCGTCCATGCCACCCGCGAAGGCGGGCAGCAGCGAGGGATGGATGTTGAGGATGCGGCCCGGGAAGCCGTGCACGAAAGCCGGTGAGAGAATCCGGTCGTAACCGGCGTTGACGACTAGCTCGGCGCCCCTGGCGAGCAGCCAGTCCAGCATCGCCTGGTCGCGCTCTTCGAGCGCTGCGAATCGCTTCTGCGAGAACTCGCCCAGCGGTAGGCCGCGGGTGCGAGCGAACTCAGCGCCGCCGCACGAAGGCCGGTTGGTGGCAACTGCCACCACCTCGAAGTCGCGCTCGACCAGGTTGCGCAGGTTCGAGCCCTTGCCGGAGACGAGGACGCCGATCCTCACGCCAACGTCACCCGCTGCGAGCCCTGCTGCTCGACCACCCTTCCGACCACCGGCAGCCCGGGCGCCGGCTGGGCACAGACCAGGACCATCCCGAGGCCCATGTTGAAGGTGCCGAGCATCTCCTCGTCGCTGACCTGACCCTCGCGGGCGATCAACCGGAAGATCGCCGGCACCTCCCAGCGAGAGCGGTCGAGGCGCGCCGCCAGACCGTCGGGGAGAGCGCGGGGAAGGTTTCCGAGCAAGCCGCCACCCGTGATGTGTGCGGCTGCTTTCCAGTCCAGCCGGCCCAGGTCGCCGAGGTAGGAGCGGTGCGGCTCGAGCAGGACGTCTCCGAGAGGGCGTCCGAGCTCGGGGTAGACGTGTGTGAGCGGGACCCCGTCGAAGACGCGGCGGGCCAGCGAATAGCCGTTGGTGTGGAGCCCGCTGCTGGGCAGGCCGACCAGGAAGTCGCCGGCGCCGACGGGCGCCGGCGGCGGGGCGTCCGCCACCACCCAGCCCACGATGAACCCGGCCACGTCGTAGTCGCCAAGCGCGTAGACGCCCGGCATCTCCGCTGTCTCGCCGCCCAGCAGCGCGCAGCCGTTGGCCTGGCAAGCTTCGGTCAACCCGGCCATCACATCCGCGAAGACCTCTTCTTCGAGCTTGCCGGCGGCGAAGTAATCGAGCAGGAAGAGCGGCCGGGCGCGGGCGGTCGCGATGTCGTTGACACAGTGGTTGACGAGGTCGACGCCGATGCCTCGGTGGCTGCCGTAAGCGACGGCCACCTTGATCTTGGTTCCGACGCCGTCGGCGGAGGCGGCGAGGTAGCCGCCGGGGACCTGGTAGAGGCCCGCGAAGGGACCGACGCCGGTGGCCACCGCCTCGCCCTGGGTGGCGGCGATCAGCGGTTTGACACGCTCGAGCATGCGCTCATAGGCGCCGATGTCCACACCCGCTTGGGCATACGACAAGCCCTCGGGAAAGGATGTCACCTAGTGGTCAAGCCCTTGGGGTCCCCGCGAAATGCTTGCATTTCGTGGGGTTTTTCGGCGTAGGAGAGACCTTTCGGAAACGAGGTCACTGACCTACGGTCACCTTGTCGCGAGGACGGTCCGGAATCTCCGAGCCCTCGAAGGCCATCTTGTCCATCTCCAGCTGCTGGGGCACCGGCACCGGATAGGAGCCGTCGAAGCAGGCGCGGCAGAACTCGTCCGCAGTGCCCCGGCCGATGGCGCGCATGAGGGCGGGGATGGAAAGGTAGGCCAGGGAGTCGGCGCCGATCAGCTGCCGGACCTCCTCGACCGTGCGGCCGGATGCGACCAGCTGCTTGGTCGAGCCGATGTCCACGCCCATGAAGCACGGGAAGCGCATCGGCGGGCTCGAGACCCGGAGATGGACTTCGCGAGCGCCGGCCTTGCGGAGGATGTCGATGATCCGGCGCGAGGTGGTGCCGCGGACGATTGAGTCGTCGACGGCGATCACGCGCTTGCCCGCGATCGACTTGCGCAGGGGGTTGAGCTTGAGCACGACCCCCGCCTCGCGCAGCGATTGGTCGGGCTGAATGAAGGTTCGGTTGATGTAGCGGGACTTGATCAGGCCCTCGCGGAAGGGGATGCCGGACGCCTCGGCGTAGCCGATCGCCGCGGGGGTGCCGGAGTCCGGCAGGGGAATGATCATGTCCGCATCGACCGGCGCCTCGGCCGCCAGCTCGCGGCCCATCCGGATCCGCGCCTCCTCGAGCTCGCAGCCCTTGATGATGGAGTCGGGGCGGGCGAAGTAGATGAACTCGAATACGCACATGGCGTGCCGGCCGCGGTCCTGGAACCGGAACGACTGGATGCCGTGTTCGTTCATCAGCACCATCTCGCCCGGCTGGACCTCGCGGACGAAGCGCGCGTTGACGGTGTCGAGGGCGCAGGTCTCGCTGGCCACGACGTGCGCCGGCTGCCCGTTCGGCCGTGCGATGTAGCCGATGCAGAGCGGGCGGAAGCCATAGGGGTCGCGGACGGCGATCACGGAGTCGGCGGTGACGATCGCGCACGAGTAGGCGCCGACGACGCGGCTGAAGGCGCGCTTGACGACCTCTTCCCAGCTGCTGCCGTGAGTGTGCTCGATCAACCGGCCCATGACCTCGGTGTCGAGCCCTGTCTCGAACTCGACGCCCGTCTGCTCGAGCTCCCGCCGTATGGCATCGGAGTTGAGCAGGTTGCCGTTATGGGCGATGGCGCCGCCGCCCAGCACCGGATGGTGGAAGGGCAGCGGGTGCGCGTTCTCGGGCCGGCTGGCGCCGGTCGTCGAATAGCGAGTGTGGCCGATGGCGGCGACGCCCTTGAGCTCCTTCATCACCTGGGGCGTGAAGACCTGGGCGACCAGGCCCATGTCACGATGGACGTGAACCCGCTCGCGGTCGCCGACCGCGATCCCGGCCGACTCCTGGCCCCGATGCTGGAGCGCGAAGAGGCCGAAGTAGGTCAGGTTGGCCACATCGACATCGCTCGAGTGGATGCCGAAGATTCCACACATAGTTAGCTGTGACCCTCCAGGAGGTCGGGCCTCGGCTCGTCGGGTGGCGGGACCAGGCCCTTCTCCCAGCGATCCCGGAGGTCCGAGAGAGCGACGTCGACCTGGCCGTCGAACACGATCCGGTCGCCGTGGACGTTGCCCA
>CAZXGB010000202.1:0-4931 GCA_964640005.1 uncultured Actinomycetes bacterium | reverse complement strand
GCGGCGGGCGCACCACGCCCGCCGTTGGCCGAGCCGGTGGCGGCCCCGGCGCCGGCGGTTCCCGCACGCCATTACGTCGCGACCGCGGCCGATTTCGAGAGCCTCGACGATGGCTTTGATTGGTCACGGCTGCGGGTGCCGTTGATCGCCCTGGGGATGGCGCTGTTGCTGGTGACGGTGGCCTGGGTGGGAGTGCGCGCGCTCACGCATCAAGGACCCTCGCGCTCGGCTGCTGGCGTTCCCACCGCCGCGCCCTCGCCGTCCGCAATCGCTTCGGCCACGCCCCGTGCCGCACCCACCTCGACCGGCAACGCGGTACCAAAAGCCGCGGCCGGCCCCTCCTTCGGTCCGCCGGCTGCAGACGGTGTCAAATCGGTGGCCATGCAGGCGTCGGGTTGCGCGCCGGGCGGCTCCTGCAGCGCCGATATAACCGTCACCACGGCGCAGGCCGCAGCCGCCAACGAGATCACCTGGACGGTCCGCGCCTACGATCCCTGTACCGGTTCGACTTCGGACGTCGGCTCGGGCCACTTCACTGAGCAGGCCGGGTGGACGACGATCCAGGTGACCCAAGCGCTGAGCCTGCCTTCCGCGAAGGGTCAGCTGCTGCTGTCAGCGGTCACCAGTGCGCCAGCCTCGGCGGCGTCGCCGGCGGTGACCGTGGGCCAGCCCGGCTGCTAGCCGCGGGCTGCTAGGGGCGGTGCCGGGCTGCTAATCTCCCGGCCCGGTGACAGTCTGCGGTCGCGGCCGGTTCCTCGTTGTGCTTGTGGTCCTCGCCATCGCGTCGGTCGCGTGTGGCTCGTCGAGCCGGCATGCCATCTCGCGGCCCACCCCGCTCTCGATGCCAGGTATTGGCGCCCTCGAACGGGCTGACATCGTCCCCCCGCCGCCACCCATCGTGCCCGCCCGGCCGCCTGCCCGATTCGCCATCCCACGGATCGGCGTCGAAGCCAGCGTGGAGCAGGTTGAGTTCCTGGGGGTGCCCCAAAATCCGGCCGATGTTGCCTGGTTCCGAACCGGGCCGGCGCCCGGAGAGAACGGGGACGCCGTCATCGACGGCCACGTCGACTGGACGACAGGACCGGCCATCTTCTGGCGCCTGCGGGAGGTGGGACCGGGCGACTCGATCGTGGTGACCGGGTCGGGTGGCTCGAAGCTGGAGTTCAAGGTTGACCACGTGGACGTCGTCAGCGCCTACTCGACGCCGCCCAACTGGCTCTACAGCAGGGAGGGCGCTCCGCAGCTGTCGCTGATCACCTGCTCTGGCACCTACGGCGCCGGCGGCTACGACCACCGGCTGCTCGTTCACTCAGTGCTCGCCGGCGCCCTCTGAGCCGATCCAGGGCCGGCTGGCCTGGTCTTCGAGGCCTGCTCGTCGACCTCTCGCCACTGCGCGTGTCGCACGACTTCCGCCTGCTCTGGATCGGGCAGCTGATCACGATGACCGGCCGTCAGGTGACCCTGGTGGCCGTCCCTTACCAGATCTACGTCGCCACCCACAACAACCTCGCAGTCGGCCTCTTGGGCCTCGTGCAGGCGGTTCCGCTGCTGGTGGCCGGCCTATACGCCGGAGTTATTGCGGACCGCTTCGACCGCCGGCGCGTGCTGCTGGCGTCGCTGGTCATCCAGTTCCTCGCTTCGCTCGCCCTGGCTGTGCTGGCTTTCGCCGGGAGCGCGCCGCTGTGGGCGCTCTACTTGATCACCGCGGCTGCGGCGGGCGTCATGAACCTCGAGCACGCCGCCCGGGCGGCGGCCATTCCGAGGCTGGTCGGCCGCGCGCGCGTGGCGTCCGCGCTCTCTCTCTATCAGCTGCTGGTTCAGTCCGCGCTCGTGGTCGGGCCGGCCCTCGCCGGCCTGCTGCTCGGTCACCTCGGGTTGCGGTGGGCCTACGCCGCCGACGTGGCCTGCTACGCGGTCGCGCTCGTCTTCGTTGGGCGGATGGCTGCGCAGCCAGTGCAATCGGAGGTTCGTGTCCAGATCAACCTGCGCTCTCCCGTCGAAGGGCTCGTCCATGCCTGGCGGAATCCGGCGCTGCTCGGGTGCTTTGCGATCGACCTCAACGCAATGATCTTCGGGATGCCTCGCGCCCTCTTCCCGGCCCTGGCAACGGGCGTCTTCCACACCGGCCCCCAAGGGATGGGACTGCTCTATTCGGCCCCCGCCGCGGGTGCCCTCGTTGCCTCCGTCCTCAGCGGTTGGGTCCGGCACGCCCGACGCCAGGGCATTTTCGTGATCGTCGCGGTAGTGGGTTGGGGAATGGCAATCGCCATCTTCGGTCTATCCGGCCACAGTTTCGGCCTGGCGCTCGTGATGCTGGCGGTGGCGGGCGCCTTCGACATGGTCAGCGCCGTATTCCGGCACACGATCGTTCAACTCTCCGCGCCGGACCATCTGCGGGGTCGTCTCAGCGCCCTCAATTCCATGGTCGTCACCGCAGGACCTCGGTTGGGCGACCTGGAAGCGGGTGCGGTGGCGGCTCTGACGACGCCAGTGATCTCAGTGGTGTCCGGAGGCCTCGCCTGCCTGGTCGGCGCCGTCCTGATCGGAGCCTTCATTCCAGCGCTGCGCCGGCAGACTCTCGCCTCAACCGCTGAGCTGGCTCAAGACGCTCAGGTTGTGGAGAGCGGTTAGCGCGAGTACGACGACGCAGAGCTGTAAGCCGCGCCAGACCAGGGAACCGGCGACCGCCCAGCGCTGGTCATAGCCCTCCGCCCAGCAACGCTTCACCAGCCAAACCGCACCCGCCATCGCGCCCACCAGCAATCCTTTGACGAGCCACAGCAGCCCCAAGCCTCCGATCGCGATCAGTCCTGCCGTGACACGGTTCGCCTCGATGCCACCCCTCGCCATGGCGGCCTGCGTGGTGACGAGATCGGCGACCTCGCCGAGCGCGAGCAGGGAGATCCACGCGAGGAGCCGGCGGTGGGAGATGGTTCGGGATTTTGGGATAGCAGCCATGTCAGATTTGATGCTACCGCCGAGGTCGCCCTTGTTCCCTTGCGAAACAGAAAGGCGCGCGGTCTTCTGACCGCGCGCCTGCGGGAGTCGGCGCAGCCGACTGTAGGCGCCTCCCCGCCTTTAGGAGGGGAGGGGAACTACCGGGGCCCCCGCGAAATCGCAGATTTCGTGGGGTGGAGCGGTGGGGTGGCGGCGGATCACCTCCCGGGGGCGACTATGGAGTCGTCGGCTGGTTTCTAGCCGAACTCGACCGTGATATAGCCGAAGCCGTTGGCGGCGCGCACCCAGGCGGTGCCGACGTAGTGGTACGGACCCATGATGTTGGCCCGGTGCTCAGGGCTGTTCATGAACATCGTGTTCAGCTGGGCGTCGTTGATCCCGCCGCTCCAGTAGCCGACGTTCTCGCCGGTCTGTCGCGACCCCAGACCGCAGCCGAAGTCCTGGTTGACGCCTCCGCCGTGGAAGATCGAACCGCGAGCGACCATCGCCTGGCTCTGCCCGGCGGCGACGCCGGCCAAGCAGGAGCTCCAGGTCAGGGGCGGCAGCCCGGCGGCGGCTCGGTCCTGGTTGATCAGGCCTTGCTGGGCCGAGCCCACGACGACCGGTGGTGCGGCGGGGGCAGGAGCCTGCCGGACGGGTACTGCTGCGAGGACGGGCGGCTGAGCCGGCGCGGGCCCCGCCTGCTGGTCACCGTCGGCCGGGGTGGTATTCGCTGCCTCGTCGGGAGTCGGCGTCGGCTCCGGCTTTGGTGGATAGCTCGCGTACATCGAGATCTCGACGTTCTGCATATCGGTCGACCCAGCCAGCTGGTGCGAGGCGGTCGTTGGGCGAGGGGCCGGCGCCGGCGTCCGGTGCAGGTGACCGAGCGTGGCGACGGTTGTGACGGAGGTGAGCCCGGCGACCACCAGCGAAGCCAGGCCTTTGAGCAATACAGCCATGGCAGTAGTCCGCCGCTTTGGTACGGAGACCCCAAATGCGGATTAGTTAAGAAGGTTGAAAAGCTGCCGAGGTTGTCCCGACGTCCCCGTTAAGATGCCCCAGGTGTCTGGTTCAAGGGGTCGGGTGCTGATCGTCGAGGACTCCCCCGAGTCGGCGGAGCTGCTGGCGACGGTCGTTGAGGAAGAAGGTTTTCAACCGCTCATCTGCGGCAGCGGCGCAGAGGCGATGCAGGTCTTCGACCGCGAGCGCCCGGTGGCCGTTCTCATGGACTGGGTGATGCCGGACCGGCCCGGTATAGACGTCTGCCGTCACATCCGGCAGGCCGACCAGCTGGTGCCCGTCCTGTTCGTATCCGGGCGCGACGACGAAGCGAGCATCTCGCGCGGCCTGGACGCCGGCGCGGACGACTTCCTGGTCAAGCCCGTGCGCCGGACCGAGCTGGTCGCCCGACTCGAGGCGCACCTGCGCAAGGTCCGTGCGGTTGCTGCCACCGGGGTGCAGCCCGGGCAAGCTCCAACACCGCCTGAGCTACCGATGGCGATCCGTTTCGGAGCGGTCGACGTCGACTCTCGAGCCCGTGTCGTCCGCGTCGACGGCCGCGAGGTCGGCTTGGGCCCGCTCGAGTTCAAGCTCCTCGAGTACTTCGGCCGCAACGCCGGTATCGCCATCTCTCGGGAGCAGATCCTGAACGAGGTCTACGGGTACGACGCCGACATCTCGACGGAGCGGGTCGACCTGCTCGTCCGCCGGCTGCGGGCCAAGCTCGGAGAGGGTCCCGACCACGGCGGCCAGCTCGTCGCCGTGCCGGGCTATGGATACCGGCTGGAGCGGCGCCGCGACCGAGTCGAGTAGGCGAGAGGACTTAAACTCAGAACCTGAAATGGCCTACGTGATCGCTCAGCCGTGCATCGACGTCAAGGATGCCTCCTGCGTCGAGGTGTGTCCGGTCGACTGCATCCACACCGACGACGACTCGAACCAGTACTTCATCGATCCCGACGAGTGCATCGACTGCGGCGCCTGCGTCGATCCCT
>CAZXGB010000201.1:0-4967 GCA_964640005.1 uncultured Actinomycetes bacterium | reverse complement strand
GATGGCGATGGTAGTGGAGCGGCTCAACTGATCGAGGCTGTCGAGGAGCTCGACAGCGCGGGGCTCGCGGCCGTGCTGGCCGCCGAGCCCCGCCTCGTCCTGGTCGAATTCGAGAGCCGGGGCTGCGAGCCCTGCCGGCAGCTCCGGCCACAGCTTCAGGCGCTGGCGGCCGAGAGCGAGGACGTGTGCCGCGTGGTGGCACTGGATGTCGATCGCGCGCCGGACGCTGCGAAGGAGTACGGCGTTCGCTCAACGCCGACGCTCGTCTTCTTCAAAGCCGGCCGCGAGCTCCACCGCCTGCGCGCCGGCGCGATCCCACCGAGCGTGAAGGACCTTCTCGGCTAGCCATAGCTAGCTGGAGGCGCGCGACGGGCGTATCCGCGGGCGTATTGACGTTTCGCGCGGTGCTCGAAGGGTGCATCTGCGGGCGTACGCCGGGAATTTCGACCTAGCGCGCTAGACCGTCGCCCCGCCCTTGTCCAGTGGCAGCGAGAGCGAGAAGGTGCTTCCTCGCCCGGGCTGTGACTCGACCGTCACGTCACCGCCGTGCAGGCGGGCCAGCTCACGGGAGAGATAGAGCCCGAGGCCGGTGCCCCCGATGTGCTCCGTTTCCCGGGTGACGAGGCGGCCGAAGCGAGTGAAGAGCCGGTCGAGCTGCTCGGGCGGAATCCCGAGGCCCTCGTCGGTGACCGAGATGATGCCGTAGGCACCCTTGCTGAGCACGCTGCAGATGACCCGGCCTCCGCTGGGCGAGTACTTGATCGCGTTCGATAGGAGGTTGCCGAGGATGGTTCCGATCCGCTCCTGGTCGACCAGGGCGCGGATAGCCTCGGGTGGCTGCTCCAGGACCAGCTGGTGCGACTGGTCGGCGAAGGGCTGGATCATGTCGACCGCGCGCTGGGCGAGTTCCCGAAGGTCGGTGTCCGCCGGGTGGAGCTCCAGCCGTCCTTCCTCGAGGCGGGCGGCTTCGATCATCTGGTCGACCATCGAGTTCATCTGGTCCGCCTTCTGCTGCATCACAGGCAGCGCCCTCGTGACCTCCGGATTGAGCTCTCCGAACTCGCCGGACGAGATCATCGAGAGGTACCCGCGAAGAAGGGTGATGGGGCCCCTCAGCTCGTGGGAGGCGAGGTTCAGGAACTCGCTCTTGGTCCTCTCGAGCGCAGTCAACCGCTCCGTCAGCACCGTTCGATCGAGACCGGCGCTGACCGAGGTGGCGAAGGTACGGAGGCGGGTGAGTTCGTCCGAACCGAAGTAGGGCGTGAAGGGTCCCGAAGTGACGATCAGGGCGCCGGTGCCACTGGAAAGGGTCAGCGGGACCACTACCGCCGAGCGAGCCGCGCCTTCGTGGTCGCGGAAGGGAACTATTGAAGGCGGCTGGTTGGGGTCCAGGTGATGGACGAGGTCGCGGGCGCGCTCGGGTGAGATGCCCTCGTAGGCCAGCGGCTGGCCCTCGCCGTCTGCGATCAGGGCGCCGTCGCCGCCGACCAGGCGCCGCGCGCTCTCGATGGCCCGCTCCGCGAGAAGCCTTCGCGTCGGGCTGAAGAGCAGCAGCTGGCTAAGTCCTGCCCGCAGCGCCTCTTCTTCCGGGTGCCGCCAGATCGCGCGCAGCCAGGCCGGCGGCGCGAAGCTGAAGTAGAGGAGGGGCGTCGTCAGAAGCGCCACCAACTGAACGGCGACCTGGAACTCGAGGCTGCTCGCCAGGGCCGGCACGAAGACGGCAGCCAGCAGGATCAGCGCAATGGCGGCGAAGGCGGTGGCCAGCGACCGGAGCCGTCCACGCTGGACCGCGGGCACGCGGAACGACGCCCAGGTGAATCGTATGAGCGGATCGATCAGGCAGCCGGTCCAGGCCAGGACGAGCAGGAAGCTGACTGCCGACTGGAACGTGTTCGGGCTGCTCGTCGCGTCCAGGCGCACCGCGACCGTGAGGACGCCCAATACGGCCAGGGCGATGGCGGCCACCGTCGACGCGCCACGTGAGAGCGGAATGAAAGTGCCCCGGAAGCGCAGCATTGCGTAGCCGGAGAACAAGAAGGCGGCGACCGACACGTCAGCGGCGGCCTCGCGCATCCCGGGCTGCAGGTCGGCCACTCGGCCGAGTACGGCGACCATCGCGATCCCGCCGATTACCGCGGCCAGCCAGCCTGCGGCGGCACCTCGCTCGCGCAGCCAGTGAGCGGCAGCGGCCAGACCGACAATCAGAAAGAGCACTCCAACGGCGAGCTGCAGCGGTGACAGCAGGTTGCTCATGTATCCAAGCGCTCCTGGGGTGCTAATTGAAACAGCACGACTGGGAGTTGACGAGTACTAACTGACGAACCTGCTCAGTTCTTCTTCGACGAGGTCGACCAGGGGAGCCATGCCTTCGACGTCGAAGACCAACCGGGCACCGGCGGCCGCGAAGAGCTCGGGCAGCGGTCGAGAGCCGCCCAGCGCCAGCGCCCGCCGGTAGGCCGCCACCGCGCCCGCCTGGTCGGAGAGCGCGTTTCGCCAAACCTGGAGGGCGCCCATCTGGGCTATCCCGTACTCGATGTAGTAGAGCGGGTAGTTGAAGAAGTGGATCTGCTCGTACCAGCGAGCGACTCGCTCCTGTTCGCAGCCCGTCCAATCGACCCCGCGCCCGAAGCGTGAGCGCAGCTCGAGCCACTTCCGATCCCGCGCGTCCCGGTCGCCGCCTTCGCCCGAGGTGTAGATCCAGTGCTGGAAGGCGTCGACGCAGGCGATGTGGGCGACGCCGGTGAGGAGCTCCTCGAGGTGTGCCGAGCGGGCTCGCCGCAGCTCCTCATCGGAGTAAAGCGTGCCCTTCAGATAAGGCGCGGCCAGCAGCTCCATCGACATCGACGCCACCTCGGCCATCTCCGAGCCGGGGAAGCGCTGGAAGACCAGCGGCAGGGTGTTCATCGCCTCCAGCGCGTGGAAGGCGTGCCCGGACTCGTGCAGGAGGGTGTCGACATCGTTTGCGATGCCGGAGGAGTTCATGAAGATGAAGGGCAGCCCGCGGAAGGGCAGGGTCGCGCAGTAGCCCCCGGGAGCCTTGCCCGGCCGGCTCATCAAGTCGAGCATGCCGCCCTCGACAAGCCGTTTGAAGTAGGCGCCGAGCTCCGGGTCGACGCCGGCGAAGATCTTCGCCGCCGCGGACACGAGCTGCTCCTGATCAGAGAAGGGACGAAGAGGCGGCGCACCCAGTGGGTCGGGCGAGGCCAAATGCCCGTCGATCGCGTCCCAGGGCCGCACCTCGTCACCGGCCAGCCCCATCAACCGAGCGCGCCTTGCGTAGAGACGCCCGAGCGCGGGGACGACGGTCCGCTCGACCGACTCGTGGAACCGCTCGCAGTCGGCGGGCGTGTAGTCGAACCGGTTCTTCTGCTGGTGGGCGAAGTCCCGGAAGTTGTCGAAGCCGGCGTTCCTGGCCACCTGCTGGCGCAGCTCGTACATCCGGTCGAAGACGTTCGCGAGCTCCTCGCGCGCGTCGATGTAAGGCTGGAAGAAGGCGCGGAAGGCACGCTCGCGGACCGGCCGGTCGCCGGAGGCGGCAAATGGCCGGACCTGGGATGGCGTCAAGCGCTCGCCCTCCCAATCGACCGTCATGCCGCCGGTGATCTTGCTGTACCGGGAGCCGAGCCTTTCGAGCTCCGCGAAGAGGGGCACGTTGTCCTCCCGAAAGAGCTCGATCTGATTGCGCCAGCGCCCGATCGTGGTCTCCAGGTCGGGCCGCGTATAGCCGCTGTCGACCAGCCGCCCGGCCAGCTTGACGCGCCACTCCTCCAGCTGCGGTTCGATTTCGCTCGAGAAGCGTAGGGCGGCGCGTTCCTTCTCCTCGCTCGCGGTGTCGCAGTCGTACGCGATCTCGGCCTCGTTATGGGCGTCGGTGAGCAGCGCCTCGAGGCGGGACCAATCCTCCAGCCAGCGCGGAATGTCATCCAGCGGTCGTTCCGCGAGCTCCTGGAAGTACGGGACGACGTCCTCCAGCGTCGCCTTGCGAAGAGCGTCCGGTGATTCTGGCAGTGCCCGCGTCACGATGTAGCCGCCGTCTGCCCTATGGAAGCCAAGGCAAAAATCCTATTAAGCCGGGGCGAAGAACCGCTAGCGGGGCGCGATGAGCTCTAGCAGACCCGTGTCACAGAGCCTATGGGAACTGCGGGTCGGAAGCTGCTAAGCCGCTGCCCGCCGCTCGCGCTTGAGGCGCTGCTGGAGAAGCGCCAGCACGGCCGCCTCCTCCGGACTCAGCGAGCGCAGGGACGGCTTAATCGTGGATGCCGCCCGCTGGAGAGTGTCCGTCATCATCCCTTCCATGTAGGTGTCGACGACGGCGGGGTGGACGTAGCACTTACGGCAGACGTCGCGGGTGTTGCCGAGGTCCCTCGCCACCTTCTCGATCGCAGCGCCGACGTTCCGCTTGGCCTGGGCCTGGGAGTCGAACTGCTCGGCTGCCTGAAGCGCGCGCGCGGCGAGCACGGTGCCCGCCCAGGTCCGGAAGTCCTTTGCGGTGAAGTCGGCGCCCGCCGTCTCCCGCAGGTACTCGTTGACGTCGTCGGAGCTGACGCGGCGGCGCTCCCCGCTCTCGTCGACGTACTGAAAGAGCTCCTGGCCGGGCAGGTCCTGGCACTGCTTCACGACCTTGGCGATGCCGCGGTTGGTGATGGCGACCTCGTGCTCTTTGCCCGCCTTGCCTCGGAAGTAAAAGCGGACTCGGGAGCCGTTCTGAACCTTCGCATGCCGCGCCCTGAGCGTCGTCAGGCCGAAGGAGCCGTTCTGCTGCGCGTACTCCTCGTTACCGACGCGGACCATGGTGGTCTCCAGGAGGCGCACGACGGTGGCGATCACCTTCTCTCGGGGCAGCCCGCGCCGGCGCATGTCGCGCTCGACACGCCGGCGGATGCGCGGCAGTGCGCGGGCGAAGTCGATCAGCCGCTGGTACTTGTTCTCGTCGCGGACCTCGCGCCAGCGCTGGTGATAGCGGTACT
>CAZXGB010000200.1:0-5070 GCA_964640005.1 uncultured Actinomycetes bacterium | reverse complement strand
TCTTCGGCGAGATCAAGTTCGACAGCCGCGGCGTCAACGTGACCAAGCCGATGGTCGTCGAGCAGATCCAGGACTTAAAGCACCACACCGTGTACCCCGCCGACGTGGCCGACGCGCGGGCGCAGTATCCGACACCTTCCTGGAGTTCGCGATAGAGGCGCGGGTGGGGGCCGCCATCACGGCTCCCCCCGCCTCAAGCTCCAGCGGGCGGACTGACCGGTGACCCTCTTCATCCAGCAGATGGTGCTCGGCTTGCTGCTGGGCGGCGTCTACGTCGCGGTGGCGGTCGGCTTCTCGCTGGTCTGGGGGATCCTGAACATCGTCAACCTCGCCCACGGCGGTCTGGTCGTGATCGGCGCCTACCTGACGTGGTGGCTGTTCACCAGGGCCGGCATCGATCCCTTCATCGCCCTGCCCCTGGACGCCGTCTTCCTGTTTGCGGTCGGCTACGTGCTCCAGCGCATCCTCATCAACCGCGTCATCCGCGCCCCTCTCTTCTTCACCCTGCTCCTGACCTTCGGGATCAACCTGGTGATCGTCAACCTGCTGTTGATTCTGTTCAAGGCCGACTTCCGCTCCGTCACCCCGGGCTACGCGGGCAGCGGCATCTCGCTCGGCGGCGTGCAGATCCCGTACGTCCGGCTGGCGGCACTCGGGATCGCGATCGCGGTCGCGGGCGTGCTGGCGGCCGTTCTCAACTTCACGAAGATCGGGTCGGCGATTCAAGCGGTGGGCGCGGATAAGGACGCCGCCCAGCTGGTGGGAATCGACCTGCGCCACACCTATGCCCTGACGTTCGCCATCGGTGCGGCGACGGCCGGAATCGCGGGCGGGCTGCTGAGCACGATCCAGGCCATCAATCCGACTGCCGGCGAGCCCTACACGCTGCAGGCGTTCGTGATCGTGATCCTGGGCGGCCTGGGCCGGATCTCGGCGACCGTCGTCGGGGGCCTTCTCTTCGGACTCATCGAGGTGCTCGCCCAGACTCAGGTCCCCGGCCTCGGCGCCGGCTGGGCGAACGCCATCGCGTTCGCGATCCTGGTCCTGGTGCTGACGGTTCGGCCGCGGGGCCTGATGGGCCGGCTGGCGTGATGGAGCCGGCTTTCACCACCCAGCCGACCGCCCGCGCGCGCGCCCTGCGCCGCGTCATCCTGATCGCCTTCCTGGTGGTCGCCGCCGTCTTGCTCGTCCTGCCGCTCACGCTCACGCCTCTTGCCACGAACCTCAACCTCGACCCGGAGTCGCTTGGCATCGATTTCCTGATCAACAAGTCGATCATCCGCACCGAGACCTTCATCGCGATGTTCGTGGTGCTGGCGGCCGCCTGGAACATCATCGGCGGGCTCACCGGCTACGCCGCCTTCGGAAACGTCGCCTTCTTCGGCCTCGGGGCCTACACAGTCGGCTACCTGACCGATAGGGCGCACGCGCCTTTGGCGGCTGCCCTGCCGCTGGCGCCGCTCGTCCCAGCCGTCTTCGCCGCCTTGATCGGAGCTCCGCTGCTGCGGCTGCGTGGCCACTACTTCGCGATCGCCACCCTGGGGACGGGAATCGCGGTCGGCGAGGTGATCAAGAACATCGACCTGCTCGGGGGAGCGACCGGCCTCTTTCCGCCGATCCTGCGGCAAGCCGACTGGCTCTTCTTCTACCTGATGGCGGGCACAGCGGCGCTGGCCGTCGGGATCACGTGGCTGCTCCTTCGCAGCCGCTTCGGCTACGGGCTGATCGCGATCCGTGAGAACGAAGAGGCAGCCGCGGTGCTGGGCGTGAACACGACGCTGTACAAGGTCGGCGCCTTCTGCATCGCGGCCGCGCTCTGCGGCCTGGCGGGCGGGATCTTCGCCCAGTGGAACAGCTTCATCAACCAGGAGAGCGTGTTCCCGACCGAATACAACGTGTACATGATCCTGATGGCGATGGTGGGGGGAGCGGGGACGCTGTTCGGACCCGTTGCTGGGGCGATCGTCGTCGAGTGGCTGATCCTGACGCTGGCCGGGCACGGCAGCATCGCGGTCTACGCCCAGGTTGGGCTGGGGATTCTGCTCGCGGTCACCGTCATCTTCCTGCCCAGGGGCGTGGTCGACTTCTTCGGCGGCCAGAGCAAGCTCTCGCTGGCCTACCTCAGACGCTCCTTACGCGAGACCTCGGTATAGTGCCGCGCTCCGAAAGTTCGCTGGCAAATTGCGGCTCTCGAGCAGGACACTAGTGGCGCTGCTCGAGCTGGAGGGGGTGACCAAGCGCTTCGGGGGCGTGGCCGCCCTCACCGACGTCACCTTCCACGTCGACCCCGGCGAGATCGTCGGCATCATCGGGCCCAACGGCGCCGGCAAGACGACCCTGCTCAACTGCATCAGCGGCGTCTACCGATTGGACGGGGGCGCCATCTCCTTTGAGGGGACGCGCATCAGCGGTATGAAGCCCCACGAGATCGCGCGCCTCGGCATCGGCCGTACATTCCAGGTCGTCAAGCCGTTCGCCTCGATGACTGTCCGGGAGAACGCTGCTGTGGGGGCGCTCTTCGGGAGCTCGGAGGCGAGGATGGCGCCGCGGCAGGCCTTCAGCTGGTCGGACGAGGTGCTCGAGCTGGTCGGACTGGCGCCCAAGGCGTCCCTGACCGTAGGCAGCCTCACCGTCCCCGATCGCAAGCGCCTGGAGGTGGCTCGTGCACTGGCGACCAAGCCGAAGCTGCTGCTTCTCGACGAGGTCATGGCCGGTCTCAACCCGGTCGAGGTCGACGCCGCCCTCGAGATGGTCCGCGCCGTCTCCAAGAACGGCGTCACGATCGTGCTCATCGAGCACGTCATGCAGGTCGTGGTCGGGGTTTGCACGCGCGCCATCGTTCTCCACATGGGCCATCCGCTGGCCGAGGGAGCGCCTCAGAACGTGCTTCGTGACCCGCGCGTGGTCGAGGCCTATCTCGGCGAGCGCTACGCGCAGCGGCTGAGACGTGGCTGAGCACAACGGCAGCCTGCTCGAGGTTCGCGGCCTCACCGCCGGGTTCGGTGCCGGGCCGGTCCTCTTCGACGTCGACCTCGACTTTCGGGCCGGCGAGCTGCTGGCCCTGATCGGCGCCAACGGCGCCGGGAAGTCGACGCTGCTCGGCGTGCTCAGCGGACTCGTGCCGCCGATGCGGGGCAGCGTCGTCTTCGAAGGCCGTGAGCTCACCGGCCTGCGACCCGAGCGGATCGTCCGCGCCGGGATGGCCCACGTGCCTCAGGGCCGCCGCCTCTTCGGGAGCCTGACCGTGGAGCAGAACCTGCGCCTGGGCGCCTTCGTCCGCCGAGATCGCGAGGTTCGCCAGGACATCGACAAAGTGGTCGGCTACTTCCCGACCCTCGGCGACAAGCTGCAGCGCGTCGCCGGGACCCTTTCCGGCGGCGAGCAGCAGATGGTCGCGATCGGGCGCGGGCTGATGGGCCGCCCCAAGCTGCTGATGATCGACGAGCCGTCCTTGGGACTGGCCCCGAAGATCGTCGACACAGTCGTCGACGTCTGCCAGGCGATCAACAAGGACGGAGTGTCGGTCCTGCTGGTCGAACAGGACGTGGTGGTCGCGCTGGAGGCGGCCGATCGCGGCTACGTGCTCGAGAACGGCCGGATAGCGATGTCCGGCTCGGCGCGCGAGCTGGAGAACGATCCGGGGATCCGCAAGGCCTACCTGGGACTGTAGCCTCCGCTCGGGATGGCACACCCGCTGCGCCGCTTCCGGCTCCCAGCGGTCCTCCTCGCGGTCGTCGTGCTCTACGGCATCGCGGGCTACATGCTGCTCGAGCGCTGGAGCCCCTTCGACGCCTTCTACATGACGATCACGACGATCGCCACCGTCGGCTACGGCGAGGTGCATCCGCTGAGCGTCGCCGGGCGGGTCTTCACCGTGACGCTGATCGTGGGCGGCGTCGCTACCATGCTCTACGCCTTCGGCACCTTCGCCGAAGTGCTGAGCGAAGGCCAGATTACCGAGTACGGGAGGCGCCGGCGGTTGGAGCGCAAAGTGGCGTCGATGTCGCGCCACTTCATCCTCTGCGGTTACGGCCGCATCGGCACTCAGATCGCGGGTGAATTCGACCGCTCGCGTACGCCTTACGTCGCGATCGACAACAACCCGGAGGCGGTGGCGCGGCTGCGGGCCGAAGACCGGACCTACATCGACGGCGACGCCTCCGACGAGGAGGTGCTGCGGCTGGCCGGGATCGACACCGCGCGCGGCCTGATCTCAGCGGTCGATTCCGACGAGCGCGCGGTCTACATCGTTCTCGCGGCGCGCGCTCTCAATCGCGATCTCTACGTCATCGCCCGCGCGGGACGCCCGGCCTCGATCCGGCGCCTCGAGCTGGCCGGGGCTGACCGCGTCATTTCTCCCTACCGGATGGCGGGACACCAGATGGCCGAGCTTGCGCTGCGGCCGGGGTTGGTCGAGGTGATGGACACGATCCAGCATGGTGGGACCACGGTCGCGGTCGAGGAGCTCCTGGTGACCGACGATTCCCGGGTCATCGGGAGAACGCTGCTCGAGGCCGGGTTCCTGGACCCGGATAGGGCGAGTCTGCTCGCGGTCCGGAGGCGGGACGGCCAGCTTTACGTCAATCCGCCTTCGGACCTCCGGTTGGAGGTCGGTGACTTGATATTCGCGCTCGGCTCTGAGGAGCAGCTCGGGAGGACTGCCGAGCTGGTCGGGTGAGGGCCACCGGCCCTTACGGTCTCGTCCGCCGCCGGGCGGCTGAAAGCAAATCCACCTATCGGACATCTCTCGCCGTGCACTTCTAAGCGCGGCTGCAAAATGGGCGCCGTGGAGAAGCTCGGACTGACCCGGCACCCGGTGCTGGTGGCGTCGGCGTCGGTCGGCGTGGACGCGCTGATGGTGGTCGCCAAGCTCGCGATCGGAATACTCAGCGGCTCGCTGGGCCTGATCAGCGAGGCCGCCCACTCGGCCCTCGACATGGTGTCCTCACTCTTCGCCCTGCTCGCGGTGAGGACGGCGCGGAAGCCCGCCGACCTCGAGCATCCCTACGGCCACGGGCGCGCCGAAAACCTCGCCGCCTACACCGAGGGCATCCTGCTCGCCGGGACCGC
>CAZXGB010000199.1:0-5118 GCA_964640005.1 uncultured Actinomycetes bacterium | reverse complement strand
GGCCTATGCTCAAGGCGGATCGCGATGCTGGATGAGCTCAACCGGGAGGTTGATCGCCGAGTCCTCGAGCTCGAGGTCAACGGGGAGCCGCACAACCTGCTGGCGCCCGTCCACAAGACCTTGCTCGAGGTGCTTCGCGAGGACCTCGGCCTGACCGGCACCAAGCACGGCTGCGAGCTCGGCGAGTGTGGAACCTGCACCGTACTGGTCGACGGCGAACCACAGCTCTCCTGCCTCCTGCTGCCTGTCCAGTGCGAGGGCCGCCGCATCACGACCGTCGAAGGCCTGAGCCAATCCTCCGAGCCGACGCCCCTCCAGGCCGCTTTCGCCGAGCATGGCGCGGCTCAATGCGGCTACTGCACACCGGGGATGCTGCTCACGGCGCAGGCGCTGCTCAATCGCAGCCCCAATCCGAGCGAGCAGGAGATCGCCGAGGCGCTGGCCGGGAACCTGTGCCGCTGCACCGGCTACGCCAAGATCGTAGAGGCGGTGCGGAGCGTCGCCAGTGGCTGAGCTGAACGTAATCGGCAAGCCCTTCACTCGAGTCGACGCCGGGGCCAAGGTGAACGGCCGCGCGGTCTACGCCGACGACATCCAGCTCCCCGCCATGCTCCACTGCAAGATCCTCCGCAGCCCGCATCCGCACGCTCGCATCGTCTCCATCGACACCTCGAAAGCGCGCCGGATACCGGGCGTCAAAGCGGTGCTCACAGGCGAGGCCCTGCCGATCAAGTTCGGCATCCTCCCCGTCTCCCAGGACGAGCGTGCGCTCGAGTTCGAGAAGGTCCGCTACGTGGGCGATCCCGTGGCCGCGGTGGCGGCGACCGAGGAGGAGATCGCGGCCGCGGCCTGCGAGGCGATCGACGTCGAATACGAGGTGCTCGAGCCGGTGACGACGATCGAGGAAGCCCTCAGACCGCCCAAGGACGAGCGGATCCATGAGGGCAAGGCGCCTCTGAACGTGCACCGGATGCTGAGCTACGAGTTCGGCGACCTCGAGGCCGGCTTCGTGCGGGCGCGACACGTGCGCGAGGACGTCTTCTTCTTCCAGGGCAACACACATCTGCCGATGGAGCAGCACTCGGCGGTTGCCTCCTATGTCGACGGCAAGCTCACGCTCTGGTCGTCCACGCAGGTCGTCCACTACGTGCACCGCGCGCTCGCCAAGGTGCTCGAGCTGCCCATGAACCGCATCCGCGTGATCGGCGCCGCGCACGGCGGCGGCTTCGGCGGCAAGACCGACCCCTTCTCGCACGAGATCGTGGTCTCCAAGCTGGCCATGCTCACCGGCCGCCCCATCAAGTGCACGCTCACCCGCGAAGAGGTCTTCTACGCCCACCGCGGGCGCCACCCGGTGCTCATGTGGGTCAAGACCGGGGTCGACGCCGAAGGCCGGATCACTGCCATGCACTTCCGCAGCGCGCTCGACGGCGGCGCCTACGGCTCCTATGGCGTCGCCTCGACCTTTTACACGGGTGTCCTCCAGACGGTCACCTACGACATCCCGGCCTACAAGTTCGAGGGGGTCAGGGTCTTCACCAACAAGGCGCCCTGCGGTCCCAAGCGAGGACACGGAACTCCCCAGCCGCGCTTCGCGCTCGAGATGCACCTGGACAAGATCGCCGAGGAGCTCGGCCTCGAAGGAGTCGAGCTCAAGCGCAGGAACTTCGTCCGGCCCTTCTCCCGGACAGTCAACTGGCTCCGCGTGACCACTTGTGGGCTCGAGGAGTGCACGCGGCGGGTGCTCGAAGCGTCCGGGTACAGCACGAGAGAGCGGAGGCGGGGGCACGGCATGGGGTTCGCCGTGAGCGCCTACATGTCGGGCGCCGGCACCGCGATCTATTGGAACGACATGCCGCACTCCGAGGTCCAGCTCAAGGTCGATCGCAGCGGCGTGACCGCTTACTGCGGCGCCATGGAGATCGGCCAGGGTTCCGACTCCGTCCTCGCCCAGATCGTCGCCGAGGAGCTCGGCGTCGCACCGGCCGACGTGAAGCTCGTCACCGCCGACACCGACACCACCCCGATCGACCTCGGCTCCTACTCCTCTCGGGTCACATTCATGATGGGCAACGCAGCCGTCGAGGCCGCGCGCAAGATGCGCGGCCTGCTGCTCGAAGCGGTCGCCGAGAGGATGGGCGTGCGCGGGGATTTCGACGAAATCCCCGTGAGTGACGGCCGGATCGGCGACTTCACGTTCCTGGAAGCCTGCGAGCTCGCGGAGACGAAGTTCGGGGCGCTCGCCACCTCGGGCTCCTACACTCCACCCCGGATCGGCGGTCCTTTCAAAGGATCGGGCGTCGGGCCCAGCCCGGCCTACTCCTACAGCGCCTGCGTGGTCGACCTCGACGCCGACGAGCGCACCGGCATCGTCAGCCTGAACAAGGTCTGGATCGCGCACGACATCGGCCGCGCCATCAACCCGACGCTCGCCGCCGGCCAGGTGGAGGGCAGTGTCTACATGGCCCTGGGCGAGGTGCTGATGGAGGAGCAGGCGTACCGCAAGGGCCGCCACCGGCAGCCTTCGATGCTCGACTACAAGTCGCCCACCTTCCTCGACATGCCCCCAGTCGAGACCTTCCTCGTCGAGACGATCGACCCCGAAGGGCCGTACGGCGCCAAGGAGGCCGGTCAGGGCCCTCTTCTGCCGGTGATCCCAGCAGTGAACGCCGCGATTCACGACGCGCTCGGGATCTGGATCGACGAAATCCCGGTCACGCCGGAGAAACTGCTCAAGGCCATCGACAGCGGTCGCTTCGGACCCAAGGCCTTCCCGGAGGTGCCCTGGCCGGAACCGATCGCCGTCGAGCCCCCGGCCAAGGACGAGCTCCGCGTCGGGCGCGAGTTCGAAGAGGCCTACGGCCTCTCGGGCGCGCCATAGTGTCCTGCTTCGGAGGTTCGCCCGGAAAATTGTGGGAGGCGCGCGACAGCGCGCCGGTCTGGGCGGCTAGCCGACAGGAACGGGTGGACCGAGGAGGAGCGCAGCAATGCTGCGTGACGACGAAGGGCCGGGTCCCTGTTCCGTGCGGATCGCCGTCCAGAGCCGCAATTTACCAGCGAACTTTCGGAGCAGGACACTAGGATGCTGCGCCTCCCCCGCTTCCGCTACGAACGCCCGGACACGCCCCGCGCCGCGGCCACCCTGGCCGCCGAGCTGGGATCGAAGGCCATGTTCGTGGCCGGCGGCACCGACCTCTATCCAAAGATGAAGCGCCGCCAGTTCACCCCCGAGGTGCTGATCCAGCTTCCGGTGAACCGGGAGATCACGGGCGACGCGTCCTCTGGCTTCGAGCTGGGGGCCGGCATCACGCTGAGCCAGGCGGAGCGCCACCCGGAGCTGGCCGCCGTCCAGCCTGGCTACGCCGAGGCCGCCGGCCTGGTCTCCTCTCCCCCGCTGCGGAACGCGGGAACGGTCGGCGGCAACCTCTGCGTGGACACCCGCTGCACCTATTACGACCAGACTTACGAGTGGCGCAAGTCCATCGGGTTCTGCATGAAGCGCGACGGCGACATCTGCCTGGTCGCGCCTTCCAGCCCGCGCTGCTGGGCGGTCAGCTCGTCGGACACGGCCCCGATCGCCATCGCCCTCGGCGCAACGGCCCTGCTCGCCGGCCCGGACGGCGATCGCGAGCTCCCGGTCGAAGCTCTCTATCAGGATGACGGCATCGACTACCTGGCCAAGCGGCCCTACGAGGTGGTCCTGGCGATCCGGCTGCCGCCCGCCGGCGGCACCTGCTCGGCTTACGTCAAGCTCCGCCGCCGGGGCTCGATCGATTTCCCGATCGCCGGCTGCGGCGTCGCGCTGACCGTCGACGGCGACACGGTCCAAGATGCTCGCGTCGTTCTCAGCGGCGTCGGGTCGCTCCCAGTCGAGGCCCGGGCCGCGGGCGAGTTCCTGGCCGGCCAGCGCCTTGACTCAGAAGTCATCGCCGCCGCCGCCGAACTCGCCGCCAAGCCGGCCAAGCCGCTCGACAATGCGGACCTCAACCACGCGTGGCGTAAGAAGATGGTGCGCGTGATCGTCGAACAGGCCCTCCAACGCGCATGGGACCGACGCCCTTAGGCCTGGCGCGGCCCCTGCGCCAATAAAGCCGCCTCCCCGCTTTACGGGTGAGGTGCCTCGGCGGAGCCGAGGCGGAGGGGTCCGCCGAGGGGGAGGGGACCAGGGGTGGCGTCGCGGCGGGCAGGCAACACTCACGCGTTCGACTCCCTCGCGCGACCACCGCTTACGCTGGAGCCATGAGCGGGCAAGAGGATCAGCCGAGAGCCCCGTTGGCCAGTTTCACTGCCTCCATCGCAGGGCTGACCAGGCTCGGGTTGAGCCGGGCCAGCCTGGAAGCGGCGATCGCAGCCGAGCTCGATGAGGGAGGCTTCAAGGATTCGGCGCTGGTGGCGCGGGCGGTGGCCGACGCGATGGACACGAACAACGAGGAGATCCTGAGGCAGCTTCGGCAGGCTCTCGCCTGAGAGTGACTCCGCCTCCTTCGCGGATCCCTTTCGAATCTCGGAACGGGCTGGAGAGATGCTGCTGCAGGGCCTGATCGTGCTCATCCCGGTTGCTGCGGCCGGCCGCCCCCGGCCGTAGGCAGATGAGCAAGAAGATCGTCCAGCCAAGAGCCGCCCGCGACCACTGCCTGGGACCCACGCGCAGCGCTGAAGCGCCATTGGCAGGAGGTCGCTACACGCGCATGTTCCCGGACCTGCCTCGCCTGGGAATCGATTCCCGGCTGCTACGGGCCGTGGGACGTGCGGGGGGAGCCTGCGACTCCATCCACTCCCAACGCCAGGAGTCGGGGACCGTAGCGGCTGGATGGCCGGTGTTCGGACAGTTCGTCGCTCACGACATCACCGCCGACCGCTCGCCGGTGACCCACCACGACGACGAGATGCTGGTGCGCAACGTGCGCAGCGCGCGGCTGGACCTCGAGACTCTGTATGGCCCGGGCCCGATTGACAGCCCCTTCCTTTTCGCCCGGAAGGACCCGGCCAAGCTGCTGCTCGGCCTCAATGACCAAGGCCTTCCGGAGGACCTGCCCCGCAATCATGAGGGCATCGCCTTGGTAGGCGATCCGCGCCAGGACGCGCACCTCTTGATCTCGCAGATGCACGTGGGGATGA
>CAZXGB010000198.1:0-5143 GCA_964640005.1 uncultured Actinomycetes bacterium | reverse complement strand
ACTATTGCGCAGGCTGAAAGTTTTGTAAAGAGTCACCGCTCCTTCGAGACCAACGAACCTGAGCGGGATTTCCGGCGTGCGCGACCGTTTGCCGTCAGCTGCCGGCGGCGACGTTAACGAGCGGGCAAGCCGGGCCCATGGCGCAAGGGGCAACCCCGTGGTAGTAGTGATCAAGAGAACCCGTACCTGACAGCGGGCACGAGGGCGCTTGGGTGGGGAGTAGCGTTTGTAAGGGCTCGGCCTCTTCTCAGAACGAGTCGCTGTCTGGCGACTCGCCCGTGTCCGCGACAGCGGACGCGAGCAGTCGCGCGGTCGCCGGCGCGGCTTGCGAACGCGCTCTCACGCTACCCCGGCCGGCCGCCGCGACATTAGGGGGTTTGCTGCTCATCCTGTGGGCGTCAGTCCTCCTGCGCGCCGCTTACGCCTGGCCCACGAACTCCGACAACGTTTCAGTTGTCCTGACCGGTCAATCGATGCTTCAGGGCAACTGGAACCTGCATGGGTGGTGGCTGGGACCGGCGCCGTTCTGGACCACCGAAGTTCCGATCTTTGCGGCGGCTGTCCTTGTCGGGGGCGTCAACCCGGACGTGGCGAGGGTGGTCGCCGCGCTGGTCTGGTTTGCCATCGGTCTCTTGTCGGTCAGTCTTGCCGCGTTTGGACTTCGCGGTCGCCTCCGGTGGCTCTCGGTCGTGATCACCTTCGCGTTCACCGGCGTGGCGGGGCCTGGTCTTGTCCAGTCGGGCATTCACAACACCACCGCGATGTTCGCCTTGGCCGGCGTCTTGGCTGCTGCGGTCTCTCTTGCCAGACCACGTGCCAGGGTCGCCGCCGCCACTGCGTCAGCGCTGTTGATCGTGTCGGGCACCAGCGGTGACGCTCTCGCGCTGGCGGTCGCGGCGGCGCCCATCATCGGTGTCTCCGCCGCCTGCGCCGTTTGGGAGGGACGGCTGCGACCCTGGGTGTGGGCGCTCGGCGCGGCCGGCGTCGCGTCTCTTGTCGCTGGCCTCATGAGATGGCTGGTCACGAGATCAGGTGGGTTCTCCAGCATGACACCGCTCGTCGTGGTCACCCGACCGCACCGCGCCGTCATCCAGGAGTCGCTGCGCACCATCGCCTCCTTCCTCGGTTTGACACCGTCGTCAACGTGGCAGGGAGCCGCGTTGCTCCTTGCGCGACTCGCTCTCATCGCCATCGCGGTAGCCGGCGCCACTGCCGCCGTTCGCTCGCTGGCAGGGAGGCGCGAGGTCACTGTGAACACGTGGCTGACGAGCGTGCTTCTGGTCGCGGCCGCATCGAATCTGGCGGCGTTCACTCTGCTCGCCGCGGATCCCTTAGCTGCATGGCGACGCCTCGTCCCCGCGTGCCTGTGTCTCGGCATCGCGTGTGGACGGCTGGTCGCTTCAGCCGCGGCCTCCAGCGCGAGGGTCGAGCTAATCGCTGGAATCGGTGCCGCACTCGTTCTCTTCGGCCAGCTTCAGGTCGGAGTGACGTTGGCGCACTCAACCGCCGCGCCTAACCCAGCCCGGGATCTCGCCGCCTGGCTCGAGTACCGGCATCTCCAGCAGGGATACGCCGGGTATTGGGACTCGAACGCCGTCACCGTGGCCGCTGCCGAGCGCGTGCGCGTTTACGCGCTAACGGGCGGCAGGGACGGAAGGCTGACTCCGTTCCGGTGGAATTCGGAGGCCGAGTGGTACGACTCCGAACGAACCACGCCTACATTCGTGGTGTTCAACCCCGATCAGACCTACGGGGTTGAGCGGACGAACGCGCAGCGAACGTTCGGCCCACCGGACGAGGAGCAGCGTGCCGGTCCCTACGTCGTAATGATCTGGCACCGAAATCTCGCCTCCTCCCTCGTCAGATAACGCCCTCTCTAGTGCGGTGGCGGGAGCGCGTGGGCCTGCTAGGCTCTAACCGTCCAGATTCCTGGCGCCTGGGGGACGCCCGAAGCAGGTGGGGCGATCCTGGCCGGCGTGGGTGATAGGAGGAGCCATCCCATGACCAAGGGTCAGGGTGCGAAAACGCGCACCCGCTTCACGTCGGAGTCGGTCACCGAAGGCCATCCAGACAAGCTCGCCGACCAGGTGAGCGACGCCGTCCTCGACGCCATCATCAGCAAAGACCCGCTCGCGCGCGTCGCCTGCGAGACGGCGATCACCACCGGCCTCGTCCTGGTCTGCGGCGAGATCACGACCGACTGCTACGTGGACATCCCGCGGATCATCCGGCAGACGATCCGCGAGGCCGGCTACACCCGCGCCAAGTACGGCTTCGACGCCGAGACCTGCGGTGTGCTGGTCAGCATCGACGACCAGTCGCCGGACATCGCCCAGGGCGTCGACGTCGGCGGGGCGGGCGACAGCGGCATGGTCTTCGGCTACGCGAGCGACGAGACGGCGACCCTGATGCCGGCTCCGATCCACCTCGCCCACGGCCTCACGCGCCGGCTGGCCGAGGTCCGGCGCACGAAGGCGCTGCCCTATCTGCGTCCGGACGGGAAGGCCCAGGTGACCGTCGAGTACGACGGCTTGCGGCCGGCGCGGGTGGAGAGCGTCGTCATCTCGGCACAGCACCACGACGAGGTGGAGACCGACCAGCTGCGCCACGACATCGTGGAGCAGGTGGTCGACGCCGTGGTCCCCGAGAGCCTGCGGGACTCCGACCTCAAGAACTACATCAACCCGACCGGTCGCTTCGTGATCGGCGGCCCGGTCGCCGATGCCGGCTTCACGGGGCGCAAGATCATGGTTGACACCTACGGCGGCTTCGCACGCCACGGCGGCGGCTGCTTCTCGGGCAAGGACCCGACCAAGGTCGACCGCGCCGGTTCCTACGGCGCGCGCAACGTCGCCAAGACGATTGTCGCCGCCGGCCTGGCCGCCCGCTGTGAGGTGCAGATCGCCTATGCGATCGGGGTCGTCAAGCCGGTCGCCATCCGGGTCGACACCTTCGGGACCGCTGAGGTGGGGGAGGCGGAGCTCGAGCGCGCGGTCGCTCGCATCTGGGACTTGAGCCCACTTGGGATCATCAAGGAGCTCAACCTGCGGCGGCCGATCTACCGGCCGACGGCCTGCTACGGCGCATTCGGCCGAACCGACGTGGAGAGCCCCTGGGAGCGGACCGAACGGGTGGCCGAGCTGAGAGCCGAGGTCGGCGTGTGAAGCGGCCGCTCCACGCCGTCATCCCCGCCGGCGGGTCGGGGACCCGGCTCTGGCCACGCTCACGGCGCGCCTCTCCGAAGCACGTGCTGCCGCTCTCGGGGAGCGGGCAGCCGCTGCTTCGGGAGACCTACGAGCGGATAGTCCCGCTGGCCGACGCCGTACACGTTCTCACCGAGGAGCGGCAGGTTCCGCTGATCCGGCAGATCCTGCCCGAGCTGGATGAGGAGCACATCATCGTCGAGCCCGCCGCGCGCGGCACGACCAACGCGTTCGGGCTCGCTGCGCTGACCCTCCTCGAGCGCGACCCAGACGCGCTGATGATGTCGCTGCCCGCGGACCATGTCGTCCGCGGCCGTGCCGCCTATCGGCGCGCGGTCAAGCAGGCGGCGGCGGCCGCGCGGGTAACCGGCGATCTGGTGACCGTCGGCCTCAAACCACGCTACCCGGCCACCGGCTTCGGCTACATCGAGGCGGGCGACGAGCTCCGGGTGCCGGGAGCGGTCGCTCGCCGGGTCGTGCGCTTCGTCGAAAAGCCCGACCTCGAGCACGCCGAGGAGTACGTCGCTGCCGGCAACTTCTTCTGGAACGTGGCCATGTTCTGCTGGCGCCTGGAGACCTTCGCCGCCGAGCTTCAAACCCATGGCCCTGAGCATTTCCGCGGACTCCGAAAGGTCGTCGACGCCCGCCGTCGGGGCGACTTCGCGGCTGCCGACCGGATCTATCGCAAGCTGCCGGTCGAGGCCGTCGACTACACCGTGATGGAGCGCACCCGGCGGCTTCTGCTGGTGCCCGGCGACTTCGAATGGGCCGACGTCGGCTCCTGGAGCGAGCTCGCCGACCTGCTCAGCGCGGACGCCCACGGGAACGTGGTCGAAGCGGATCCGGTCTTGATCGATACCGATGGCTGCTTCATCTCCGTGCCCGACAAGCTGGTGGCCGCGATCGGCCTCCACGACCTCGTCATCGTCGACACGCCGGACGCCCTGCTCGTCTGTCCCAAAGACCGCGCGCAGGACGTGAAGAAGGTCGTTGAGGCCCTGAGCCGGCTGAAGAAGATCCAGTACCTTTAGTCCTCGTGACGACGGCCCGGATCAAGTTCGGCACTGACGGCTGGCGCGGGATCGTCGGCGACGACTACACGTATGAGACGGTTCGCTACGCCGCCCAGGGTGCCGCCGAGTACCTGCTGACCCGGGGTCCCGAACCACTGGCCGTCGTCGGCTACGACTGCCGCTTCGCCTCGGAGGTCTTCGCTCAGGAGGTGGCGCGCGTCTTCGCCGCCAACGGCGTGCGGAGCCTGGTCTTCAACCGGCCCTCACCGACGCAGGTCGCCTCCTGGACCGTCATCGACCGCAAGGCGGCGGGGGCGGCTGTGATCACGGCCAGCCACAACCCTTATCTGTTCAACGGTTTCAAGTACAAGCCGGAAACCGGCAGCTCGGCTTCCCGCGAGATCACGCAGGAACTCGAGGAGCGCATCAACGGCGTGGCGGACAAGGGGCCGTCGGCGGTCAAGCAAGCGCCCGCCGGCGATCCCCGGATCGAGTGCTACGACCCGCAGCCGGCCTACTTCGAGCAAGTCCGGCGGATGCTCGACGTGGAGGCGATCCGCCACAAGGGCCTCCGCATTCTCCACGAGTGCATGTACGGAACCGGGTTCGGCTACATCTCGGAGCTGCTCGAGGGCAGCGCGACCACGGTTACCGAGCTGCACTCCGAGCGCAATCCATTCTTCGGTGGGTTCAACCCGGAACCGATACCTCAGAACCTGCACGAAGCGCTGCAGACGATGAAGAGCGGCGGTTTCGACCTCTGCGTGGCAACCGACGGCGATGCCGACCGCGTGGGGATCATCGACGAGACCGGGCGCTTCATCAACCAGCTCCAGGTCTACGCGCTGCTCTTCCGCTACCTGGTCGAGGTACGCGGCTGGAAGGGGCCGGCGGTGCGCTCGATCAACATGACCCACATGGCCGACA
>CAZXGB010000197.1:0-5154 GCA_964640005.1 uncultured Actinomycetes bacterium | reverse complement strand
CCGTCGAGCGGGGAGGAGACTTTTAGGCTCCCTAGTCCTGGATGTCGGCCGTCTTGCGGTCGATCCGGTAGAGGCTGCCGCTGAACGGTCCCACGGTCAGGTCCTCGTTCAGCAGGTCGAGCAAGGCGCCGGGACGGGAGCGGTCGAAAACGAGGTTGCCGTCGCCGTCGATGAACTCGCGCTCCGGCAGCTTCAGCGCCTGCAGCTGGGCGCGGACATCGTCCGGTGTCAGGCGGCGGAGGTGGCCGCTCAGCACCAGTGTCTTGAGCTTGCGCCTCAGCAGCGCGCTCTTCGTGCAGCGCTCGGCGAGGAGACGGGCGCCGTTGCCGGCCAGGGGCAGGCAGTCCGTCAGCTGGCCCACCCAGCCTTCGACCGCCTCGTCGGCCAGGGGCTTGAAAACGGTCTCGAACACCTTCTGGTCGAGTGCGATCGCGCCCTCGGCCGAGATGACGAGGTCGAAGTGGTCGTCGAACGAGAAAACCGGCGCCTCCAGCGGCTCGACGGCGCTGGCGAGCGTGCCCGTCAGCTTCCCCGATCCGGAGGTCTTCCGCGGGTTGGCCTTGCGGACGAAGGCGCGCCGCTCCGTCTCCTCCTCGGCTACGACGGCATAGCTGGTCAGAGCCCCCGAAGGCAGGTCGCGTGGACTCGCCACCGGCAGCGGAACCTCCTTGAACAAGGCTTTGCCGACCGCGGACTCGGCGACCAGCTCGTCGTCGTGGAGAACAATGCACTCGTCGTCCTCGAGGATCATGTCCGCCTCGTAGTCGCGCGGCCGCCGCTCGCGGATCCTGAAGAGCGTCTCTTCACAGGCCTCGCGGAGGAAGCGCCCGACTTCTTCTTCGACCCCGATCTCCCCGACTCCGGGGTCGTTGCGGCCGGGGCGCCAGGTGACGAGCAGGCGCAGTGACGTGGCGGCGGTCAGCGAGCGCGGTTCGAAGGGCCAGCGGTCAGACAAGTCAGTTCCTCGTGCTTGATTGCGGTCGGCGGCTGAGGGAAGTGCGCAGTATGACGAAACGGGTTGAAGCCATGCCTCTCACGCCCATTTGACACTCTAAAAGCGGCATCGTAACTATCACATTGAGTGGCAGTTACGTGCTCATGAGGTAGTCCTGATGTCTGAGCTTTCAATGCCCGCCCAATCGGTACGAGAGGACGAGGCGCTCTCCCCAGAAGCCAAGCGAACGATCTGGGGCGCCTTCATCGGCTTCTTCGTCGACATGTACGACGTGTACCTGCCGGTGATCGCGCTGACGCCGGCTTTGATCTATTTCCAGCCCAAGAATCTGCCGGCCCAGATCGCGACGACGATCTTCTACGTCGTCTTCGCGGTGACCCTGGTGGGGCGCCCGATCGGTTCCTTCATATTCGGCCACCTGGGAGACCGGATCGGCCGCCGGAAGACAACCCTGATCGCCGTCACCGGCTTCGGCGTGGTCACGCTGGCGATCGCGTTCCTGCCCGGCTATCAGACCCTGGGCATGGCCGCGTTGGTGCTGCTGATCGCGCTCAGGCTGCTGGACGGCATCTTCCTGGGCGGCGAGTACACGGCGGCGAGCCCGCTGGCCATGGAGTACTGCCCCAAGCGCCTGCGCGGCATCTACAGCGCGATCATCCAGGCCGGCTACCCGATCGCCTACATCGCGATCTCGCTCTTCACCGCGCTCATGCTCTTCGTGACTCCGGTCCGCGGCGGCCTCAACTCGCCTTACGTCCAGTGGGGCTGGCGCGTGCCCTTCATCGTCGGCGCCCTGCTCGCCCTGGCCTTCGTGCTCTGGTACCGGCGTGTGCCCGAGTCCCGTTCCTGGATGGAGTCGGAGAAGACCGAGAACCCGATCGGCACTCTGTTCCGAGGCGAATCCTTCAAGGCCTTCGGGCAGGTCTTCATCGTCATGACCGGCTTCTGGCTGACTTTGAACACCACCATCAGCACCCTTCCGCAGCTCCTGAGCAAGACCGTCAAGATGTCGCAGACCGACGTCACCATCGCTCTGCTGATCGCCAACGTCGTGCTGGTCGGTGGTTATCTCGTCGCCGGCGTTCTCGGTCAGTTGGTCGGCCGCCGGACGATGCTCATCGTGCTCGGGCTGCTGACGGCCACGGTCAGCACCTCCGCCTACTTCATCCTGCTCCAGGTCGCCCAGCCGCACGGGACGTTCCTGCAGACGGTGGCGCTGGCGAGCGTCATCACGACGATCACCGTCAGCGGATGGGGCCTGCTGTCGGCGTACATCAACGAGCGCTTCACGACCGCCATCCGGGCCTCCGGTTTCGGCATCGGCTACAGCCTGGCGGTGGTCCTGCCCTCGTTCTACAGCTTCGCAATGCTGGGCCTGGCCAGCTTGCTGCCCTACAAGTACACCCAGATTCCGCTGCTCGCCCTGGGCGGACTCCTGATCCTCATCGGCGGGGCCTTGGGCCCGGAGACGAGGGAGGTCGAGTTCGGAGCCACGCATCGGGCGGAGACGGAACCGCAGAGGGACCGCACTCCGCAGACCGCGCCACGGCGACGGCCGGAGATCAGCGCCTAGCCAGCCCGGATTTCCTTGGGATTTTCCTCCCCCCGGCCACCGCCGGGGGGAGGCTCCGGTTTGGGGGATACGTAATAAGGAATGGGAACACAGCTCCGCGAGGCGATCCGCTGGCTCTCGGAGGTCGGCCGGGACGACGTCGGCACGGTCGGCGGGAAGAACGCATCACTGGGTGAGATGGTCCGCGAGCTCCAGGCCATCGGCATCCGGACGCCGGACGGATTCGCCACCACCGCCGACGCCTACCGGCAGTTCCTGAAGGCCAACGATCTCGACCGCGAGATCGCGGCCAGGCTGAATGCGGAGGGCCACGAGGAGCGGGTGCAGGGGGCCCGCGCGCTGGAGGAGATGATCCGAGGCGCACGAATACCGCAGGAACTCGCGGACGCGATCCGGGAAGGGTATCGGGAGCTCTCGCGGCGTTACGGCGCAGACGCCGTGGACGTGGCGGTGCGCTCCAGCGCCACGGCCGAGGACCTCCCGGACGCCAGCTTCGCGGGCCAGCAGGAGACCTTCCTCAACGTGCGGGGTCCCGACGCCGTGCTCGACGCGGTCAAGCGCTGCTTCGCCTCCCTCTTCACAGAGCGCGCGATCAGCTACCGCGAGCAGCAGGGATTCGACCACTCCAAGGTGGCGCTGTCGGTGGGAATCCAGAAGATGGTTCGAGCGGATCGAGCCGGGGCCGGGGTGATGTTCACCGTCGACCCGGAGACCGGGTTTCCGCGCGTGGTCGTGATCGAAGCCGTGTGGGGGCTCGGGGAGTCCCTGGTCGGCGGGGCGGTCAACCCGGACTCGTACACGGTCTTCAAGCCGCTGGTCGAGGACGAGCGCGTCCGGCCGATCATCGGAAAGGAGGCCGGCGGAAAGGCCGCCAAGATCGTCTACTCGCCGGACGGGGGGACGAAGAAGGTGGAGACCGCGCCCGAGGAGCGGCGGAGCTTCGTCCTCGACGACAGCGAGATCCTGCAGCTGGCGCGCTGGGGCGTGAGGATCGAGCGCCACTACGGCCGCGGGATGGACGTCGAGTGGGCCAAGGACGGCGACACGGGCGAGCTCTTCATCGTCCAGGCCCGGCCGGAGACCGTTCACTCGCAGGCTGACCAGAGCGCACTGCGCAGCTACCGGCTCGAGGGCAAGGGCGAGGTGCTGCTCACCGGCCTCAGCGTCGGGGGCGGCATCGCCGCCGGCCAGGCGATCCGGATCACCAGTCCTTCGGAGAGTTCGCGCTTTCCGAGCGGGGCGATCCTCGTCACCGAGATGACCAACCCCGACTGGGTGCCGATAATGCGCCGGGCGGCGGCGATCGTCACCGACCAGGGCGGCCGCACCGCGCACGCCGCCATCGTCAGTCGCGAGCTTGGCATTCCCGCCGTCGTCGGGACCGGCAAGGCCACTGAGGTGCTCGCGCAGCCGCGCGAGGTGACCGTCTCCTGCGCCGAGGGTGACGAGGGGAAGGTCTACGAGGGCCGTCTCGAGTTCGAGGAGCGCGCCGTCGACCTCGAGAACCTGCCCGAGCCGAAGACCCGGATCATGATGAACATCGCGACCCCGCTCGGGGCCTTCCGGTGGTGGCGGCTGCCGGCCAGGGGCATCGGGCTGGCGCGGGTCGAGTTCATCGTCAACGACCACGTGCAGGTGCACCCGCTCGCCCTCACTCGCTTCGACGAGCTCGCAGATGCCGAGGCGCGGCGGCAGATCGAGACGCTGACTCATGGCTACGCCGACCGGACCGAATACTTCGTCGACCGGCTCGCCCAGGGCATCGCCCGGATCGCGGCTTCGCAGCACCCGCATCCGGTCATCGTGCGGACCAGCGACTTCAAGACCAACGAGTACGCGGACCTGGTCGGGGGCAGGCAGTTCGAGCCCGAGGAGTCGAACCCGATGCTCGGGTTCCGGGGGGCGTCGCGGTATTACAGCGAGCGCTACCGCGACGGCTTCGCGCTCGAGTGTCGCGCCCTGCGCCGTGTGCGCGAGGAGATCGGGCTGACCAACGTCAAGGTGATGCTGCCCTTCGTGCGGACGGTCGAGGAGTCGGACAGGGTGCTCGAGGTGATGGCCGAGAACGGGCTACGGCGCGGAGCCGGCGGTCTCGAGGTCTACATGATGTGCGAGATCCCGTCCAACGTCGTGCTGGCCGACCAGTTCCGGGAGCGTTTCGACGGGTTCTCGATCGGCAGCAACGACCTGACTCAGCTGGTGCTGGGCATCGATCGCGACAGCTCGGAGCTCTCGGCGCTGTTCGACGAGCGCAACGAGGCCGTCAGGCGGATGATCCGCGACCTGATCGCGACGGCGCATGAGAGGGGGGTGCCGGTCGGTATCTGCGGGCAGGCGCCGAGCGACCATCCGGACTTTGCCGCCTTCCTCGTCGAGTGCGGGATCGACTCGATCTCGGTCAATCCCGACAACGTGGTCGCTGCCGTGACGGCGGTCGCCGAGGCAGAGCGCGAGCTCTCACGCCCCGCCGCGACGAGCTAACAGGTCGGGCGCCCAGCCAGGTACGCCGCCATAGCCGGGGGGCTGTTGGCGTTGTGCATGTGCATCAAGACGATCGATCCCGGGCGTACCTGCAGCCGCAGGTTGGCCAGTATCGCGTTGCACGATAGGCGGGTCACCGGCGCCG
>CAZXGB010000196.1:0-5156 GCA_964640005.1 uncultured Actinomycetes bacterium | reverse complement strand
CGGTCGTCCGCTCCTGGCTGCTCGACCTGATCGCCGACGGCCTGCACAGCGATCCGGATCTGATACGGATCAAGGGCTACGTGGAGGACACCGGTGAAGGCCGCTGGACGGTGGAGGCCGCCCTGGAGGAGGCGGTACCGGCGCCCGTGATCACCCAGGCGCTGTACGCGCGCTTTCGCTCCCGGATGGAGGACACCTACGCCGACAAGATGCTGGCGATGATGCGCAGCCAGTTCGGCGGTCACCCAATCCTGCCCGAGGACCAGGTCGAGCCAAAAGACATATGACGACCACGATCAAGGCCGAGCCGAACCCGCTCGTCGCCGGCCTTCAGGAGTACCGGACCGCGGATCCGGCCCTGATGGTCATCTTCGGCGCCACCGGCGACCTCGCCCACCGCAAGCTCCTGCCCTCGATCTACAACCTGGCCCGGCAGGGGATGATCCCGCCGGGGTTCGCCGTCGTCGGCGCGGCCCGCGACGAGATGCCCGAGGAACAGTTCCGCGACATGGCGGCCGAGGCGATCCGCCAGTACTCGCGGACGCAGCCGGTCGATAAGGACGTGCTCGCCGAGCTCAGCCGAGCGCTCTTCTATCAGCGGCTCCAATTCGACGATCCGAAGGCCTGGAAGGCGCTCAAGCGGCGCCTCGACGAGCTCTCACAGCAGCGCCAAACCTCTGGCAATGTCGTCTTCTACTGCGCGACACCGCCCCTCGCTTATCCGGTGATCATCGAGCAGCTGGAGGCGGTCGGACTCAACCACGACCCGCACGGCTACCGGCGAATCATCGTCGAGAAGCCGTTCGGCACCGACCTCCATTCGGCTCGGGAGCTCAACCGGCTGCTCCACAAGACGTTCGGCGAGGACAGGGTCTACCGCATCGACCACTACCTCGGCAAGGAGACCGTCCAGAACATCCTCGCCTTCCGGTTCGCCAACGCAATCTTCGAACCGATCTGGAACAGCCACTACGTCGACTCGATCCAAATCACCGTGGCCGAGGAGATCGGAGTCGGGGGGCGCGGCGCCTACTACGAGCAGGCGGGCGCCCTGCGCGACATCATCCAGAACCACGCCCTCCAGCTGCTCACCCTGGTCGCCATGGAGGCGCCGGTTGCTTTCGAGGCGACGAGCGTGCGCGACGAAAAGGTCAAGGTGCTGCGGGCGATCCGGCCCCTGCACCCCGATGACATGGCAACCCACACCGTTCGTGGGCAGTACACGAGGGGATTCGTGCTCGGGCAGGAGGTGCCCGGCTACCGCGAAGAGGAGTCGATTGCGCCCGACTCCCGAACCGAGACCTTTGCCGCGGTCAAGATTCAGGTTGACAACTGGCGGTGGTCGGACGTGCCCTTCTACGTTCGCAGCGGGAAGCGGATGCCCAAACGCGTGACCGAGATCCGGGTCGGGTTCAAGCGGCCGCCGCACCTGACGTTTGGGCGTGAGCAGACGCGCGAGCTGGAGCCGAACGCGATCACCCTGCGCATCCAGCCCGAGGAGGGCATCTCGCTCCGGTTCGGCGCCAAGGTCCCGACTCCCGGCCTCCGGATCCGGAGCGTGAACATGGACTTCCTCTACGCCTCGTCGTTCCTGGCCGAGGCGCCGGACGCCTACGAGCGCCTGCTGGTCGACTGCCTGGTCGGGGATCCCACGCTCTTCACCCGCGCGGACGAGGTGGAGACAGCGTGGCAGTGGATCGACGCCATCGAGGAGGCGTGGCGCCAGGGCAAGCCGCCGCTGGAGACCTACCCCGCGGGCACCTGGGGCCCGCCGTCGGCCGACCGGCTGCTCGAGAACGACGGCCGAGCCTGGCATCATCCATGATCTAAGCCATGATCCGCCAGCACCCCGAGCGCGTACGAACCCTGGAGTGGCAGGAGCCAGGGGTGACGCTGGGCGAGGTACTGGCCGAGCTGACCCGCCTGCAGGCCCAGCTCGCACGCTCGGAAGCCACGAGCGCGGAGGAGCATTCCCAGGCGCGCAACTGCGTCATGAATCTGGTCGCCTTCGCCTCCACCGAGGAGGAGGCGGAGCAGGTCCAGGAGGCCGCGGCCCACCTCTCGGCTCATCATCCGATGCGCCTCGTGGTGCTCGTGCTGGAGCCCGCGCACAACATCTCGCGCCTGGACGCCTGGATCCGAAGCGAGGCCCATGAGCTGCCGGATGGAATGCCGATCCAGTGCGAGACAGTCCGCCTGAAGGTGACGGGGACGGCCGCCCTCGAGCCGGTGTCCCTGGTCGAGCCCCTGCTCGTGCCCGACCTCCCGTCCTACCTCTGGTGGCACGGCACCCCACCGCTCGCTCAGGCCTCTCTCCGTCAGGTGCTCGACCTGGTCGACGCGCTCATCGTCGACTCCTCGAGCTTCGAACGCCCATTCATCTCCACGATCGAGCTGGCCGAGCTGGCGCGGGCGCATGCGGACCGGATCGGGCTCTTCGACCTCCAGTGGGGGCGTTTGGAGCCCTGGCGAGAATCAGTTGCGCAGTTTTTCACGCCAGCCGACCGGCGGCCTTTCCTGGCCGGCATCAACGGCGTCGGCATCGACTACGTCGGGGAGGGGCGCGGCAACCGGGTAGGCGCCGCACTCCTGACCGGCTGGCTGGCCGCGACTCTTCGCTGGACGCTCCAGCGGGCGGCGGCCGGCCAGGGCGGACTGGTGCAATCCTTCTTCGCCGCCGAACGCGGCCACCCGGTCGAGGTCTCGTTTCGATCTATCCCGGCGGCCGGCCTCCGCGAAGGTGAGGTGGCGGCGATCCGGGTCACCGCGGCCGCCCAGGGGCGGACCGCCGCCCTGAGCCTGGAGCGCGACATCGAGGGCCAGAAGCGGGCGCGACTCACGATCGAAATCGCGGAGCTGGACAGCTACTCCGAGTGGCGG
This sequence comes from uncultured Actinomycetes bacterium, assembly GCA_964640005.1. GTDB lineage: Bacteria > Chloroflexota > Dormibacteria > Dormibacterales > Dormibacteraceae > CAZHAC01. Next base: position 2,276 of record CAZXGB010000196.1, on the reverse strand, counting down.
CCGATGGAGTCGCGCGGAGAAGCCGAGCTGCTGCTCCAGATGATCCCCACCGGCCGGCGGGACGCCATCTACCTGGATGCCCTTCGGGAGGCCGGCGACCTGCTGCGGGCCCTCCGTTAGTGCCCTCCTTCTCGGTCTTCCCCGATGCCGGGGCGGTCGCCGAGGCGGCGGCCCACCTCGTGCGGGACGATCTGGCGGCAGGCGCTCGGACGCTTGTGCTGGCCGGCGGGACGACTCCCCGGCACTCCTATGAGCTGCTTGCTCGACTGGACGTGACCTGGGGCCGGGTTACCGTGCTCTTCGGCGACGAGCGCTGCGTGCCGCCGGATCATCCCGAGAGCAACTACCGGATGAGCTTCGAGGTCCTCCTCTCCAGGGTGCATCCCGCGAACGTCCACCGGATGGCGGGCGAGCTTGGCCCGGAAGAAGCCGCCAGTGCCTACGAAGCCGTCGTGCGCTCGCTGCCGGGCCTCGACCTGGTCCTCCTCGGGGTCGGACCAGACGGTCACACGGCGTCGCTCTTTCCGGGAAATCCGGCGCTTGAGGCCTCCGGTCTCGTGGTCGGAGTCAGGGACGCTCCCAAACCACCGCCCGAGCGCGTCTCGCTGACGCTGGAAGCCCTGCGCTCGGCACGGCGCGTCTTGGTCCTGGCGAGCGGCGCCGACAAGGCGGAGGCCGTCCGGCGCGCCGCCGAGGGAGCGGTCCCGGCCGGGATGATCGAGCACGCGGAGTGGCTCCTCGACGAGGCGGCCGGCGGACGGTGAGCCGGGTCGAAATAGTCCCCAGCGTCCTGGCGGCCGACTTCGCTCGCCTGGGCGACGAGGTGCGCGCGGTCGAGGAGGCCGGGGCCGACCGCATCCAGGTCGATGTGATGGACGGCCATTTCGTGCCCAACCTGAGCATGGGGCCGGGGATCGTGGCCGCCATCCGCAAGGCCACGCGCTTGCCGCTCGAGGTGCACCTGATGGTCGAAAGGCCCGAGCTCTACCTGGATTCCTTCGCGGCCGCCGGCGCCGACCTGATCCAGGTGCAGGTGGAGTCGACCTATCAGCTCTACCGTGTGCTGCAGCGGATCCGCGAGCTCGGCAAGCGCGCCGGCGTGGCGATCAGCCCGGCGACCCCGGTGTTCGCGCTCACCGAGGTCTTGCCCTATGTGGAGGAGATCAACGTGATGACCGTCGAGCCGGGGTTCGGCGGCCAGAGCTTCATTCCCTCGTCGCCCGACAAGATCCGCAGGGTGCGCGAACTGGCAGGGGACATCGACATCGAGGTCGACGGCGGCATCGACGCCGAGACGGCGGGGCGGGCGGTGGCCGCGGGGGCCAACGTCCTCGTGGCCGGAAGTTCGGTGTACGGCCACCCGGACGGGGCCGCGGCGGGTGTCAGGGCGCTACGCGAAGCGATTGACTGACCAAGCCGCGCAAAAGGCGGCGGCGGCGCGGGCCGCGGTCGAGCTGGTCGAAGACGGAATGCTGCTCGGCCTGGGCAGCGGAACGACGGCGGCGCTGTTCGTCGAGTTCCTGATCGAGCGCGTGCGGGCGGGCCTGCGGGTGACTGCGGTGCCGACCTCGAACGCCATCGGGCGGCTGGCGGCCGCGGGTGGGATCGAGATCGTCAACGGCATCGACCGCGGGGTCGACCTCGACGTCGATGGAGCCGACGAGATCGACCCCGAGCTCAACCTCGTGAAGGGGCGCGGAGGCGCGCTGGTCCGCGAGAAGCTGGTGGCGGCCGCCGCGCGCCGGTTCGTGGTCATCGCCGATTCCACGAAGGTGGTCGCGCGCCTGGGATCAGGGCCGCTCCCCGTCGAGGTCCTGCCTTTCCTGTGGCAGGAAACGGCGCGCCGCCTCGAACGTCTCGGCCTCGAATGGACCATCCGGGGCAGTGAGGCGGCGCCTTACGTCACCGACAACGGCAACTTCGTGCTCGACTGCGCGGTTCCCGGCGGGATCGCCGATCCTCCGGTCCTCGGCCAGCAGATCAAGTCGTTGACCGGCGTCATCGATCACGGGATCTTCGCCGGGCTCGCCCGGGCAGCCTTCGTCGGCGAGGACGCCGGGGTCAGGGTACTCGGGCAGCCGTAACGCCGAAAACCGGCATCCGCCCGCATGTGCACCTTTCCAGCCCCAGGGAATAGCGTCATACGCCCGCAGATGCGCCCCTCGCGAGGTTCGTGACGGACGTAGAGCGGGGTTCCCATCGGGTCCGGGAGGGGATCGGCGCCTGGGTAGACTAGCGAGCGCAGCGGACGGGTCGCCTAGTCCGGCCGAGGGCGC
>CAZXGB010000195.1:0-5270 GCA_964640005.1 uncultured Actinomycetes bacterium | reverse complement strand
TGAGTCAAATGACTCTCAGAGTCTTTCCCACTCTTCAGTTGTCAAGGTGCTCTTTCCGAGAACGTGGGGAGCGCCCCACACCCCCGGTTGCGCCACCAGACCCTCGTCCAACGGGCCCTTCAGGGGTCCTCCGAGGGCGCATGAAGCCTACCTGGCTGGAGGCGCAACGGCGATTGTACTCCCGTCTCCGCCTCCGTCGCAACCCCTCTGCGGGACTGCGCGGTGCCGTTGCAGCGGCGACGACCGGCTACTTTAGCGAAAGAGCCTGCCCGAGTGTTTTACCCACCCGGTCACCCCCTAAACACCCCTATCCTCGGCAGTCGGATGGCCGATCCAGTGGTCGAGGCGCGGGGCCTCAGCAAGCGGTTCGGGGACCTGGTCGCGGTCGCCGGCATCGACTTCACGGTCAGCCGCGGCGAGGCCTTCGGCTTCCTGGGACCGAACGGAGCCGGGAAGACGAGCACGATGCGGATGATCGCCTGCGTCTCGCCGGTGACCGCGGGCAGCCTGCGCGTCTTCGGCCAACGGCCGGACCGCGACGGTCCCAAGATCCGGGCCCGGCTCGGAGTTGTACCGCAGGCGGACACGCTGGACCTCGAGCTGAGCGTCGAGGAGAACCTCGTCATCTACGGCCGCTACTTCGATCTGCCCTACCGGACGGCGCGGGCGCGCGCACGCGAGCTGCTCGACTTCGTCCAGCTCGGCGAGCGCGCCAGCGACAGAGTCGAGCCGCTGAGCGGCGGCATGAAGCGGCGGCTGACGATCGCGCGGGGCCTGATGAACGATCCTGATCTGCTCCTGCTCGACGAGCCCACCACGGGCCTCGACCCCCAGGCGAGGCACCTGGTCTGGGAGCGCCTTTACCAGCTCAAGCAGCACGGAGTGACGCTGATCCTGACCACCCACTACATGGACGAGGCGGAGCAGCTCTGCGATCGCCTGGTGATCATGGACGGAGGTCGCATCGTGGCCGAGGGGACCCCGCGCACGCTGATCGACGAGTGCGTCGGCAAGGAGGTGCTCGAGCTGAGGCCCGCGGCAGCAGCCGAATACCTCGACGGCGTCGGCGACAGCGTGGAGCGCCTGCCCGACCGCGTCCTGGTCTATGCCGAAGACGGCGACCGGGCCCTCGCCCAGGTCCACGCCAGCGGCTTCCATCCGGAGTCGGCGCTCGTCCGGCGGGCGACCCTGGAGGATGTCTTCCTCCGGCTGACGGGCCACGGACTCATCGAATGAGTCAGGTCTCGCTGACGCGCGCGCTGCGTGTCGTCGAGTACGACTGGGCCGTCTACCGAGTCTTGTGGCGGGGCTCTATCACGATGAACTTCCTCGGGCCGCTGCTCTTTCTGGCCTCGATCGGCGCCGGCCTCGGCTCGCTGGTGAACCGCAGCCGGGGTCTCGGCATGCCGTACCTCGACTTCCTGGCCCCCGCACTGCTCGCCACCGCCTGCATGCAGGCGGCCGTGGGCGACGCCACCTATCCCGTGATGGGCAAGATCAAGTGGAATCGCGTCTACGACGCGATGCTGGCCACACCGGTCGGCACCACCGACGTCGTGCTTGGCGAGCTGGCCTGGAACGTGCTCCGGCAGCTGACGGTGGCCGCCGCCTTCTTCCTCGTGACGCTGCTCTTCGGCGTACCCAGAGGCGGCGCCGCCATCCTCGCCATCGCCGCCGGCGCCCTCACCGGCCTCTCCTTCGCGATGCCGATCTACGCCTGGACGGCAACGCGTGACACGGACGCCGCCTTCTCCCTCCTCTTCCGGGTCGTCATCGGCCCGATCTTCCTTTTCAGCGGCACCTTCTTCCCGATCGAGCGGCTGCCCGCTCTCCTGCAGCCGGTCGCCTGGACGCTCCCGCTCTCCCATGGGGTGGCGCTGACGAGGGACCTCATGCTGGCCCGCCTGGCGCCGCTCGACGCCGGCCACGCCGCCGTCCTTGTCGCGTACCTGGTGGGCGGGGTCCTGGTGGCGCGGACGACGCTCCGCCGGAGGATGAGCCCGTGAGCGCGGGCACCGCGATGCTGCGCGGGGGCGGGCTGCGCCTCGTCGAGCGCAGCGTGATCGCGTACCGGCGAAACTGGACGATCCTGGTCAGCGGCTTTGTTGAGCCGGTCCTCTACCTGCTCGGCCTCGGCTACGGCGTGGGCTCCCTGGTGGGAGCGGTCAATGTCGGTGGGCATCAGGTCAGCTACCAGGTCTTCGTGGCGCCCGCCCTCATGGCCACTTCGGCGATGAATGGCGCGATCTTCGACAGCACCTTCAACCTCTTCTTCAAGCTCCGCTTCGTCAAGCTCTACGACGCCATCCTGTCGACGCCGCTCGAGCCGGGCGACGTCGCCGCGGGTGAGGTCGCGTGGGCGCTTTTGCGGGGGACCCTGTACGCGGTCGGGTTCGTCATCGTGATGACGCTGCTCCGGCTGGTCGCATCGCCCTGGGCGGTGCTGACCGTGCCCGCCGCGATGCTGATCGGCCTTGCCTTCGCCGCCACCGGATGCGCCGCCACCACCTTCATGCGCTCGTGGACTGACTTCGACAAGGTCACGCTCGTCCAGCTGCCGCTCTTCCTCTTCAGCGGGACCTTCTTTCCCGTCTCGCTCTACCCCGGCCCACTCCGCTGGGTGGCCGAGGTGTCACCGCTCTACCGCGGCATCCACCTGCTGCGCGGACTGACCACCGCCGAGCTCAGCCCGCTCCTGCTCGCCGACGTCGCCTACCTGGTGGCCATCGGGCTGGTGGGGCTGCTGATCGTGGAGCGGCGGCTCCGCAAGCTGCTCCTGACCTGAGACTTAGAGCGCCCGCCTTCCGCTGAGCGCGCGTGCCAGCGTCAGCTCGTCCGCGTACTCGAGGTCCCCGCCGACCGGCAGCCCGTGGGCGGGCCGGGTGACCCGGACGTTCAGGGTCGCCAGCGCCCGCCCGATGTAGACGGCGGTCGCCTCGCCCTCGATGTCGGGATTGGTGGCGACGATCACCTCCTCCACGCCGGCCCGGATGCGCCCCAGCAGCTCGGGAACGTGGATCTCCTCGGGCCCGATCATGTCGATCGGCGAGAGCACGCCGTGGAGCACGTGGTAGAGCCCCTGGTACTCTCCCGTCCGCTCGATCGCGAGGAGGTCAAGAGGGGACTCGACGACACAGACCACGCTGCCGTCCCGCCGTCCGGACTGGCAGATCCAGCAGAGGCGATCCTCCGAGATGTTGAAGCAGCGCTCGCAGTAGCCGATTCGGGCTTTGACGTCGCTGATTGCGCGGGAGAGCGCCTCCGCCCGCTCGCGATCGACGCGCAGGATGTGGAACGCGAGCCGCTGGGCGGTCTTGGGGCCGACCCCGGGCAGCCGCGAAAGCTCAGCAATCAGGCTCTCCAGCGGCTCCGGCAGCTGCGACAAGGGCTATCCGAGGAGGCCGGGGGGCAGGCCCAGGCCCGCGGTCACGCCCTGCATCTTCTGCGCGGCCATCTCCCGCGAGCGGTCGAGCGCTTCGTTGACGGCGGCCACCACCAGGTCCTGGAGCATTTCGACCTCGGTCGCCGCCTCGGGGTCGATCTCGACCGTGACCAGCTTCTGGGCGCCGGTCGCCACCGCCTTGACGGCGCCGCCGCCGGAAGTCGCCTCGACTGTCATGGTCTCGAGCTCGGCCTGGACCTTCTGCATCTTGGCCTGCATCTCCTGCATCTGTCGCAGCATCTTCATCGGGTTCTGGCCCATCTACGGTCTTGTCTCCTTCGGTACCGACACCTTCGTCACCCTGCCCTCGAGCTGGCGGACGGCGCGCTGCACGATCTCATGCTCCTCGGGCGCCTTGGGCCGGGCCTGGGTCGCCGCGGACTCTCCGCCGCCCGTCGATTCCTGAAGCCGGAAGTCGACACTGGTGCCGGCGCCCAGCCAATCAGCGACCGCGGACTCGACCCGGCTCGCGTTCTCCTTGGCCTTCTGCTGATGGAACGAGTATGGGAACCAGAGCACGAGCAGGGTTCCCGCGAGCTCCGGCCGCGCGACGCTGAGGTAGGCGCGGTCGCGCACATCCATCCGGTCAAGAACCGACTTCCACCCCTCGGAAAGGTCCACGATGGAAGTCTCCTCCCCACGTGGTGGGGAGGTGCCCGCGCGCAGCGGCGACGGAGGGGCCGTGGAGGCCATGGCCTCCTCCCCACTCGATGGGGAGGTGTCGGCGCGAAGCGCCGGCGGAGGAGCAATGGCCTCCTCCCCACTCGATGGGGAGGTGTCGGCGCGGAGCGCCGACGGAGGGGCGCTCGGCGCGGGCACGGACACCGCCTCCCCGGCTTCGCTCGCCAACCGAACCAGCGTCGCCTCGACCAGAAACCGCGGCTCGGCGTGCCGGCGAACCTCGCCATCGAGGTGGAGCAGGGCGTCGAGCGTCCTCGACAGCCGGTCCCGCAGCGCACCGTCCCGCCGTTCGATGGCGGAAACCAGCAGATCGCGGCAGCGCTCCATCACGCCCCGCACGACCTGCCGCAGCTCGCCCCCCGACTCGTAGATCGCGGCCAGCCGGTCGAGCGCCTCCGCAGCGCGACCGGCGAGCACCGCCTCGACAAGAGCCGCCACCTCCGCCGGATCAGCGATCCCGAGCAGCGAGCGCGCCGACTCGACGGTCACCGCACCGTCCGCCAGCGGCACCAGCTGGTCGAACAACCCGACCGCGTCCCGCATCGAACCCTGGGCCACGCGCGCCACCAGCTCGAGCACGCCCGGCTCGACGCTGATCGCCTCCCGTTCACCGATCCAGCCCAGGCGCTGCACGACCTGCTCGTCCGTGAAGCGGCGGAAGACGAACTGCTGGCAGCGACCGAGCACCGTCAGCGGCACCTTCTGCGACTCGGTCGTGCAGAGCACGAAGACGACGTGCTCGGGCGGCTCCTCGAGGGTCTTCAGGAGCGCGTTGAAGGCCTCCGTGGTGAGCATGTGCGCCTCGTCGATGATGTAGATCTTCTTGCGCCCGAGCGCGGGCGCCAGGTTCACCTTCTCCCGCAGGTCGCGGATCTCGTCGATGCCGCGATTGGAGGCGGCGTCGATCTCGATCAGGTCGAGCGCAGCGCCGGCCGCGATCTGGAGGCAGGACTCGCAGGCGTTGCAGGGCTCCGAGGAACCAGGCGTCCGGTTCAGGCAGTTGACAGCCTTCGCCAGCAGCCTGGCGGTCGACGTCTTCCCTGTCCCGCGCGACCCGCTGAACAGGTACGCGTGCGCGACGCGGTCGCTCGAGATCGCGCCCTGAAGGGCGCGTGAGATCGCCTCCTGCCCCACCAGGTCGGAGAAG
>CAZXGB010000194.1:0-5339 GCA_964640005.1 uncultured Actinomycetes bacterium | reverse complement strand
CCCTTCTTTTTTGCCCCGAGGACCCCTCCGCCTCGGCTGCGCCGAGGCACCTCCCCGTCCAAGGGGGGAGGGGGCACGCGGCCTCGGCTATGCCGAGGCGCTTCCGGGGAGGGGCACGCAGCCTCGGCTCCGCCGAGGCGCTTCTCAGCCTTCGAGCTTCTCCGGTGCGCGAACCACGGAATGGTGCCGGAAGGGCACCGGTGGCGCGGCATCGGCTAGAACCCGGTCCTTCTTGGGCTTCTTCTTTTTCTTATCGTCGCGGTTGCGGTTGTCCCTGCCCTTGGCCATGAGCTGGAGTGTATGTCAGCTATCCTGGCCGCGCATGGTCAGTGGCCGACTGGTTCAGGTCTGTCCGGCCGCCGTCGTCAACGCGTCTCCCGAGAGGGTGTGGTCGGTACTCGCCGACAGCACGGCCTTCTCAGCCTGGACGGACGCCGAGCTCGTACGCGCCGATCCGCCCGGCCCGGCGGCCGCCGGCCAGCACCTCGAGCTGCGTGCCCGCTCGCTCGGGCGGTGGTGGCCAGTCCGCATCAAGGTCCAGGAGGCGGTTCCCCCATCGCGTCTCGTGGTCGAAGTCCGGCTTCCGTTCGGAATCGTGAACCACGAGACCGTCCAGATCGTGCCGGAAGGTGACAAGCGCTCGCTCGTCCGCTTCAATTGAGACTTCGAACTCCCGCCCGGGTGGCGGGGTAGCGTGCTGAGCCGGCTGCTCGGCGCTGAGCTGGAGCGCGGACCGGTGCAGTCGCTGGCGGCACTGAAGAGCGCCGTGGAGGCCTGACGCCCGGCACGAAATGCGAGCCTTCCCTCTGGCGGTTTAGACGCTTATGCACGAGATTCCGGTGGACTCGCGTTCGGCCGACCTGGCGCGCCTATTTGACGCCGCCCTGGCGCGGTTCGAGAACACCGTTCGTTCCCTCGATTCCGACCAGTGGCGCCGGGGCGGCATGAACACCCCGGGACGGCGCTTGGCGGACGAAGACGAAGCCCGCCCGCTCGGGGTGATCGCGTACCACGTTGCCGCCTGGATGCCGCGACACGTCGCCCTCATGCGCTCCCGGCTGGCCGGGGAGCAGCCGCCGGCCTTCGACCTGCACGCGATCAATGCCGAGGAGGCCGCGCAGTTCGCGTCGGTCACCCCCGAGGAGGTGCTCGACCGCCTTCACCAGGAGGCGCCCGCCGTGCGCGAGTTCATCGCGGGGCTGACGGATGAGGAGCTCCTCCGCTCATGGGAGACGCCGGTCGGCACCTTCACGCTTGGCAAAGCCGTCGAGCAGGTGATCATCGGCCACCTGTGGGATCATTGGGCCTCGATCATGGCCTCGCTGTAGAGCTCGAGGGAGCCGAAAAGCCGGCTAGCGCTGGGCCGGCCGCCTGGGCCGCCCGGCTTGCGGCCGCAGCCGGGTCTGTGACTGCTGCTTCTCCTCCTCGCGCTGCGCGGCCATCTCTCGCCTTCGCAGGAACCGGCGGTCGAAGTAGGTGATCACAAAAGGCGTGCCCAGCGCCCAGACCGAGGCCAGGATGGCGGCGCCGTTTGGCAGCTGCCTCTGGTCCTCGAGACCCACGTAGGTGAAGTAGGCTGCCGCGACGGCGGTGCCGGCGACGACGATGGTTGCGACGACCCAGGCCACGCGCCGGTACTCGGTGTAGAGCAGGGGAGCGTTCCCCTGCGCGAACCGGATCGCGGCGCCGGCGGCGAGCCCGTTCAAGAGCAGTGTCGAGAGCAGCGCCGCAAGGGCGAGACCGGTCCGGAACTCCGTCAGGTGCTGCATCATGAAAGCCGCCGCGTTGACGGCCAGGATCCCGACCGGCGTGACGCAGCCGATCACAACCAGGATCACATCGCGCAGTCGCTCTCGGCTCACGGCTCGTCCAGGAAAAAGAATAGGGGCGGCCCCGCAACCGAGGCCGCCCCTATTTGAGTCCTATCTAGTGGCCGCAGCCGCAGGCGCTCGCCGAACCGGAGTCGTCTCCGGCGTCGAACGAGTGCCCGCACGAGCAGGAGCTCACGGCGTTGGGGTTGTGGACGGTGAAGCCGGCGCCCATGAGGCTGTCGACGTAGTCGATCTCGGAGCCGCGGATGTAGGGCGCGCTGAAGTCGTCGATCAGGATCTTGACGCCGCTGTGCTCGACGACCTCGTCGCCGGGCCGGACGACGTCGTCGAAGGCCATGCCGTACTGGAGACCCGAGCAGCCGCCGCCCGACACGAACACGCGCAGGCCGAGGTTGGGGTTCGCCTCCTGCTCGAGCAGCGTCTGCAGGTGCGCGAGCGCTTCGCCGGTAAGTGAGACTGTCGCCTGCTCAATCATGAAATAGAGATACCTCCCTGGGGTTCGTGCCTTGTTGAGTTTACAACGGTCTGCGGCTCTTTAGACCTTGAGGCCGAAGGGGAGCCGCCGCACACCCGAGCCGGCGCGTACGGACTCGGGCTTGAGGCCAGCCACGATACTCGCAAGCTGCTCGGTACCGCGTGTCACCGCGCTCTTGGGGTCGGTGAGCGCCAGGATCTCACCCTTGACCGCCGCCTCGTCGGGCTTCGAGCCGTCGTAGCCGATCTCGACCACGATCTCCTGCTTCAGCGTCCGCTCCACGTCGTCGCGCCCGACGACCGGCTTCGCGATCCGGTTGTTCATCGCGATCAGCACCCGGCCGGGGACGATCCCGAGGACGTTGGTGAAGATGTTGAGCAGGTCTGAGATGTCCTTCAGGGTCGACAGCTCCGGCGTCGCCAGGAGCACGATCCGCTGCGCGTGCTCGACGACGGTGAGCACGTTCTCGGAGAGCTGGACGCCGAGGTCGAAGACGATGTAGCGGAACGTGTTGCTGAGCAGCTGCAGCGCGTTCGAGATCAGCTGCGGGTTGATCAGGTCCGCGTGCTCCGGCTTGAGCACGGCCGGCAGCAGCATCATTCCGCCCGGGTGATGAAGGATGGCCCCCAGGAGCGCCTCCTCGAAGTTCGGTTGGGGCACCTGTGAGACCAGCGCCAGGCAGCCGGTCGGGACCAGGTTGGAGAGGAGGGCGGCGTGGTTGTAGGGCAGCGCGAGGTCGATCAGGAGAACCTCGCCCGGGAACTGGCGAGCCAGCGAGGCGGCCAGGTTCACAGCGACTGTCGTCCGGCCGGCGCCGCCCTTGGGCGAGTACACGGCGACCGTCGTCGCCGCCTGCTCGGGCGCCACCATCTTGGCCCGCGCTATCAGGTTCGGCAGGTTCTCCTTGCGCTGATCGACGAGCTTGGTCAGCTCGATGATGGCGTCTGAGTCCGGGGGCAGCGTCTGGTAGAGCGTCTTCCGGTCGAGGACCAGCAGCTTGCAGTCCTCGATCGTGCGCACGGTGGCTGTTCGCGTGTCCTCCGAGATGAGCGCCATCTCGCCGAAGAAGTCGCCCGGACCGAGGAACGCGATGATGATCGAATGGCCGGGGGACTCCTCGACCATGACCTCGGCGCGACCCTCTTCGACGATGAACAGCTGGTCGCCTGTCTGTCCCTGCTTGACAATGTCCTGGCCTTTGGGAATGAAGGTCGGCTGCATCTGGCGAGCCAGGGCACGCAGGATGTTGTCCGAGAGCGTGAACAGGATGGCTACGCGCTGGAGCGTGTCGAACCGCTTCTTGAGCTCCTCCGGAGTCGGGCCATGGGACTGGACGTCGCTCACGTGCTGCGCATTGTAATTACGTCATCCGGGAATCCCGCCCCGGAGTCCGCGGACTTAGGTCGGCTTCGGCGAGGGGCTGCTGGGCGAGGGCGCGATGGGGGGTGGAGTGAACGGCGCCGGCGTCTGCGGTGGGACCGGCGTTGGGAATGTGATCGGGGTCGCAGCCGGCGTGGGGGTCGGCGTCGATGGGGCCGGTGTGGCCGTCGAGACGCAGCCGGACTGGTTCTCGGTGCCGGCGACGAAGAGCTCGTGGCCCGCGTCGTCCTGGCCCGGACAGCCGCGGCCGTCGACCAGGCCGTCCGGCCGCGAGAACCAGTTCTTGTAGCCGGCCGGCAGGCCGTTGATGAACTCGGCCGAGATGCTCTGACCAACCTCGGTGCCGAAGGTGCTGATCGAGGTGCCGCCACCGCCCGCCGAGGTGTTGCCGCCCCAGGCGCCGACGACGATGTCGGGGCTGTAGGCCATCATCCAGGCGTCCTTGTGCACGCCGGTCTGGCTGCCGCCGGTGGTGCCCGACTTGCCGGCCATCTTTCGGCGCCAGCCCAACCCCCACTGGCTCGAGTAATCCTTGAGGACGTCTGTGACCAAATAGCTCTCGGCCGCGCTCAGGACCCGCGTCTGCCCGTCCTGCTTGCCGGCGTCCAGTTGGAAGAGCGTGTTGCCGGAGCCGTCGGTGATCTTGGTGATCCCCATCAGTGGGACCTTCTGGCCCTGATCGGCGAACACTTCGTAACCCTGTACCTGGTCGAACATGGTCACCTCGCTGCCGCCGATGGCGGTCGATGGGACGTCCTGGAGCTGCGTCTTGATGCCCATCGCCTGCGCCAGGCTGATCACGTTCGACATGCCTTCCTTCTGGCCGAGCTGAACCATGGGGACGTTGCGTGAGAGCAGGAGCGATCTGCGCAGGCTGATATCGCCCATGTACCGGTTGTCGAAGTCGAGCGGCTTATAGCCACCTCCGAAGTCCGTCGGCTTGTCCTGGAGGACGGTCGCCAGGGTGGCCTTGCGGTCGTGGAGCGCCGCTGCCACGTCGTAGGGCTTGAACGAAGACCCGGGTTGGCGGGGCGAGAGGATGACGTCGTACTGGCCGCCGATGTCGGTGTTGTAGTAGTCGGCTGATCCCACCCAGGCCAGGATCTCGCCGGTGTCGGGCTTGACGGCCAGCAGCATGCCGTTGTTGACCCCGCCGAAGCGCAGCTGGCGGACGCCATCCTTGACGGCCTTGTCGGCCTGCGCCTGGAGGTCGAGGTCGAGGGTCGTGTAGATGTTGAAGCCGCCCTGCTGGACCGCCGCCGAGCCGTACTGCTGCTCCAGCTTGCTCAGAACGTAGTCGACGAAGTGCGGTGCTCGGCTCTGGCGGTAGCTCATGTCGAACTTGAGCTCACCCTGGATGTCCTCGGTCGCGGCCTGGTCGGCCTGCTCCTGGGTAATGTCGTGGCGCGCGACCAGTCCGTTGAGGACGTACAACTGGCGCGCCTTGGCGCGGTCATAGTGCGTCTGCGGGTCGTAGTAGTAAGGCGCGTTGATCAGGCCGGCGAGAAAGGCGGCCTGACCGATGGTCAGGTCCTTGGGGTCCTTGCCGGCTCCGAAGTACGTCTTGGTGGCGGCGCCGATGCCATAGGCGTTGTGCCCGTAGTAGGCGCGGTTGAGGTACATCTCGAGGATCTGGTCCTTCGAGTAGCGCT
>CAZXGB010000193.1:0-5345 GCA_964640005.1 uncultured Actinomycetes bacterium | reverse complement strand
GTCGGCGACCAGCTCTACGGCACGCTCGAGGTCGGCAACCATCCGGGAGGCCGGGAGTTCAGAGACCAGGACATGCGCCTGGTCCAGCTGTTCGCAGCGCAGGCCTCGGTCGCCCTCGAATACGGTCGCATCCGGCTCGAGCTGCAGCGGCTCGCAGTCGCCGAGGATCGCGAGCGGATTGGGCGGGAGATCCACGACGGCGCCATCCAGGCCCTGTTTGCGGTCGGGATGAGCCTGCAAGGGGCGGCGGTTTCCACCACGGACAGCGACGTCCAGCGGCGCCTTGAGGCCGCCGTCGAGCATATCGACTCCGTGATTCGCGACCTGCGCAACTACATCTTCGGCCTGCGTCCCGGCCTCCTCGCCGATCGCGCGCTCGACCAGGCGCTTCGCCATCTGGCGCGGGAGACGGAAGAGAAGAATGGGGTGGCGACGGTTGTCGACATCGATCCGGCCGTTGGATCCCGCCTCTCCCATGTAGCCAGCGACGTGGTCCAGCTGGCCAGCGAGGCGCTCTCCAATGTCGGCCGCCATGCGAACGCGGCCACGTGCCGGCTGAGCCTCAGGGCAGACAACGGCGCCGCAGTTCTGGAGATCGAGGACGACGGTTCCGGCTTCGACATAACCGAGACGCGATCCCACGGACAGGGGCTGCGGAACCTGCGCGATCGTGCCTCCGCTCTCGGCGGCGAGATGGAGCTCACATCCGTGCGGGGCGACGGCACCCGCGTCTGCTTCCGGATCCCGCTCTGACACGCGTGCGACTGGGGCTCCAACTGCTCAGCGCTTGTAGAAGAAGTACAGGGGCACCAGTCCGATCGCGGCCAGCCCGGCGAAAACCGGGGTCATCGCCGCCGACGCGATCGTTGACGCGGGGTCGGCCGCGCTCCCCATCCACTGGTCGACGGCGATCCCGAGTGATTCGATGACCCACATCGTCAGGACCGAACCAACCACGACGTAGCCGAGGGGACGCCGGCGCCAGAGCCAGGCGGCAGCGACTGCCATCAGCGGCAGCCAGAACGCGAGATCCTGCACGTAGATCGGATTCGTCGTCATGCCCGTGCCCTCGAGGAAGGCCGGCGGCTTTGAACCAAGCACGGCCGGCACTACGACACGCAGCCAGAGCAGCGCGTTGAGAGCAACGATCAGCCATACGTAGATCGCGATAGCGCGGACCGGCACCCGCGGCCGCAGTCGCTCCGCCAGGCCATCGAGATTGGTGTCCCCGAGCACCGCGGCCGCGGACCAGATCGCGAGCGAGAACATCGCGACATAAATAAGGAAGAGCTGGTTGAACGGGGTGGCGAACAGGAAGAGAAAGGCGTTGTACCCGAGGTAGGCGACTGCGCCCAGCCACAGGAGCGGCGCCCGATCCCAGCCCCGCGCCGCGGCCAGCAGAACGGCAACCAGCACCGGCACCGCGACGAACAGGGCCACCAGCGCCGTACCCCGAGCCGAACCATTCATGACCGCCGGCCCTCTGAGCACATGAGGCACGAACAACATCGCCACGGCCGCTATTGCGGTCATTCCCGCCAGCCCGATGGACAGCGCGTAAGGCATGGCTGCGAACTGGCGATTACGAGCCGCGGCGCCCAAGGCGGGCCGGTATGAGGAGATCTTCGCGTAGCTCATGTTGAGTCAGCTCCTGTGACGTCGCGCTGTCAGGCCGGCTGCAGCCGCTGCTGCACCCGCTCCGCGACCTCCTCACCCCAGGCCGTTGCGCGCTCCAGCTCTCCCGCCACCAGTCGGGCTGGCTCACCCCGCTCTGCGCCCTCGACCTTGGCGACGAAGAAGCTCTCCTCTGGCGCCACAATCCGGGCGCCCGCCCGCTCGAGTCGCTTGCGGATGCCGGTGCCGGCCGAACCGGCGAGCCAGCGCGGCCAGCCCACGCGGGTGTCGAATGCCACCGCGGACATTCCGGCGACGGTCTTCGGGTCGATGCGGCGAAGAAACTCGGACATGGGCTTCGTCATGCGGTGACCTTCGGTCGGACCGCCCACGACCAGGAGGTCGATGCCGGGCATGACGGAGGCGGCGTCGGCGGGCACGACCGCCACCGCACCTCGCTGCTTCAAGCCGGCTGCAATGGATTCGGCAACCTGCCGGGTGCTGCCGAAATGCGACGCGTAGACGACCAAGCTGTTCATGTGCAAACCTCCGACTCGAGCATCGGCGCGATGCCGCGACCGGACCAGGGTCGCCTGGCCCTGACTCGCAAGGTCAGGCAGCCGGCAGGTGGCCGAGGTGGATGCCGGGCGGGCGGGCGCCGGCTGTGACCAGAAGCACTTGCTTCGGACTGCGTTCCGAGAGGTCGTATCCGACGCTCCCCGGCATCGGGTTCACGACAGACCCGCGACCGCGATTGCCGATGACAATGAAGTCGGCGTTTTCGCGCTCCGCGACAGCAGCGATCACCAGTGCGGCATGCCCTTCTTCAAACACGGTGTGATAGCGAAGGCCCGAGTCGCGAAGCGCCCTGCACCAATCGTCCACGAACTCACGGCGGAGCTGTTTGCGAAAGTTCGGGTCGAGCTCGCACGGATATGGCGGCTTCCACCCAGTTCTGGCGCAGCCAAGTGGATACGGCGGCGCCAGCGCGAAGACCGCGGTCACCTCCGCATCCAGCTCACGGGCTACCTCGACCGTCCACAGCAGCGCATTGGCAGCCGGCTCTGAGCCATCAACGCCAACGACGATTCGCCGGATGGCCACCGCCCGCCTCAATGACTCGCAACCGGCGACCAGTACTCCAGGACGGCCGCAATGATCAGAAGGTCGCCGGCGATCGGCACGAGCTTGGTCGGCCCGAAGAACAGCAGCATCAGGAGGATCGACAAGGCGGCCCCACTGATGGCCAGCGCGCGCCACAACGGAAACGGGACCCACCAGCCGGCCACCGCGAGCGCCGCGAGAATCAGCAACCCGGCCGCGGTCACGGCGATGAAGAAGCCGGCGACCGGGAAACCTGACGAGGTCGTAACCGTCCCCAGCACCCCGTGATCACCGTTCGCCCACGGCCAGGCCCACCTGAGCATCCCGCCGAATTCGCGCTGGCTGGCGGCATCGAGCGGGACCAGGTACGACGCGGCGAAGTGCGCTTCAAGGACCAGAAGGACCGCGAACAGCCATTTCATCTCGCCACTCCCCATTGACCTCAGCATCCGCAGGGCGGCCACCACGAACAGGGCCGTGCGGCCCGGGCTGGAGGTGCCGATCGGTTCTCGGCTACTCCCCCTGGAGGCCGTTCACTGGAATCCATGCAGCGCTCAGCCTTGACCCGGGTGAGGCGGGGTCGGGCGAGTAAGGTAGCCGGAGATGGCTGAGGCCGCCGCGGCCCCCGGCGCTGCCGTCCTGAACGAGCTGGAGCTTGAGCGGATGCTCGCCTACTGGCGGGCGGCGAACTACCTGACCGTCGGGCAGATCTACCTCCAGGAAAATCCGCTCCTCCGGCGGCCCCTTGAAGCCGGCGACATAAAGCCTCGCCTGCTTGGCCACTGGGGCACGAGCCCGGGACTGAACCTGATCTACGTGGCCGCCAACCGGCTGGTTTGCCGCCATGACGCCGACGTCATCTATCTCGCCGGCCCCGGTCACGGCGGCCCGGCGATAGTCGCCAACGTCTATCTCGAGGGCACCTACTCCGAGGTCTACCCGGCTATCTCAGAGGACGAGGCCGGGATTCGCCGGCTGTTCCGGCAGTTCTCCACGCCAGGCGGTATTCCGAGCCACGTCAGCGTCCCGACGCCCGGGTCGATCCATGAGGGCGGCGAGCTCGGTTACGTCCTCTACCACGCGTTCGGCGCCGTCTTCGACCACCCGGACCTGCTGGCTGTCGCCGTCGTCGGCGACGGCGAGGCCGAGACCGGGCCTCTTGAAGGTTCGTGGAAGGGAATCCAATTCCTGGACCCGGCGCGTGACGGCGCGGTCCTGCCGATCCTGCACCTGAACGGCTACAAGATCGCCGGGCCGACCGTGCTCGGCCGCTCGCCAGACGAGCGCGTCGACGAGCTGCTCCGGGGGCACGGATACGAGGTGCGATTCGTGGAGGGCGACGATCCGCGACAGGTGCTCCAGGACCTGGCCGGCGCGATGGAGCACGGATATGCGGAGATTCGCTCGATCCAGTCGGACGCGCGCGGCGGCCGACGGGACGTGGAACGTAGATGGCCGGCGATCGTCCTGCGCACACCGAAGGGATGGACCGGGCCCCATGAGGTGGATGGGCAACTGGTGGAGGGCACGTTCAGATCACACCAGGTCCCGCTGACGGCAGTCCGCACCAACCCCGACCATCTCCGGCAGCTCGAGGCATGGCTGCGCGGCTACGAGCCGGAAAAGCTCTTCGACGAGCGCGGGCGGCTCCGCCAGGAGCTGCGAGAGCTGGCACCGGAAGGGGAGCGGCGCTTGGGCAGCAACCCGTACGCCAACGGAGGTCACTTGCTGCAGCCACTCGACGTGCCCGATTTCCGCCGCTACGCGATCGCTGTCACGTCGCCGGGCAGCCCGCACGCGGAGTCGACGCGCCGCCTTGGCGAGATGCTCCGCGACATCTACCTCCGCAACCCGAACAACTTTCGCCTCTTCTCCCCCGACGAGGCGAAGTCCAACCGCCTGGACGCCGTCTTCGAGGTAACCGACCGCGTGCTCGAAGCTCCGGTCCTCCCGAGCGACGACCACCTGTCGCCTTCAGGGCGTGTTATGGAGGTCCTGAGCGAGCACGCCTGCGAGGGATGGCTCGAGGGCTACCTGCTCACCGGCCGCCACGGTCTCTACGCGACCTACGAAGCGTTCGCGATGATCTCCGCCTCGATGACGGTCCAGCATGCCAAGTGGCTCGAAGAGGCGCAGAAGCTCGAATGGCGCTCGCCCATCGCGTCCCTGAACATCCTCCTGACATCCACCTGCTGGCGAAACGATCACAACGGGTTCAGCCACCAGGGTCCGGGCTTGATCGATACCGTGCTCAGCAAAAAGGGCACCGTGGCGAGGATCTATCTCCCGCCGGACGCCAACTGCCTCCTCTCCGTCGCCGACCACTGCCTGCGGAGCCGCGACTACGTGAACCTGATCGTCATCGACAAGCAGCCGCAGCCGCAGTGGCTCTCGATGGACGAAGCCATCGACCACTGCCGGCGTGGCGCGTCAGTCTGGCATTGGGCCGGTCACGAACCTGACGAGGACGAGCCCGACGTGGTGCTCGGGTGTGCGGGCGACATCCCGACCATGGAGACGCTGGCGGCCGCCGACCTCCTGCGGCGCCATGTCCCGTCTCTGCGCTTCCGCGTGGTCAACGTCGTCGACCTGATGAAGCTCTACCCGGCCGAGCGTCATCCGCATGG
>CAZXGB010000192.1:0-5369 GCA_964640005.1 uncultured Actinomycetes bacterium | reverse complement strand
TGGCCGAAACCTACCGGGAGTGCTTGTCGGACGCCTTCGACCTGCCCGCGCTCAAAGAGTTGCTGGTCGACGTCCGCAGCCGCCGTATCCGGGTGGTAACTGCCGACACCGACCGCGCGAGCCCGTTCGCCGGCTCGCTGCTCTTCGACTACGTCGGGACCTTCCTTTACGACTCCGATGCCCCCCTTGCCGAGCGGCGGGCGCAGGCCCTCACCCTCGACCGCGAGCTGCTCGCCGAATTGCTCGGCGACGAGGACCTGCGGGAGCTGCTCGACGCCGAGGCCATCGCCCAAACCGAGCTGGAGCTCCAGGGCCTCTTGCCCGACCGCCAGCCGCGGGACGCCGACGAAGCCCATGATCTGCTCGTCCGGCTGGGAGACCTGACCGCCGCCGAAGCTGCCGCCCGCGGCATCACGCAGGCCCACCTCGACGCGCTCTCCAGCCAGCGCCGTGCCGTCGTGCTCCGCATGGCCGGCGACTCGCGCTGGGTCGCGGCCGAGGACGCTGCCCGCTACCGGGACGCGCTCGGCGTCGCCCTTCCGCAGGGATTGCCGCTGACTCTGCTCGAACCCGTCGAGGACGCCCTCGGGCAGCTGCTGCGCCGCTATGCCCGAACACACGTACCCTTCACCGCCGCCGAGGCCGCCGCCCGCTGGCGGGCCGACCTCCGCGAGGTCGAGGGACTCCTGTTGGCGCTGGCCAGGCGCGGGGACGTGGTCGCCGGAGAGTTCCGCGCCGCTCAGCAACGGGAGTTCTGCCACCCCGAGGTCCTGCGGATCATCCGCCGCCGAAGCCTGGCCGCACTCCGCCGCGAGGCGGAGCCCGTCAGCACTGAGACCCTGGCCCGCTTCCTCCCAGCGTGGCAGGGGGTAAACGGTGGCGTGCGAGGAGTAGACCGGCTGCTTGAGGCCGTCTTCAGCCTTCAGGGACTTGCGCTGCCGGCGAGCGTCTTCGAGACCGACGTCCTGAGCGCCCGCGTCGCGGACTACAACCCGGCGCTGCTCGACGAGCTGATCAGCGCGGGTGAGGTCGTTTGGATGGGGCGGGGCAGTCTCGGCGCCAACGATGGGCGGATAGCTCTTTATCTTCGCGGTGACGTACCCGTACTCGCGCCGGTGGCAGCGGATCACGCGGTCCCGCCGGCCGGGCCGCTTCACGATCGCCTCCGCGAGCGGCTGGCGCGCGGCGCCGCCTTCTTCCGGGAGCTCTACACGGCCGCGACCGGAATCACGGCCGACGAGGAGGAGGTGATCGACGCCCTTTGGGACCTGGTCTGGGCGGGCGAGGTCACGAACGACGTCTTCAGCCCGGTTCGCGCTGCCGTGCACCACACCATCGCCCGGCGGACGCATCAGCCCAAACGGCCGCGGCTGGCCCGCTTGACCAATCCCCGGGCTGCCGGCCGGTGGTCCTTGACCACGGACCTTATCGGCGGCC
This sequence comes from uncultured Actinomycetes bacterium, assembly GCA_964640005.1. Taxonomy (GTDB): domain Bacteria; phylum Chloroflexota; class Dormibacteria; order Dormibacterales; family Dormibacteraceae; genus CAZHAC01. Next base: position 3,932 of record CAZXGB010000192.1, on the reverse strand, counting down.
AGGGCGGCCAGGGCAGCCAGGATGGCCAGCCGGCGCAGGGCTCGCCAAGCGCGACGGAGCGCCTCCACGCAGCGGCGGGCATGCTCCTGCAGCGCTACGGCGTACTCACTCGTGAAGCGGCCGCGGCCGAACAGACCACCGGCGGCTTTGCCGCCCTCTACCCGGTGCTCCGCGCGATGGAGGAGGCGGGCAGAATCCGGCGCGGTTACTTCGTCCAGGGCTTGGGCGGCTCGCAGTTCGCCCTGCCCGGCGCCGTCGACCGCCTGCGCGCGCACCGTGAACCCGACGGTTCTGTGGTCGCTCTCGCCGCCACCGATCCCGCCAACCCCTATGGCACGCTGCTGCCCTGGCCCGAGTTCGCCGGCGCCAGCGCGCGACCTGCCCGAGCCGCAGGTGGCTACGTGGTCCTCGAGAACGGCGAGTGCCGGCTCTATCTCGAGCGTGGCGGGCGGAGCTTGCTGACGCATGGGGAGGTCACCCTCGCGCACCTGGAGGCGCTTGTCAAAGTTCTTAACAGGCCACGAGTCGAGATCCAGAAGGTGGACGGGGTGGATGTGAACGCGAGCCCTCATGCGGCACTGCTGAAGCAGTCGGGCTTCGGCTCGTCGCCGCGCGGTCTCGTTCTCTGGCAGACCGCCCGCCATGCCTGAGGGCGACACGCTGTGGCGGACGGCCGAGGCGCTGCGGCCGCGCCTGCTCAACCGCCGGATCGAGCGAGCCGAACCGGCCGCGCTGCACCGGCTGCAGGGCAGCACCGTGACCGAGGTCAGGAGCCTGGGCAAGAACCTGCTGATCCGCTTCGACAGCGGGCACACGCTGCGCACGCACATGCGCATGACGGGCTCCTGGTACGTGTACGCCCCGGGTGAGGCGTGGCGCCGGTCGGCGCGGCCGCCGTCGGCTGTCCTGGAGACCGAAGGCGCCGTCGCCGTCCTCTTCAACGCGCCGACTGTCGAGCTGACCCGAACCGGTGGCGAGCGCGTCGGAGAGCTCGGCCCGGACCTGCTGGACGGGAGCGCCGACCTCGACCAGATCGTCAATCGCGCCCGCAGCCTCCCACCCGAGACGCCGATCGGCGACCTCCTGCTCGATCAGCGGGTGGCGGCCGGCATCGGGAACATCCACCGCTGCGAGCTGCTGTGGTCGGCGCGCATCGATCCCTGGTCGCCACAGCGAGAAGTCGACGACGCTGACCTTCGGCACCTTTACGCAATGGCCCAGAAGGGGCTGGTGCGTGGCGCTCAGGCCGGTCCCCATCGGCATGCGGTGCACGGGCGAGCGGGCCGGCCATGCCCGCGCTGCGGGACGCCCATCCGGGTGCGCGCACAAGGGGAGCTCGCTCGCGCGACCTACTGGTGCCCGAGCTGTCAGCTCAGGCCGCGACCGTCTTCCTGATCGCCTTCACAACCCGGTCGACGGTCGGCAGGTACCAGCCCTCGAGTGAGCCGGGCGGGTACGGGGTGTCCCAGGCGCCAACGCGAGCGATCGGCGCGTCCAGATCGTAGAAGGCCTCCTCGGCCAAGGTCGCCGCCACCTCGGCGCCGAAGCCGCCCGAAACCGGCGCCTCGTGGACGATCACCGAGCGACCGGTTTTGACGACCGCGCTGACGAGACCATCGACATCGAGCGGGACCAGCGACCGAAGGTCGACCAACGTGCAGTCGATCCCTTCCGCCGACAGGACGTCACACGCTCGCGAGCAGAGCTCGACCGCGGCGCTCCAGGCGACGACCGTGCAGGCGCTGCCCTCGCGGACGATCCTCACCTTGCCGAACGGGACCATCCAGTCGCCTTGCGGGATCGCTTCCCGGCCCAGGCGGTAGAGGCGCTGAGGCTCCAGGTACAGCACCGGGTCGTCGCTGCGGATTGCGCTCCGAAGCATGCCTGCGGCATCCGAGGGCGTTGACGGGCACACGATCTTGAGCCCGGGCGTCTGAACGAACTGGGCCTCGATGGCGTCAGGGTGGAACTCAGGCGTCTTGACGCCCCCACCGAACGGTGCCCGCACCGTGACCGGCACACCGAAGCGGCCGCGAGAGCGGAACCGGTAGCGGCCCAGCTGGTAGCCGAGCTGGTGCATCGCCTCGTGCGTGAAGCCAAGGAACTGGATCTCCGCGACCGGCCGCATGCCGGAAACGGCGAGTCCCAGCGAGGCGCCGATGATCGAGGCCTCGGCCAGCGGGGTGTCGAAGACGCGGTCACGACCGTACTTGTCGAGCAGCCCTTGGGTCGCCCGAAAGACTCCACCCAGCGCCCCCACGTCGAGGCCGAGGACCATGACCTTCTCGTCTCGCTCCATCTCGTAGTCGAGGGTGGAGCGGATCGCCTCGATGATGTTGAGCTCGGCGACCGCCTCACTCATCGCCGACCAGCTCCCGGCGCTGCCTGAGCAGCCGCTCCGGTGGCTCGGCATAGACGTCCGTGAACACGTCGCCCGGGCGAGCACTCGGGGCGGCGGCTGCCGCCGCCAGTGCGGCATCCAGCTGCTCGGCGATCTCACCCTCCATGGCCGCCCGCGCGCCCTCGTCCCACAGCCCCCGAGAGCTCAGCCAGCGCTCGAGGCGCAGAATCGGATCCTTCTTCTCGGCCTCCTCCAGCCAACCATCGGGCAGGTACTGACGAGGGTTATCGGTCGTGTTGTGGAAGGAGAGCCGGTAGGTGATCGTCTCGATCAGCGTCGGGCCCTCGCCCGCGCGTGCGCGCGCGACCGCTTCCACCGCAGCGGAGTAGACAGCCAGCAAATCGTTGCCGTCGACGGTGACGCCGGGGAACCCGTATCCGGCGGCGCGGACCGAGAAGAACTCGACCGCCGACTGGACGCTCCGCGAGGTCGAGATGGCCCACTGGTTGTTCTGGAGGACGAAGACGACCGGCGCTCGCGTTACCCCGGCCAGGTTGAGTGCCTCGTGGAAGTCCCCTTCGGAGGACGCACCGTCGCCGAGGTACGGCATGACGACGGAATCGAGGTGCTGCAACTTCAAGCCCCAGGCCAGGCCGACGGCGTGGGGGAGCTGCGTGGCGAGGGCGACCTGGTTGGGGAGGACGCGCACCCCGTCCGGGATCCGCGCGTAGCGCACCTTGCCCATGTAGCCGGCCAACATCCTGTCGAGCGGGTAGCCCTGGCGGGCCAGCGCCGGCAGCTCGCGGTAGGAGGGCACGACCCAGTCTCGGGTCGGGTCGAGCGCCATCGCGGTACCGACAACCGACGCCTCCTGGCCTTTGACCGGGGAATAGGTCCCGAAGCGGCCCTGCCGCTGAAGGGCGGTAGCGCGAGCGTCGAACGCTCGGCTCAGGAGCATCCAGCGCAGCGCCTCGATCACCTGGTCGTCGCGCATGATGGCTTCCGCGCCTTCGCCGACAGGGTTGCCCAGCTCGTCAAGATGCTGCCGGATATGTGCCGAGGGGCTGGGCGCCGTCTTCGCCATCGCGCTAATTCTTACCGCTGGCCCGCTTTTGATGGCAGGTCTCGGTCGGAGCAGCCCTCATCGGTGCCTGATTGTGCTTCTGCTCGGCTCTGCCGCCGGTTCTCGAAAGGCTCGAGGCTAGCCCAGCGCCTCGTTGAGCAGGCCCCCCAGGATCGCCGCGTTCTTGAGGAAATGGACCTGCTGCTGGCCACGCTGCGCCGGCTCGTCGATCTCCCAGAACCGGTGCCCGCCGAACGTGGTCGGAACTATCGAAGCGGCCAGCACGAGGGCGGAGAGGCGCGGCAGAATCCCGAGTGCGAGTGTGCTGCCGGCGACGACCTGCGCTATCGCATTGGCGCGAACCGCCTTCACGGGATCCGAGGGCACCATTGGAGCGGCACCGGAAATGCGTTCAACGACTGGATGGGCGGCTTTGGCTCGCGGCTCCGGGTTCTTTAAGACGTCGAGCCCCGCCAGGATGAAGACCGCGGCCAGCAGCGGCCGGGTCACCGCGTGAGCCAGCTTCAC
>CAZXGB010000191.1:0-5383 GCA_964640005.1 uncultured Actinomycetes bacterium | reverse complement strand
CGAGCTGCGAATCAGCGGAAAGCCGGTCGATCCGGCCCCTTACCTGCCGCCAGGGGCGCCGTCGGCCTTCCGCGGTTAGCGGGCTCCCCTCGGCCTCGGCTGTGCCGAGGACCCCTCCGTCGCCGCTGCGCGGCGACACCTCCCCGTCGAGCGGGGAGGGGGCTTGTTATTCGCGCAAGCGCTTAAGTCAACGGCATTGCCATCGAGTGGGGAAGAGGCACGCAGCCTCGGCTCCGCCGAGGCGCTTCGGCTAGCTGTAGAGGCGGGCGGCCAGCCGCGAGACCTGGCGGATCGCCTCGACCCCAAGCGCCGGGTCGGCGGACGTGAACATGGAGACCACGAAGGGACGGCTGGTATAGACGACACCCGTGTCGTTCATCACGGAGCCGTCCATGCCTACCTTGTGAGCGACGGTGTAGCCGCCCAGGTAGTAGTTGATGCGGTCATTGAAGGCAGTCGTCTCCAACAGCTGCAGGAGGTCCTGGGTGTGGGCCGAGTCGAGAAGCTGGCCGGCGGCCAGCTTCTGGATCATCAGGCCCGCCTCGCGCGCGTTGCAGGAGTCATCGCCCTGGTGACAGTCGGGAGCGCCGATGGCGGCAGCGTAGGCGTCGACCTTGTCGGAGCCGAGCGACCGGTCCAGCGCCTGCCAGGCGGTGTTGTCGCTCTGCTGTACGAGGAGCGCGAGCAGGTCGTGATAGCTGTACTTGTCGCCGGACTGCGCGCTTCCGTTGAGCGTCCCGGTTCCGCCCATGAAGTCGCTGTCCTGGAGCTGGACCTGGTCGCTCATCTTGAGCGTGCCGTCCTGTGCGGACTTTTCGACGAAGATGGCCAGCGGCAGCTTGATAACGCTGGCCGCCTCCATTCCGGTGGACGCCTGGTAGCCGAGCTCGGCGCCTCCGCCCAGCGGGGTGACCCAGGCCGAGAACTGGCCGGGTAGCGACGACAGGTACTGCGCCATCCCCGCCTGGAACCCGGCCTCATCGCCGGAGCGGACGGCAGCCGAGCTGACCGTCAACGTCGCCGTCTGGTTCCATTCCACGTTCACCGTGAGGAGCGCGGGCCAGTGATCGTCGGCCGAGTAGGAGATCGTATGCGGGCCGGTCGCGAGCAGCCCGCTCCAGCTCAGCGAACCCGCTGGCCGGCCGTCGATCGTGAGGACGGCACCGGCGCCGGTAGGCGCCGTCACCTGGAGTGTGCCTGTCTTCCGTTCCAGCGTCGCCGGGACCGCGAGTTGGGACCCTTCCCAGACCGTCACGATTGAGGTCCAGGGAACGTAGAGCGGGCTGTCGATCGTGAGCGTGTGCTGGCCGATTGCAACCGCGGGCGAGCACGGCGTGGCCGGGCAGCCCTCAATGGGGGCTCCGTCGAGCATCGGTACTGCGCCCGCGGGGTCGGTCGTGATCACCAGGTTGCCGATCTGACGGTTCATGGCGCCGTCGACCTCGAAGAAATGGTCGGCCTCCAGGTCGGTCTCGGCGCGAAAGGCGTCGTGGCCGTCGGCGGTTGCCACCACGAACGCATGGCCCGGAGGCAGGACTCCCTCCAGCCAGTAGAAACCAGCCGCGTCCGCGACCGTCTGCCACCGGCTCCGCCCGAGCGCGACGGTCACCACGGCATGGTCGACGCCGGCGCCGGTCTCGTCGACCAAGCGGCCGAACAGCCGCGGCCGTCGGTGGAGGACGACCGTCCTGCCTGCCGACCCCTGGCCCTCGAGGAAGCCGGGAGCGGAGACTTTCACCTGCTGCCCCGGCAGCTTCACGCCGGCCGCGAGCTGGATCATTCCGTTGCGACCGGTGACGGCGCTGGCGGACCGGGCCCCGGGGGTGTAGACAGTGACCGTCGCGCCGGGCACCGGCTTGCCGGCGGTATCGGTGACCCGGGTGGTCAGCGGACTCGGTACGAGGACGTACCCGCTGGCGCCGACGACCGCCAGCGTGGCCAGGACTGCGAGTACGAGAGGAGCGCGAGGGCGCATGCGGCTCGCTGTAAATACGGCCGCCAGGCCCTTTTGGTTTCGCTCAGCTGTTAATCAATTTGTAAGTTGCTGGTGTTCAGGCTGCCTCGACACGGGCGGGCTCCGGGACCGGCACCGGCCGCAGCACCCTGAGTCGCATCAGCGCGGCCATCACCAGCGCCACGGAGCCGTCGATGATGGAGTAACCGCCGGCGATGGCGGAGGGCGGATTGCCAGAGGGTACGTGGTCCCAGGGCGCTACCGGGAGCCAGCGCCAGTCGCCGGCCCAGGTCCCGGCCAGCTCGAGGTCGGTGGTGGCCACGAAGATGGCGGCGAAGAGCGCATAGCGGGGCGACCGCATCACGCAGTACGCGAAGACGGGCAGGCAGAGCGCGCCCTGCACGTCGATCCGGCCCGTCAGGTGCCCGAGGACGGTCAGGCCGGCGAGTGCCCAGGTCATGCAGATGGCCAGGAGCACGTAAGCCGCTCGGCGACCGTGACGCTGGAAGACGGGGGTCGAGGCCGCGGTCAAGCCGAACAGGTAGACCAGGCCGTGGCCGGGCGGCACATAGAGGGGAACGTTGTGCCAGCGGTATCGATAGACGCCCCAGACCAGGGACCCGAAGATCTCGAACCCGGTGGCGACGGCGACGCAGACCCAGACCTGGGTGCGCTGCGAGCGCGGGAGGCGTTGCGTGCACAGCCAGAGGACGCCGAAGGTCAGGGCGCCCAGGCCGTACTGCTGCCAGATCGACGTGAGTCGCGAGTCGGCGACCAGCAGGAGCGGGGTGTAGGTCAGCAGGTAGACGTGAAGCCAGTAGGGCCTCAGGCGGCCGATCACCGGTCGATCCTAGCGATCGCCCCCGCCCGCCGCCGATACCCGAAAACAAAAAGAGGGGCCGCAGAAGCGGCCCCTCGATGGTCTCCTGTGGTTAGGCGCCGCGCCCGCTGAGGATGCTGCCGAACGTCTCGAAGTGGTCGCCGTTCCACTTCTCGAGGGAGCCCTGGGCGATCGGGAAGTGGTCGGTCTTGGTGGTCTGGATGACGACGCCGGGCAGGGTCAGGGGATTGTCAGTCTCCTTCATCTTGTTCGCGGCGAGGTCCATCAGGTTGGCACGGGTCATGTTGCTGCCCATCTGCTTCAAGAGATCGACGGTGGTGTAGGCGACCGCCATGCCGAACACGCAGAACCCATCGGCGCCGGTGGAGTCGCAGGGCGGAGAGGCGAGATCGCCGCCGTACTTGGTCATCACGTCGTGGAAGAGCTTGACCCCGGCGTCGTTGCCCCACTTGGCGGTGTCCAGCGGGTCCTTCAGGTAGACCGCGGAGATCATCCCGTTCAGCTTGTCCGCCGAGCTGCCGAGCTGCTTCGCGACCTGCTTCCAGGTCGCCGTCGAGTTTGCCACCGCGTTCATGTAGATCTTCGGGTTCCAGCCCGAGCTGATCGCGTTGGTCGCCGCGCTTGCGGCGTAGGCCGGCGTGCCGACGACATAGAAGGTGTTAGCGCCCGAGGCCTTCAGCTTGGCGACCTGGGAGTTCATCGGGGTTGGGTCGCCCGCGTTGTAGGTGGCCTGAGCGATGATCATCGAGCTGGCCTTGGCGCCGAGCCCCGCCGTCAGGCCCTTTACGTAATCGGTGCCATAGTCGTCGTTCTGGTAGAGGATCGCGATCGTGTCGTTGGGCTCGTTCTGCAAGATGTACTTGGCGTACATCCGGGCCTCGGCGCCGTAGTTCAGCTGCCAGCCCAGTGTGTACGGATACTGCGCGTAGTCGCTGCCCCAATGGTCGGAGCCGGTGGACACGAACAGCTGGGGCACTTTCTGCTGGTTGTAGTAGTCACGTGTGGCCAGCGTCGGGGGCGTGCCCAGGCTGCCGACGGTGGCGAAGACCTTGTTCTCCTCGACCAGCTGCCGTGCCTTGGCAGGTGTGTTGGCCGGGCTGTAGCCATCGTCCAGGACGTCGAACTTGATCTTGCGGCCGTTGACGCCGCCCTTCTCTTTGTTCACGTAATCGAAGTAGGCGTTCATGGCCTTCGCGATCGAGTAGTAGGCCGAGGCCGAGCCCGAGGCCGGGAAGGTTGCGCCCAGCTCAATCTGGTCCTTCGTGACGCCGGGATCGGTCGCCGAAGGCGTGTTGCTCGCCTGCTGGGCGCCGCAGGCGACTAATGTCATTGCTGCCGCCACCAGCAGCGACATGACCCTGCCGGTTCCGCTCATCGCTCTCCTCCGCTCATTTACTGATGCGCGCTCACTATGAGCGTGCCGCAAGAATCCGGCAAGCTCACCATGCGGTCAAGTGGTGATCTGATCCGCTTCGGCCGGCGTCGCCTCCATCACGCCGGCCAGCACAGGCGGACCGGCACGGCGCCCACGCAGCCGGATCGACAGGCGATGCGCCAGTCCCGCGATGCCGTTGGGCGCGATGAACACGACCAGGATGAGCAGGACGCCGAATGCGAGGTCGGGCTTGCCACCGGGTAGCCGCTCAGCGAAGACCTGCATCCACACCACCAGGATCGCACCCAGCACCGGGCCCCACACGTAGGCGAGACCGCCGATGACGACGCCGATCAACAGCTGCAGCGAGAGGTTGAGGCTGTAGCTGTCCGGGTTCACGTAGGCGAAGTCGATAACCAGGAGTGAGCCCGCGATGCCGGCGTAGAAGGCGCTCAGTCCGAAGGCGAGGGTCTTGTAGAAGGGCAGGCTGATGCCGTTCGCCGTGGCCGCGGTCTCGCTGTCGCGCACGGCCATCCAGGCCCTTCCAGTACGCCCACGCAGGAGCAGCCACGAGGGGACGAAAACGATCGCGAAAACGATCCAACCCAGGAAATAGAGCCACTGCTCGTTGCTCAGCGGGAGGCCGAAAGGCGGCTTGACGGCTGGGATGGAGACGCCGATGTGCCCGCCCGTGAACTTGTCGTAGTTGTTCAGTACCGGCGTCACGGAGAGGGCGAGCGCGAAGGTCGCCAGTGCGAGGTAGATGCCCCGCAGCCGGAGCGCAGGGATTCCGACCAGCAGCCCGACCACGCCCGAAAGGAGGCCGCCGACCGGTATGGTCAGCAAATACGGCCAGTGGGCGCGCGCGACGAGCAGGGCAGTCGCGTAGCTGCCGATGGCGATAAAAGCGCCGTTGCCAAGTGAGATCTGGCCGCTGTAACCGGTCAGGATGTTGAGCCCGACGATCGCGATCGCAAAGGCCGCCACCAGCGCGAACTCGAAGGTCTGATAGGTGTCGGTGAAGTTAGGGATCGCGATGAAGGCGAGCAGGCCGGCAGCGGCCGCGGCGCGGGAGGGCCAGTCGTCGCCGCCGATGAGGCGGCTCATACCCGGCGAGCCTCGGCGCGGCCGAGCAGACCGGAAGGCCGGACCATGAGAACGATCACGATGACCAGCAGCGCGAAGGGAGTCCGCAGGTTCTCGCCGCCCGGGA
>CAZXGB010000190.1:0-5405 GCA_964640005.1 uncultured Actinomycetes bacterium | reverse complement strand
GGGTCAAGCGGGGCGGCGCCCTCTCCCCCAACAAGAAGGTCAGCCCCTCCGACTACCCCGACGACCTCTCGCGCAGCATCGGTCAGCAGCTGGTCAACACGAAGATCGCTCGCTTCGACGCCGGCGACCTGATGCCCAATGCGATGCAGTCCGACTACTGGAAGGCGGTCCTCGACTACGTGAGCGACCCAAGCCAGCTGGACTCGATCCTGGCCAGACTCGACAAGACGCAAGCCGACGCCTATAAGGCATAAAAGAGGGCGGCGGTGGACTTCACAACGCTGCTGACCGTCCAGCTGCCGACGCTGGTCGCGGTCATCGTCGGCGTCCCGGTGGCGCTGGCCATCTACATCGTCGGCCTGGAGTACGCGGTCCGGGCGCTGCCGGAGCGGTGGCAGCCCAACGTGCGGCCCTGGGTCTGGACGGTCCCGGCGCTGGTCTTCATCGGCGTCTTCCTCGTCTACCCGGCGGTCGCCACCACCTGGCGCAGCCTCTTCAGCCGTTCCGGCGACCTCTTCGTCGGGCTCGCCAACTACCAGACGGTGCTCGGCGACCCCAGCGTGCTCACCGCGATCCGAGACAACGTCCTCTGGCTGATCTTTTACACCGGGATCGCGCTCGTCTTCGGGGTCCTCTTCGCCGTGCTCAGCGACCGCGTCCGCTACGAGAGCCCGGTCAAGTCGCTGATCTTCATGCCGATGGCCATCTCCTTCGTGGCTCTGGCCGTGATCTGGAAGTTCATGTACAGCTACCAGCCGCCGGGCGCCCCGCAGACGGGCACGCTCAACGCGGTCGTCACCGCCTTCGGCGGGCAGCCGATCACCTGGCTGCAGGACCGGCGCGTCAACAACTTCGCGCTCATCGGGGCCGGCATCTGGGGAATCACCGGCTTCGCGATGGTGATCCTCTCGGCGGCCCTCAAGGGCATCCCGGGCGAGCTATTGGAGGCGGCGCGGGTCGATGGCGCGGGCGAGCTGATGATCTTCCGGAGGATCTTGCTCCCGCTCCTGATGCCGACCATCACCGTGGTCGCCACCACGCTGGTGATCTTCGCCCTCAAAGCCTTCGACATCGTCTACGTGATGACGAACGGCAACTTCGACACCGACGTGCTGGCCAACCGCATGTACAAGCTGCTCTTCAACTTCAGCAGCCCCGATCGATCAAGCGCGGTGGCGGTCATCCTGCTCCTGGCGGTGATCCCCGTGCTGATCTTCAACCTCCGGCAGTTCCGGAACGTGGAGGCGCGACGGTGACCGTCGCCCGCGGCGAGTACGCGCCGCCGGCCGCCGTCGAGGAGCCGCGGTTCTCGCCGCAGTGGCTGATCGGCCGCCTCTCCGGGCTCGCCCACCACGTCGCCGTGATCGGCCTCACCGTGGCCTGGCTGGTGCCCACGGTCGGCCTGCTGGTGAGCTCGTTCCGGCCCCTGGAAAAGATCAGCAGCACGGGCTGGTGGACGGCACTGGCGCCTCCCTTCGCCTTCACGCTCGAGAACTACCAGCACGTGCTGGCGACCAGCAACCTGAGCACCAGCTTCTTCAACAGCTTCATGATCTCCATCCCGGGTACGGTCATTCCGACCACGCTCGCTGCCTTCGCCGCCTTCGCCTTCACCTGGATGCGCTTTTGGGGGCGGGACTGGCTCTTCCTGGCCCTGGTCGGCCTGCTCGTGGTGCCGCTGCAGGTGACCTTCATCCCGCTCCTCTCGCTGCTGACGGCGCTGCAGGTCAACGGGACATTCCTCGCCCTCTGGCTCGCCCACACCGGGTACGGGCTCCCGTTCGCGATCTATCTGCTGGCCAACTTCTTCCGAGCCCTGCCCGCCGACCTCTTCGAATCGGCCGAGATCGACGGCGCCGGCAGTCTCACCGTCTTCTTCCGAATCGTGCTTCCGCTCTCGGTGCCGGCGATCGCGTCGCTCGTCATCTTCCAGTTCCTGTGGGTCTGGAACGACCTCCTGGTCGCCCTCATCTACGTCGGCGGGACGCCGGAGGTGGCGCCGATAACGGTGACCCTGACCAACCTGGTCAACTCTCTCGGCGGCGGCTATCACCTTTTGACGGCGGGGGCCTTCATCTCCATGATCGTGCCGCTGATCGTCTTCTTCAGCCTCCAGCGCTACTTCGTCCGCGGCATCCTGGCCGGTTCCGTGAAGGGGTAAGCCGATATGGCGTCAGTCACCTACGACCACGTCGTCAAGCGCTACGTCCCCGAGGTGACGGTCGTCCGCGACTTCAACCTCGACGTGATGGACCGCGAGTTCATGGTCCTGGTCGGACCCTCGGGCTGCGGCAAGTCGACCGCGCTGCGCATGCTGGCGGGCCTGGAGTCGATCAGTGAGGGCGAGATCAGGATCGGCGATCGCATCGTCAACGCCGTCCCCGCCAAGGACCGCGACATCGCCATGGTGTTCCAGTCCTACGCGCTCTACCCGCACATGTCCGTCTTCGACAACATGGCCTTCCCGCTCCAGATGAAGCGGATGCCGAAGGCCGACATCGAAAAGCGGGTACGGCGAGCGGCGCAGATCCTGGGCCTGGAGGAGTTCCTCCGCCGCAAGCCACGGGCCCTCTCAGGCGGCCAGCGGCAGCGGGTCGCCCTCGGCCGCGCGATCGTCCGCAATCCGAAGGTCTTCTTGCTCGACGAGCCGCTTTCGAACCTCGACGCCAAGCTCAGGAGCCAGACCCGGATCGAGCTCCAGAAGCTGCATCGCGAACTGGAGACGACCTTCATCTACGTGACCCACGACCAGGTTGAGGCGATGACCATGGGCGACCGCATCGCGATCATGAACGCGGGCATCCTTCAGCAGGTCGGCTCGCCGGCGGAGATCTACGACCATCCCGCCAACATGTTCGTCGCCGGGTTCATCGGGACCCCGACCATGAACTTCGTCCCGGTGACCATCCAGAACGGGACCGCGAAGGGCTCTGGCTTCGAGGCGCCGCTGCCCCGCCCGGCCGGCGTCGAGCGGGCGGTGCTCGGGTTCCGCCCGGAGGCGTTGACGGACCGGGTCGACAACGGCGCTCGCGTCGAGCTCAAGGTCGACGTGGTCGAGCGCCTCGGCTCCGATCAGTTCCTGTACGGGCAGGTCGGGGAGGACACCGTCACCGCCCGGGTAGATCCTCGGCTTTCGGCAAAGCCCGGCGATCGCGTCCCGCTCGGCCTCGACAGCAGGTCGCTGCACCTCTTCCACCCGGACACCGAAGAAGCCCTGCTCTAACCGGGGAAGCCCTTGACCCCGCGGTGACGGAGAGACGCCGCCAAGTCGACGGCTTTTCGACGCCGGTGACGCCGTCTTGTCCAGTTCTCCTGTCAATCCATCAAGATGACAACCGTGGCTAATCACCGTGAACTCCTGGTTGAGGCCAGGCGCCGCGAGCAAGAGCTGGTCGAGCGTAATGCCGCGCTGCTCGCGGAGACGGCCGAGCAGGCGCGCCTCTTCGAGGCGTTGAACCGGGTTGCTCGGGCCGCCAGCGGTGAGCTCAACCCCATCCGTCTCGCCGACCTTGCGGTCGAGTGCGGCCGCCAGCTCCTGGGGCGGGTACGCGGAGTGGTCGTGCTCCGGGACGAGACGTCCAACCGCCTGCGGATCATTAACCCCAGCGCGCCTCACGCGGAGAGCGAGACGGCGACGCGCGAGGGAGTCGCGGCGGCGGTGCTGAGGAGCCGGGAGCCCGTCGTCGTCAATGACTACCCCGGCTGGCCGGATGCGATCACCGCGTGGGTGGAGAACGGCGTCACCTCAGTCGTCGCGGTCCCGCTCCTGGTCAGTGGACGCGCGATCGGGGTCATGGCCTTTTGCGCCTTCGAGCCAAGGCAATTCACGACCCGGGACGTCGAGGTTGCCCTGATGCTGGCGGCACAGGTGGCGCCGGCGATCGAAGCCGCCCGCGCGCACGAGGCCCTCCGGGAGAGCGAGGAGCGTTACCGCACCCTCTTGGAGTCGGCGATCGAAGGAGCATGGTACGTCGACGCCGAGGGCCGGACCATCTACGCCAACCGGCGGATGGCCGAGATCCTGCGCACTGACGTGGCGACGCTGATGCGGCGGACGGTGTGGGACTTCACCGATCCCGACGATGAGCCCGCGCAGCGCCGGAGGTTCGCCTCCCGGCTCAACGGCTGGTCCGGACGCGCCGACCGCCGCTATCTTGCGGCCGATGGAACCCATGTGTGGGGCTCCGTGTCGACTTCGGAGATCCGCGACCAGTCGGGGGCGGTGGTTGGTCTCGTTGCCCTGGTCACCGACCTCAGCGCGCAGAAGGCGGCCGAGCAGGCGCTCCATGAGTCGGAGGAGAAGAGCCGGTTCCTGGCCGCCATGAGTCACGAGCTGCGGACACCGCTCAATTCGATCATCGGCTTCGCGCAGCTGCTCGAGGATCCCCGCCTCGGGCGGCTGTCGGCGCGCCAGCGCCGCTATCTCGATCACATTCGGAGCCAGGGCCAGCACCTGCTCGAGCTGATCAACGACGTGCTCGACCTGAGCAAAGTCGCGGCCGGGCGACTCGAGGTCAAGCAGGAGGAGGTGGACGTGGCGGCGGTCGTCGCCGATGTCGCCGCGCGCATGCAGCCGCTGGCGGCCGCGAAGTCTCTGGAGCTGGCCTCCCAGGCCAGTTCCAACATCAGCGTTACGGCTGACCGCCTGCGCCTGACCCAGGCGCTGGTCAACCTGGCCGCGAACGCGGTCAAGTTCACCCCCGAGGGCGGGCACGTGACGATCAGCGCGTTCTGCCGCGGCGACGAGATCGTCATATCGGTGACCGACGATGGCCCCGGCATCCCCGCCGAGCTCCAGCCTCTGGCCTTCGACGAGTTCTCGAAGCTCTCCCAAGGGCGCCGCGGCGAGGGCACCGGACTGGGCCTCGCGCTCACGCGACGGCTGGTCGAGGCGATGGGCGGCCGGGTGACCCTGACCAGCCAGGTCGGCAAGGGCTGCGTCTTCACGGTCGCCCTCCCGATGCCCGATGCGCTCGAGGAGCCTCCTGCCCGCTCGGCGTAGCCAGCTGACGTAGCGGACGCCCCCGCTGGCGCTCCACAATCCGCAGCTGCCCGGGGCATTGAGCGAGCAGTTGCGCCCTTCGTGACGGCGTCCGTAAATGGAATCATGGCCAGAGTCGACGATCCTCCGGTCGCGGTCCGTTGGTTCAAGGAGTCCCCGCCGACTCAGGAGAGCGACCGCGAGCAGGTGATCGAAACCGTCCGCGGGATGATCGCGGACGTCCGCGACCGCGGCGAAGCGGCCGTCCGCGAGTACTCGGAACAGCTTGATGGCTGGAACCCCGAGCGCTTCCGGGTGACGCGCGAGGAGATCGAGCGCGCGTACAGCCAGCTCGCGCCCGAAGACGTCCGCGAGATCGAGTACGCGCGGGACCGCGTGCGCGCATTCGCGGAAGCACAGATGC
>CAZXGB010000189.1:0-5447 GCA_964640005.1 uncultured Actinomycetes bacterium | reverse complement strand
TCGAGCCCGATCCGATCTTCAACCTCTACAACCTCGAGTGGCCGATCTACCGGGCCGGCCTGAACGAGCTGCCACCGGCCAAGTTCGTGTTCGACGAGGATGGGCGGCGCGGCCTCGCGGTCGACTCGATGGTCAGCCCCGGCGCGATCATCTCCGGAGGCACGGTGCGCAAATCGGTTCTTTCACCGGGCGTCTTCGTGCACACCGGCGCGCTGGTCGAAGGCTCGGTGTTGATGGACTCGGTCAACATCGGCGGTGGCGCCGTCGTGCGCAACGCGATCATCGACAAAAACGTGCACGTGCCACCCGGCGCGCGCATCGGCGTCGACGTCGAAATGGACCGGCACCGCTTCCATGTCTCGAAGAAGGGCATCGTCGCACTCGCGAAAGGCCAGACGGTCGACAGCGGCGAACTTTGATCGCAGTCGCCCTGCTCACGCGCGAATACCCGCCTGAGGTCTACGGCGGGGCCGGGGTACACGTCGAATACCTCGCCCGTGAGCTACGCGAGCGCGTTCAGCTTTCAGTGCACTGCTGGGGCGGTCCCCGGCACGAGCCCGGCGTCGTCGCTCATCAACCCTGGGCGGCGCTCGCTGAGCCCAAACCAGAGGCGGCCGCGCTCCAGGCGATGTCGATCAACCTCGAGATGGTGGCCGGCGTCAAGGGCGTGGACCTCGTGCACAGCCACACCTGGTACGCGAACCTCGGCGGTCACCTGGCGAAGCTGACCTGGGGAGTACCGCATGTGGTGACCACGCACAGCCTCGAGCCGCTGCGGCCCTGGAAGGCGGAGCAGCTGGGGGGCGGATACGCGCTCTCCACGTTTTGCGAGCGGACGGGGCTTGTGGGCGCGGATGCGGTGATCGCGGTCTCGGAGGGCATGAAGGCGGATGTCCTCGCCTGCTATCCAGAGGTGGATCCGCAGCGCGTGCACGTGATCCACAACGGCATCGACGCCGAGGAATACCGGCCTCAGGTGTCGCGGGAGGTGCTGGAGCGCTACGGCGTCGACCCCGACCGCCCATACGCCCTCTTCGTCGGCCGGATCACGCGCCAGAAGGGCGTTCACCTCTTCCTCGCCGCCGCCCTCGCGATCGACCCCAGCTACCAGCTGGTTTTCGCGGCCGGAGCCCCCGACACTCCGGAGATCGCGGCCGAGGTTTCCGCCCTCAGGCAGCGAGTGCAGGCGGAGCGGGGTGGCCTGGTTTGGATCGAGCAGATGCTGCCCCGGCAGGAGGTCATCTACCTCTACTCGGGCGCGGCCGTCTTCGTGTGCCCGTCCGTCTACGAACCATTCGGCCTGGTCAACCTGGAGGCAATGGCCTGTGAGACTGCGGTCGTCGCCTCTCGGGTCGGAGGCATCCCGGAGATCGTGGTCGACGGGGAGACCGGGTACCTGGTCGACTACGAACCCGGCGACGAGGAGCCGTTCGTGCGCCGGCTGGCCGAGCGGATCGATGAGGTCCTACGCGATCCCGAGCTGGCGAGGCGGATGGGGGTGGCCGGGCGGCGGCGGGTGCTGGAAGAGTTCACCTGGCCGGTGATTGCGGAACGGACGGTCGCGCTGTACGGGTCGGTGGTCTAGGGTTACCCGCTTCCCAAAGTGGGTGCCGAAGGGTCGCGCGCTCGCGAGCCTCGGGGGGCCGGCTGGCGCCGGTTAGGTCGAAGACGCAGCGGGCCGTCACCCTTCCCTTCTCGACGTCCTCCATGGCCTGGTTGACGTCTTCCAGGCGGCGCTTCTCGTAGAGGACGTGCGTGCGCCCCGACACGTGCAGCTCGAAGACCTCGGCGAGGTCGACCCGCGTTCCCACGATCGACCCGATGACTGTGATGCCGTTGAGAACCGTCTCGAAAATAGGCAGCTGGACGTGGTTGTCCGCGGGTAGCGCGACGAACACGAGCGTTCCCCTTCGTCGGAGCGACCGGAACGCCTGCTCGAACGCCTTCGGTGCGACCGCCAGCGCGATGGCCTGGTCCGCGCCGCCGAGCTTCTTGATCTCTTCGACCGGGTCCTGGCGAGCGGCGTTGACCACGTAGTCGGCGCCCACTTCCCTGGCCATGGCGAGCTTGTCGTCGATCAGGTCGACGGCGACGACGGTGCTGCCGGCGATCTTCGCGTACTGGATGGCCATGTGGCCGAGGCCCCCAACACCGAAGATGGCGACCAGGTCGGAGGAGCGTGCTCCCGATACCTTCACCGCCTTGTACGTGGTCACTCCCGCACATGTGAGCGGGGCGGCCGCAAACGGATCCAGCCCGGCGGGCACCAGCCCCACGTAGTCCGCGTACGCCCTCGCGTACTCGGCGTATCCACCGTCGATCGAGTAGCCGGTGTTCAGCTGCTGCTCGCAGAGGGTTTCCCACCCCGAGCTGCAGTACTCGCACGTGCCACAGGCGCGGCCAAGCCAGGGGATGGCGACGCGGTCGCCCTCCTTGACGCGGGTCACACCGGGCCCGGTCGCCGTCACGATGCCGACTCCCTCGTGGCCGGGGATGAAGGGGAGCGACGGCTTGACCGGCCAGTCGCCGTGCGCGGCGTGGATATCTGTGTGACAGAGTCCTGACGCTTCGATCTGCACGACCACCTGACCCGCTTCGGGTGTGGGCTGGGCAACCTCTTCGATTCGAAGCGGCTTGTCAAATGCCTGAACGATCGCGGCTTTCATCGAATCCTCCTTGAGCGCGTCCCCGGCAGGGGGACCACACCTGAGCACGATCGCCCGCCGCTTCCCTGTTTGCGAGGGCCGGAGGACCCGCATCAGAAGGGACTGCCGGAGGCCGCCCCTCCGCTGTACGGTCGGACCCGCGGGTCGCGTGATGTTAGCGTTCGCCCGTGTCAGCTGAGGTCCACCGCCTGCGTGTGATGCTCGTCGACGACCACGAGGTGGTCCGCAAGGGCATCCGCTCACTGCTCGAGGCGAACAACGAGATCGCCGTAGTCGCCGAAGCCGGCGGTTTCGACGAGGCGCTGGTTCAGGCGAGGGCGACGCGGCCCGACGTCGTGGTGATGGACGTGATGCTCGGTGACGGCAGCGGCATCGAGGCCACCCGCCTGATCCGCGCCGAGCGGCCGCAGACGCGGGTCATCATGCTCACGTCGTTCGCCGACGAGGACGCGCTCTTCGCGTCGATCATGGCCGGCGCGGCGGGTTACGTACTCAAGGAGATCAGGGGGGGCGACCTGGTTCGGGCGATCCGGACGGTGGGAGAGGGGAAGGCTCTCCTGGATCCCGCGATGACCGCTTCAGTGCTCGAGAAGCTGCGCAACGCGAGGCAGCTGCTGAAGGACGAGAAGCTGGCGCGCCTGTCCCCGCACGAAGAGCGCATCCTGCGGCTGATCGCGGACGGCAAGACCAACAAAGACATCGCGGACGAGCTTCACCTGGCCGAAAAGACGGTGAAGAACTACGTCTCCGCAATCCTCTCCAAGCTGGGCGTCGCCCGGCGGGCCGAGGCGGCGGCGTACCTCGCCCGGCGTTCACGAACGCCTGGCGAATAACGCCCGAACATCACTGGCTGGTGTGTGTGACCAGATAGGCGGCGGCCTCAGCGCGGCGCCGCACCTCGAGCTTTGAGAGGATGCTCGACACGTAGTTCTTGACGGTCTTCTCAGCCAACTGGAGCTGGGACCCGATCTCGGCGTTCGTCCGCCCCTCGGCGACCAGGGTGAGGATTCGCTCCTCTTGAGCCGAGAGGCGTCCGAGCCGCTGGTCGTGCGTGTGGTGTTTACCACGCCGCATCCGCTCGAGCATGGCGTTGGTCATTTGCTGGTCGAGAAGGTTCTCGCCCGCGGCCACCGCCCGAATCGATCGCACCAGTTCACCGCCTCGCACCTGCTTCAGCACGTAGCCCGAGGCGCCAGCCATGATCGAAGCGAACTGCGCTTCGTCGTCGTCGTAGGTGGTCAGCATCACAACCCGCGTCTTGGGATGGCGGGTCAGGATGTCGCGTGTGGCTTCGATCCCGCTTTCGCTGCCCAGCCGAACGTCCATGACGACCACGTCCGGCTGCTGTGCGGATGCCAGTTCGACCGCCGCCTTCGCGCTGTTCGCCTCGGCGACAACCTCGAAGTCGCCGTGCGCCTCGAGCAGCCAGCGAATCCCCTGGCGAACCACCTCGTGATCGTCGACCAGCATCACGCGAACCATCTGAAACTCCTCGGACAAAAGCGCGGCCGGGGCCTTCGGGGCCCCGGCCGTTGCTTGTGTTGCTAGACCGCGGCCTTGGCGACGTTCGCGCGCGCGCCCTCCGTCCGGGGTGCGCGAATCATCAGCGCCAGCTCGAAGACCAGGGCGGCGAAGACCGCCAGAGCCGCCGCCACCATCGCGATCGCCGCATATCCGGCGTAGACGCCCATCGTCCACCAGCCGTAGGCGTTGAGCAGGATCGAGCGCAGCGTCTCACCCTGGAACAGGGTCGCCTTCTGAGCCGCCAGCTTGGTGTTGGTCGGGTCCGCCTGGGCGGCCGTGCTCACCTGCGAGTAGGTCTGGCCGTTGGCGACCTTGTCCAGGTGGATGCCGATGAAGTCGTTCGCATAAACGCGCGCCTTCTCACCGGTGTCAACCGGCTGCCCGGCGTACTGCCGGATCTCCTGCGGGAACTCCGCGGGGTCGAGAGCACCACCCGCCTTGATCTGGTCAGGGCCTGGGAAGTAGATCTTCTGCGCCACCAGCTCGTTGCGAACCTGGCTGGTCGTGAAGCCGTTGGCCCAGAAAAGGACGCCCGACACGAAGCCGAGCACCAGGACCAGCACCGCCTGCAGCGAGATGATCCGCCATCTCATTCCGGTAGTCATTGGACAAGTCCTCCTGTTATGGGTTCGACCCTGATTCGGGGGTTTCTCCCGGTGATTTGGTCTGCCATCAGTCAACCCGTCCAGCCGTCTCGTCACTAAGGCCTTTCGGCCTGTTTCACCGGGGTTCAAGTCCTGGCTTCGTTAGGGCCCTTCGGGCGGCGGTCGTTCGGGTATGCAGGGGATACGATCGGTTACGAGATGGACACGCCAGACGTGGGCAGGTCAGGTCAGCCACTACCGGAGTCGGTGACGGAGATTCCGGAGGCGGAGTGCTGGCGCCTGCTCCGAATGCATGACCTGGGTCGCGTTGCGGTCGTGATCGACGGCCGGCCCGACATCTTCCCGGTCAACTATGTTGCCGGCGATGACGCTGTGGTCTTCCGGACCGCTCCGGGGGCCAAGCTGGCGCATGGGCCGATGACCCAGTCGTGTTTCGAGATCGACGGCTGGGACAGCCGGACCGGAAGCGGCTGGAGCGTGATGGTGCACGGTGTCATTTCCGAGATCACGGACGCGGTAGATGAGCGGGCGGAGCGCCTGCGCTCGCTGCCCGTTCAGCCGTTCGCCCCGGGTGAGCGGCGCTACTGGCTCGCGCTCTACGCGGACGAGGTCACGGGCCGGCGCTTCACCAGCGGCCCCCTCGCGCCCCCGG
>CAZXGB010000188.1:0-5463 GCA_964640005.1 uncultured Actinomycetes bacterium | reverse complement strand
TCAGCGCACCGACCGGATGCGGCTCACCAGCAGCGTCCCCAGCAGCAGGAATACCACCGCGCCCGAGAAGACGACCCGGTAGCCGCTGTTCGGCGCCACTCGGTTGAAGTGGTCGAGCGCGATGCCGGCAATGGCGGGCACGAACGTCTGCGGGAGCGTGAACGCGACATGGAAGAGGCCCATGTCCTTGGCGGGGGAGGCACGATCGGGAAGCGTGTCACAGGCGAGCGCCCAGTCGACAGCGTAGTAGCAGCCGTAGCCGATGCCGTAGACGGCGCCGATCGCGAAGACCAGGGCCTGGTTGGTCGGGAAGAAGACGATGTAGACGAGCGCGACCAGAGACTGCAGAGCTCCGCTGGCGTACACGAACGGCTTCCGGCCGACACGGTCTGAGGCTGCGCCCGCAACCAGCCCGAAAGGTACTGCGGTGATGAGCACGACCAGGAACCACTCGGGAGTGAACGTCCCGGGGTCTTTGACGTGAACGACATCCCGGAAGAAGTTGAACAGGAAGTAGGCCACCGCGTTGATGCCGGCGGTCGTGCACAGGCGGGTGGCGACGACCCAGCCGAAATCGCCGCTCCAGAGCGGCCGCAGGAAATCGCGAGCTGCGTGACTCAATGCGACGTGGGGACGGGCTGGGACGGACTCCAGCCCCTCGCGCCGCGCCACGAGCGCCGTCGGGACGACGCTCAGCAGAATGACGCCGGCGATGACCAGGTAGCTGACCGGATAGCGGGGGCCGGTGATGAGCGCTGTCACGGCCAGGCCGGCGCCGCTGCCCAGCTGGACCATCGTGGCCAAATACCCACTCGCTTGGCCGAACTCATCAGCGGGGACGACGTCGGGCACCAGTCCGGCGTAGGCGGCTCCGGCACCGTTGAAGAAGACCTGCACGATCATGTAGCCGGCGAGCAGCTGCAGGTACGAGTGGGCGGCGAAGAGCACCGCGAGGCCGATCGTGGTACCGAGGGTGCCGGCGACGATGATCGGACGCCGCCGGCCGAAGCGGGTGGTCAGGCGGTCGGACCAGGCCCCGACGATCGGCGGCAGAGCCATGGCGACGAAGCCGCCGCAGCCGATCAGGACGCCAAGCGCGGTCCCCTGCGCGGAAGGCGGAACCAGGTCGTCCACCTGGTGCTGAATCAGCACCGTGCCGACGGGCTGCCAGAGGAAGAACTGGCCGAACCAGAAAGAGGCCAGCGCCGTATGCCGCAGCCTTCCGTAACGTTGCGGTGCGGCTTCCGGACCGGTAGCCTGCGCCTGAGTAGCCACCTTCCCGCGGGGATGTTAAGCGGCTGGTGACTCGCTGGAGAGGGTAGGCTTGGATGTCGCTCACATGCCCCTCAACTTTTCACGCGTACGAACCGTCCTCATGGAGGTTCCGCGCCAAGGCAAACTGGCCTACTGCCTGCTCCGCGACGAACGCGTGCCCAGGGCGCCAAAGGCTGCTCTGCTGGGAACGCTGGCGCTGATCTTCAGTCCGATCGATTTCCCGGCCTGGATCCCGGTCCTGGGCGAGCTGGACATGCTGGCGCTGGCGATCCTCTCCGTAAAGGTGTTCGTCGACGCCTGTCCAGACGAACTGGTCAAGGAGCACCAGATCGCGATTCGGCGCGGGGACAGCGTCTTCGATCAGGACGTGGGTGGCGCGGCCGGCGCCGCGGTTGCCGCGCTGCGCGGTGCGGCGGGCCGGTGGGGGAGTTCACTGCCGGGCAGGCTCAGGGTCCTGTCCCGAGATTCGGAGGATCGATCGGCTTGAAGGTAATGCTGACCAAGGACGTGGAGAACATCGGCCGCGCCGGCGAGATCAAAGACGTCGCCGACGGCTACGGGCGCAACTTCCTGCTCCCGCGCAAGCTGGCGGTCGTCGCCCACAAGGGCGTCGAGGCCGAGGCCAAGCGAATTCGCGAGGCGGCGGGCAAGCGGGAGGCCAAGGACCGGGACGAGGCGCAGGCGCTCGCCGACGAGATCGGTGACCGCACGGTCGTCGTCCGGCTCAGGACAGGAGAGGAGGGAAAGGCCTTCGGGGCCATCACCAACCAGGACATCGCGCAGGCGCTCAAGCAGCAGCACCAGGTTGAGGTCGACCACCGCAAGATCGAGCTCAGGGAGCCGATCAAGCAGCTGGGCGAGCACCAGGTGCAGCTCCGCCTGCACCGGGACGTCACCGCTCACATAAACCTGATCGTCACCTCCGACCGCTAGGTAAACTTCGCCCGGCCCGATGGCGACCACCACACCTGTAGTTCGCTCTGAGGGCCGGGTTCCGCCCCACGATCTCGAGGCGGAGCAGGCGGTGATCGGCTCCATCCTCCTCGACCCGGCGGCCATCACCCTGGCCATCGACATCCTCGAGGAGCGCGATTTCTATCGCGAGAACCACGGCCAGATGTACCGGGCCGCCCTCGAGCTGTTCAAGGCCGGCGAGCCGATCGACAACGTAACCATGGCCGACCAGCTGACCAAGATGGGCGTGCTCGAGCGGGTGGGCGGGCGGGTCGCTATCGCCCTCATCCAGGAATCGGTGCCGACCGCGGCCAACGTCGACTACTACGCGCGAATCGTCAAGGATCGCGCCCAGAAACGCCGGCTCATCTCGGCGGGCGCCTCGGTCACGGGGCTTGGGTTCGACGACGCGCTGGCCGCCGACGAGGCCCTCAACGAGGCGCAGAGGGCGATCTACGAGATCGCGGACCAGCGCGTCACCACCAACCTCGAAAGCCTCTATCCGCTGCTCAAGCAGGCAATGGAGAGGGTGGAGGCGCAGATGGTCTCAGGCACCGGCGTACTCGGGGTGCCGAGCGGGTTCCATGACCTCGACCGGATGACGGGCGGCTTCAAGGGGTCGGACCTGATCATTGTGGCGGGCCGCCCTGCAATGGGAAAGACCTCGTGGGCGACCAACGTCGCCCTCTACGCGGCGGTCCACAACAAGGTCCCCGTGGCGATCTTCAGCCTCGAAATGTCGAAGGAGCAGCTCGTCGAGCGCCTTCTCTGCCAGCAGGCGCAGATCGACTCCCAGCGCATGCATCGCGGCCTCCTCAGCGATCGCGAGTTCGAGCGCCTCGTGAGCGCCATCGGCCCGCTCGAGAACGCCCCGATCTTCATCGACGAGTCGCCCGTTCTCGACGAGCTGACCCTGATGCTCAAGGCGCGCCAGGCCAAGCAGCGCGAGAACATCGGCATGATCGTCATCGACTACCTTCAGCTGATGCGCGGGCGCGTCAGCCGCGACGACAACCGCGTCCAGGAGGTGTCCTCGATCTCTCGCTCGCTGAAAGGGCTCGCGCGCGAGCTGAAGGTGCCCGTGATCGCCCTCTCCCAGCTCTCGCGCGCGCCCGAGGCGCGGCCCAACAAGCGGCCGATGCTCTCCGACCTCCGCGAGTCCGGTTCCATCGAACAGGACAGCGATATTGTGGTGTTTCTTTATAGAGATGAGTACTACAACGACAAGACGGAGGAGCCGGGGATCGCCGAGGTGATCGTGGCCAAGCACCGGAACGGGCCGACCGGCACCGTCAAGCTGCGCTTCCGAAAGGATCAGACGCTCTTCTACAACCTCGAACAGCGACGCGGCACCTCGATCGACGACGACGAGTAGCCTTCTGGATGGTGATGTCAAGCGCGATCGGCCCACTGTGCCCGTTGGAGGCTTCCCCTAGATGGTCGTGATCATCGTGGGTGGCCAGTGGGGGGATGAAGGCAAGGGCAAAGTCATCGACCTCCTGGCCGAGCGCGCGGACATGGTCATCCGCCCGCAGGGCGGCAACAACGCCGGCCACACGGTCGTCACCGAGCACGGCGAGTTCAAGTTCCAGCTCCTCCCCAGCGGGATCCTCTATCCCCACTGCACCTGCGTGATCGGTAACGGGGTGGTCGTCGATCCGCGCGTCCTGATCAAGGAGATCGAGCAGCTGCGGGAGCGCGGGATCGAGCCCGACAACCTCGTGATCAGCGAACGAGCGCACATGGTGATGAGCTACCACCCGCTCTTCGACAAGCTCGAAGAGGGCGTTCGCGGCGACGATCGCCTGGGCACCACCTGGCGGGGCGTCGGCCCGGCCTACGGCGACAAGGTGAGGCGGATCGGCTTTCGGGTGGGCGACCTCCAGAAGGAGGCCTTCATGCGCAAGAAGATCGACTTCGTCGTCGGGCAGGTGAAGAACCCGATCCTGGAAAAGCTCTACGACGAGGAACCGCTGGCCACCGGGCAGATCCTCGAGGAGTACCTGGGCTACGCGCAGATCCTCGATCCCTACATCAAGGACACCTTCCCGCTGGTCCAGGGAGAGCTGGACGCCGGCCGCAACATCCTTCTCGAGGGCGCGCAGGCGACGATGCTCGATCTCGACTTCGGGACCTATCCCTACGTAACCGGGAGCAATCCGACTGCCGGGGGCGCGGTGACCGGCTCCGGCATACCGCCGACCAAGATCGACCTGACGCTGGGCTGCTTCAAGGCCTACACCACCCGCGTCGGCTACGGGCCTTTCCCGACCGAGCTCGAAGATCACATCGGCGATCAGCTGCGCGAGCGTGGCCACGAGTTCGGTACGGTCACGGGGCGCGCCCGCCGCGTGGGCTGGTTCGACGCTTGTGTCGCCCGCTACGCCGTGCGCGTCAACGGCTGCGAGTCAGCCGCGCTGCTCAAGCTCGACATCCTCGACGAGCTGGACAGGATCAAGGTTTGCACCGCCTACGAGTTCCGGGGCGAGAGGCACACGCACCCGATGGCCAACATCTCCCACCTCAAGCACTGCGAGCCGCAGTATGTGGAGCTCGAGGGCTGGCGCGAACCGATCGGCAGCGCCCGGAAGTGGGAGGATCTGCCCAGGGCTTGCCGCGACTACGTCGAGCTGATAGAGACCGAGATCGGCACCCGAATCGACCTGATCGGAGTCGGCCCGCGGCGCGATCAGTTCATCAAGCGCCGCGATATCTGGCCTTAGCGGGCTCCCTTCGGGGCCGGGTCCGGCTGCTCCCGGCCGCCGGCCGGGCCGAGGGCGCCTTGCGGAGGGCTTTGACGGACGTGCCCAGGCCCCTCCGGTGGACCAGCGCCCACTCGGTGCCCTCGACGGCAGCCACCACCAGCTGAAGGCCGGTCACGGCCAGGAACACCGCCTCGATCCCGAGGCCCTGCCGGCGCAACCCGACACCGGTGATGCCGGCGGCGAGCCCGAGGAGCGGGCGCGATGCACGAGAGTGGGGCAGGTGCGCCCGGTCGGCGAGCAGCAGAGCAATCACGAACCAGGCCGGTCCGCTGTCCAGCTGGTAGCCGGGATTCCAATGCCAGAGCCCGATGGGGATCGCGGCTCCGAGGGCAAAGCCAAGCAGCACGGCCAGCGACAGGCGGTGGGCGTACCAGAGCCAGGCCGCCCCGATGACGACCGCCAGCAGCGAGGTCGCGAACATCGGACCGGGCACGTTGCCGACGTAGAGCCGGACCGGATCGATGGGCGC
>CAZXGB010000187.1:0-5498 GCA_964640005.1 uncultured Actinomycetes bacterium | reverse complement strand
CATCAGGCCCAGCGGGTAGGCCTCTTTGAAGTCGTAGTTGCCGTTGTTGTCGGTCTCGGCTGTGTTGATGCCGCCGACCATCGCGTTGTTGGTGCGGTTGAGGTTCTGGACCGTCGCGTGGAAGAGGCCCTGCTCGCCCGGGTCGCAGCGGCCATTGCCGTTCAGGTCGATGCAGACGCGGCCGTAGACGTGGGCGAACCAGCCGAGCAGCGGGAGCACGCCCATGTCGACGACCGCACCCCGATTTATGGTCACGTTGAACTGGTCGAGCGCGTACTCCTGGGGCTCATCCCAGATGGTCATCAGGTAGTCCCCGTCGGGGACGTTGTTGAACGTGAAGTAGCCCTGGCTGTCGGTCGGGATGGTCGTAACCATCGTGTCCACGTCGCCGGTCGACGCCTGGAGGCTGTTGAGTGCCACCCAGCCGCGGTCGATCGGGCGGTCGAGCTTGAGACCGCTCTGGCCGTTGGCGCCGCCGACGCCCGGCAGGCCGTTGATGCCGGGGACGTAGGGGATGGCCCCGAACAGCTGACCCTTGATCACGCCGCAGCCCGACGTCTGCCCCGGCGTTCCGCCCTGCGGGCACGCCCAGTCGGGCGGTGGAGCCTGTTCATGGGCGAAGCCGAAATGGACGAAGGGGACCGGCTCGCCGGCCACCACCAGCTCGGTGTCCATCCCGGTCTGGTCGGGGATCACCCAGACGTCGAAGTCGTGGGCGCCCTCGAGCGTCGTGGTCTGGACCCAGTGGACCGGCGAGTTGTCGGGCGCCGTCACGCTCGCGCTGTAGTGGCTGGGCGCGATGTTGGGGATGACGATGTCGCCGTTGGTGTCGCTCAGGCAGTGCCCGGGCACGGTCGGGTTGTAGTAGCCGGTCTTGGGATCGGGCGGCGCCGGGTCGGCGGGTGGCAGCGGCGTCGGCCGCCCGTTGGCATCGAGGACGATCAGGCCGCTCGTGGGATCGGTCTTGTACTGCGTGCAGAGCGGGTTGCCGAAGTAGTCGGTGGAGACGATGCCGTCGGGGTCGGCGAGGAAGCCCTGGAATCCCACGATGCCCTGCTCGCGCTGCTCGTCGAATGTGCCGTCCGTCGGCTTGGAGTCATCGAAGACCTTGAGGCGGACGGTGCCGAGCGGGATCGGATAGGGGTTCAGGTAGACCTTGACGACGCCGCCGGTCATGGGAACGGCGAAGTGGACGCCGCCCATCTGGTAGCCGTCGGCCATCACCGTGACCAGGTACCGGCAGGGATGTATGGGCTGGGCGGCGGTCGGGCAGTTGTTCGGCAGCCCGCGGCCCGTGCCCGGGTCGAATGAAGGCAGAGGCAGGGTGGCGTTCCAGTCGGCCTCGGTGCCCTCGCTGACAACTGGGCTGGCGAGCGCGTAGCGCACGGACGGCCACATGCACCCCTGCGGGTACCTGCTGTTAGAGCTCGGATGGCAAAGCGGGTCGTCGGCCTTGCTCGGCTCGCCCGTGTTGTCCAGGTTGAGCAGCCAGCGGTACTTGGTGACTGGGGTGAGCGCGCGGGGTCCTTTCTTGCTCAGGCTGTCGCGGGCGGCCGCAACCTGGAGCCGGATCGAGCTCGTCGTCACCGCGGGATCGGCCGCGACCACAGCCGCGCGTGCTGGCGTCGACGGTAGCGCCGAGACGGCCGCGAGGAGGCCCGATGCGGCGAGCAGCCAAATGCGGTAGAGCCTTGAGCGTTCGCCGGACCGGATAGCTGCCCGTACCACCTGGAGCAACGGTCGGCCGGCGCCGGGTTGCGCGGAAGCGCCAAGGACGGAAGGTGTGGGTCCAGCGTCATCAGAGGCCCTCGGGAAACCCGGCCGCGACACCGTTGACAGCTGTCTCGCTGCGTCCTGGGCATGTCCCGGAGCTGGGATAACGGCACCGCATGACCGAGACATTTGTCAGGTAGCGGCAGACGCTCGTTGCCCCGATAGTCGTTGGACATGGTTAGCTTGCGCACGCGCTTACGCGGCCGCGCGCAGGCAGGCCACCCAATCGAGCAGCTGGAAACGCTGCCGCCCATTCAGATTCCGTCGGTGGGCGGCAAGAGCCACCCGGCAGCCGTCTCCCTGGTCGGCGCCGGCCTGCGCCTGGGCAGGCGCAACGTGCTCGAGGACATCAACCTGGCCGTCTGGCCCGGAGAGGTCGTCTACGTGGTTGGGCCCATGGAGGCGGGCAAGACGAGTCTTCTCCGCCTCGTCCACGGGGACCTGAAACCGAGCTGGGGTCGTGTCTCGGTCGCCGGAGTCGCCGTTGGGCCGTGGTCCCGGCGCCGGCGGCTGCTGCGGATCCGCAAGCGGGTGGGCGCCGTGTACGAGCGGCACCACCTGATCGAAGAGATGACCGCCCTCGAGAACGTCGCCTTCGCCATCCAGGTCAACAACCTCTGGGTGCCGGGATCGGCAGCTCGCAAGCGCGCGCGTGAGCGGCTCGCGCAGGTCGGGCTGGCCCGGGTTGCAAACCGTTTGCCCGGTCAGCTCTCAGGCGGCCAGCGGGCGCGGCTGGCAGTCGCCCGCGCGCTCGCGCCGCAGCCGGCCGTCCTGGTCGCCGACGACCCTGCCGCCAGTCTCGACGCGGGTGGGGCCGAGGAGGTTTTCGACCTCCTCGAGGCGCAGGCGAAGCACGGAATCGCGGTGCTCATCGCCACCCACCACCCGCGTCCTTTTCGTGAGGGGGCCCAGATCTTCCGCCTGGATGCCGGCCGCGCGCTCGGCCGGCTCGGCCATCCATGACGTCGGGATCGCGGCGGCGGCCGCCCGTTCGCAACCTGCGCCGGATCCAGCCGGTGCTCCCCCGTCCGCGGGCCCGTCCTGCCCGGCCGCCGCGCCGGGCGATCGACGAAGTCGGGGGCAGCTTCGAGGTCGACCGCCGGCTGGTCTCGGTCCCGGTCAGCAACGTCATCGCGGTGGT
Source organism: uncultured Actinomycetes bacterium (assembly GCA_964640005.1). Classification (GTDB taxonomy): domain Bacteria; phylum Chloroflexota; class Dormibacteria; order Dormibacterales; family Dormibacteraceae; genus CAZHAC01. The sequence goes on along the minus strand of CAZXGB010000187.1, from coordinate 2,584 downwards.
GGCCGGCGGCGCCATGCGCAGCTGGGCTCGTCAGCTGCGGATCGCCATGCCGGCCATAGCAACCCTGTGGCTCCTGCTGACCGCGGCCGGGCTCTTCACCGCGGCCGGCGTCGCCGTCCAGACGGCGGCCGGCTCGGAGATCGCCACTGCCGCAACGGTTCGCGTCTATCTCAAGGATGGGGCGACGCAGGACGAAATCGACACGCTGGCGGCGACCCTGTCCAGGCGGCCTGATGTTCGGTCGGTGGCTTATATAAGCAAGGAGAAGGCGCTCGACGAGGCACGCAGCAGGCCCGGTCTGACCGAGCTGGCCGGCCTCGCGGACAGCAACCCGTTCCCGGCCAGCCTGGAGGTGCAGGTCGACAACCTTGGGAACGTGCCGGCGGTGGTCGGTGCGGTGACTGCCGACGCCACCGCGGATCCGGTGCGCCCGACCTCGTACGACCCCGACGTCTACAACCGGCTGCGCCGTGCAATCCTGGTCGGCTGGCTGATCGCCGGCGGCGCCGTGCTGCTGCTTATGGTGGTGGGCTTGCTGGTCGTCTCCAGCGCGATGCGGGCGGTGGTGATCGCGCGGCGGGCGGAGCTGGACAGCATGAACCTGGTAGGGGCGGCGCCCTGGCTCCTGCGCGGGCGGATCACCTTCGAGGGCCTGCTCTCGGGGGCGCTCGCGGGTGCCCTGGCCGCGCTCTTTCTGGTTGGTTTATACGGCGCCGCCAACGCGGTCGACTCGCGGATGCTCGCCTACGCTCTTCCCGGCGTCACGCAGGGCGTCGCCTCCTCGATCGAGCTGGGGGTCCTGGCGACGGGAGCCGGCATCGCCGTGATCACCTCGGCGGCGGCGTTCCGGCGGAGCCTGCGGTGAATCGCAACCCGGCCGGCACCGGACACGTCATCTGGTCGCTGGGCGTCTTTTGCGTGCTCGCGCTTGCGGCCCCGGCGGCGACGCCGAGCCCCAGCGCTCCGGCGGTTCCGCCTGCTTCGGCTCCAGGTGATTCCCAGGTCGCGCAGGCTGCCCGTGACGAGCTCGGGTCCAGCCTCGGTCATGCCATCGATGTGCAGACCGGTCTCGCCGCCTCGATCTCGGCCAACCGCGCTCGCGCCGACCAGCTCTCGCGCGAGGTCGCAGACGACGCAACCCGCGTGCAGCAGCTCGACGGCGAGATCGCGAGGCTCGACGCGGAGATCTCGTCGACGAGCGCGCGGATCGAGGTCGAGCGGGCTCAGGTGGGCGAGCTCGCTCGGGTTTCCTACACCCGGCCGCACTCCCTCCTCGTCGAGCTGGTCGCGGCACGGAGCCTGGGCGACGCCCTCAGCTGGGTCAACTCACTCGTCCTGGCTGCCGGACGAGCGGACGCGATCTCGAAGCGCCTGCGGCAGGACCTGGTACGGCTGCAGAACGATGAGCAGTTGCGGATGCAAGACCGCGAGCAGGCACAAAGCCTGCTCGACCAGGCGACCAACGCCGCCGGCGACCTGCAGCAGCTGCTCTCTGACCAGGAATCGGCGCTGAGCCAGTTCGGCCAGTGGATCGAGGAGGCGCGGGCAGCTATCGCCACGCCTTTCATCCCAGGCGCCGCGCAAACTGCTCGGGCGGTGGCGAACCTGCTCGTACAGCGGGAGCGAATGCTGAACGAAAACCTGGCGGCGGCCGAGGCATTGCGGTCCATGCTCCGAGCCCGGCAGCCCTCGATCAGCGCGCTGGCGCTGCATCTCAATTACGCGCTCACGCTTGCCTGGCCCGGGCGAGGTGCCAGCATCACTCAGCCTTTCGGGCCCACGAACCTTTCGTTGGAGCCAGCGTTCGGCCCCTACCCGCACTTTCACTTCGGACTCGACTTGGTCATCCCCGACCGGCAGGTGATGGCGGCCGCGGCGGGGACAGTGGTCGCGGTTGGCCACGGCGAGACCGGTTACGGAACCTTCGTGATGATCGATCACGGATCGGGGGTGGTGACTCTGTACGCCCATCTGGATTCGGCCACTGTCGAGCCGGGCCAGCACGTCGATGTCGGTAACCCGATCGGGGTGGAGGGGTCGACCGGGCTTTCTACAGGGGTTCACCTTCACTTCGAGGTGCGGGTCGGGGGGCAGGCGGAAGATCCCCTGCCCCACCTGCAGCCCAACGGCGCCCTCTAGAGGCTACTCGCCGGAGTCCTCTGGTTCGAGCTCGGATGCACCGGCTCCTTCGGTTACTCGGGGAGCGGCCTGCGAGGGACCGTCATAGACCTGCCCGGCGGCGAGCACAACCAGCGGGGGATGCGGCGTCACCGCCGGGGGCCTAAGCATCGATCCCCAGATCGAGACCAGGGCGACGAACAGCAGCAGGACGGCGAGGATAGCCCACAGTCGAAGCGGCGTCAGGCGGCTGCGCTGAAGGCTCATAGCGTTCCGAGGCGAGCGTAAAGGTGCGGCATACGCGCCGTCCTGATGCAATCAACCCGCCGCGGCCGTTCGTTTAACCCACGTGACCGGATTCGTCCGAAATACCTGTGCTAGGCGGCGGTTTCGACGGCTCCCAGGAGCGCCTCGGCGAGCTCGTGGTCGGGGATCGAGCGCCGCGAGCGCACGCGCACCTCACAGG
>CAZXGB010000186.1:0-5519 GCA_964640005.1 uncultured Actinomycetes bacterium | reverse complement strand
CAAACCAGCACCACCGTGTGCCGCGGCCAGGGCGGATTTGGAGGACCTTCCGGACCCGCCAGGCAGACACGGGACCAGCGGCCGAGCCGACTGCCGGATGCGACCATGACGCTGCCTACGCTGCCCCAGGCGGCCTTGATCTACCGTCTGAGCGGCGACCGCAACCCTCTGCACATCGATCCCGCGATCGCCACCGCCGCGGGCTTCGACCGCCCGATCCTCCACGGGCTCTGCACGTACGGGATTGCTGGTCACGCCCTGCTCAGGTGCCTCTGCGACTACGACCCGCGTCGCCTGAAGCGCCTGGATGTAAGGTTCACGGCCCCGGTCTGGCCCGGAGAGACTATTCAGACCCTGATCTGGCATCTCGGCACCGGACGCGCGGCCTTCCAGTGCCGCGTCGCCGAGCGCGATTCGGTCGTCATCGACCACGGTTACTGCGAGTACGACGCGGAGGGCATGCCCGTTGGCTGACGTGGGAATCATCGGTTTCGGCGGGTACGTGCCGCCGACGCGCGTAAGCAGGTCCGAGATCGTGGCTGCAAACCTTTGGTCCAACTCCGCCTTGTCCTCGTTCGGCAGCTCCGAACGCTCGGTCAGCGGTTGGGATGAGGACTCAGTAACGCTGGCGGTTGAGGCCGCACGAGACTGTTTACGGCCCCAGAGCTCGGGCGACGTGAGCGCCCTGATCCTGGGGACGACGACGGCGCCCCAGCCAGTGCGGCTGAACGCGGCCATCGTCGCCGCGGCCCTCGATCTCCCGGCGTCGCTGCCGGCCTATGACGTCGCCGGAGGCCTGCGTGCCGGCACGTCAGCGCTGCGGCTGGCCTTCGAATCGTCGTCCGGCGGAGGGCCGGCCCTCTGCGTCGGCTCGAGCACGCAGCGTGTGCTTGCGGCCACGACCGAGGAGCTGACCGTCGGCCATGGGGCGGCGGCGCTCCTCGTGGGTAGCGGTGAAGGAGTCGTCGCCCGGCTCAAGGGGATGGCGACCGCGACTGTCGATCTCGCCGACCGCATACCGATTCTCAACGGGGAGTTCGACCGGCCGGTCGAGTCCCGGTGGGTGAGGGACGAGGGCTACATGAGGACGGTCCCGGCCCTTCTGAAGCAGGTTCTGAGCGCCAGCCAGACCGACCCGAGCCAGGTCGAGCACCTGTGCCTGCCGGAGCACGGCCTGCGCGTCGCCTCGGCAGTGGCGAAGGCGGCCGGACTCAGCAAGGCGCGCCTGGCCGACAACCTCTGGGAAGGCTGCGGCGACTGCGGCCCCGCACATGCGCTGATGATGCTCGTGCGGGCCCTCGAGACCGCCGAGCCCGGCGAGCACATCCTTATCGCCGGGTTCGGCCAGGGCGCAGACGCCTTTCTGCTTCTGGTCACCGACGCCATCCGCGAGTACCGGAAGCACGAGACGGGTATCTCGCAGTCACTCCAGCGGCGGATTCCGTGCTCGTATCCGCGCTACCTGACGCTGCACGGTCTGCTCCAGATCGACCGCGGCCCACGAGCCGAGGCCATCGTGCCCGCGTCGCGAACCGCGAGCTTCCGCCATCGCGACTTCCTGCTCTCCCTGGTCGGCGGAGTTTGTGAGGTCTGCGGCACCGCCCAGATCCCGCGCACCCGGATCTGCGTCAACCCCGACTGCCGCGCCTGGGACTCGCAGCGCCCGAAGTCCTTCCGCGACCTCGGCGCCACAGTGATGAGCTGGACCGCAGACACCCTGACCTACTCGCCGGACCCACCGGCGCGCTATGGCATGGTCGACTTTGACGGCGGCGGCCGCCTGATGATCGACTTCACCGACATCGGGGACGAGGGCATCGAGGTCGGGGCCCGGATGCGGTTCGTATTCCGAGCCAAGTTCGTGGACCAAAGCGGGACCGCGAGCAGTTACTTCTGGAAGGCGTCTCCGTGTGGAACGAACAAAGGACAAGCCTGTGCCTAGTGGAATTCGTGATCGAGTGGTGGTTCTCGGAATGGGTTGCTCGCGCTTCGGAGAGCGCTGGGATTCCGACTCCGAGGACTTGATGCTGGAAGCCTACGAGGAAGCCCTCGCCGACGCTGGCGTCGGCACCGATGACATCGATGCGGCGTGGTTCGCGACCAGCATCGAAGAGCAGAGCGTCGGAAAGTCGGCGGTGCCGATGGCGCAGGCCTTGCGCCTCCCCTTCATCCCCGTCACCAGGGTCGAGAACCAGTGCGCTTCCGGCACCGAGGCCTTCCGGGGCGCGGTCTATGCGGTCGCCTCGGGCGCTTCCGACATCGCCCTGGCGCTGGGTAGCGAGAAGCTAAAGGACACCGGCTACGGCGGCCTTCCGCAGCGCACCCGCGGCCGGGTCAACGACCTCTACTGGGCCAACCTCTCAGCCCCTGGCGCCTTCGCGCAGCTGGCGTCGGCCTACCAGACGAAGTTCGGCATCCACCGTTCCGAGCTGAAGCGAGCGATGGCGCACATCTCGGTCAAGAGCCACGTTAACGCCGCCAAGAACCCGAAGGCTCACCTCCGCAACCAGCTCTCCATGGATGCGGTCCTGAACGCGCCGATGGTCGCCGATCCGCTTGGCCTCTATGACTGCTGCGGCGTGAGCGACGGGGCGGCGTGCGCGATCGTGACGACCCCCGACATCGCGCGCGGCCTCGGCAAGTCCGACCTGGTTTCGGTCAAGGCGCTGCAGCTGGCGGCGTCGAGCGGGGTGGAGGCCAGCCACCAGTCGTGGGACGGCGCCCACTTCGAGACCACGCGCCAGGCGATCCGCCGCGCCTACAAGGAAGCCGGCATCGAGAATCCGAGAAGGCAGCTCGGTCTGATCGAGGTGCACGACTGCTTCTCGGTGACGGAGCTGGTGACGATGGAGGACCTCTACATCTCGCCCGAGGGCGGTGCGGTCGAGGATGTCCTGGAGGGCTTCTTCGACGCCGACGGTCCGCTGCCCTGCCAGATCGACGGTGGGCTCAAGTGCTTCGGGCACCCGATCGGGGCGTCCGGGCTTCGAATGCTGTACGAGATCTACCTGCAGCTCAGTGGTCGCGCCGGCGACCGGCAGATCGAGAACGACTTCGAGTTCGGGCTCACCCATAACCTGGGTGGCCAGCCCCACGCCAACGTCGCCAGCGTGGCGATCCTCGGTCGGTACGGCAACTAACTAGCCGGCTGGCCGCCGCGAGGTGTCCCCGATGCCGGGTCTGAGATCGTCCGTCGGACCGCTTCCCCTGGCCCGCGGCGCAGCCGGAAGTGGGCTCGCACTTTGAGACGCATACATTCTCGGTCGACGACCCGCTGGCTGCGATGGACGCCGCCAGCGCTGGCCCGGCGGTACTCGGAGCTCGAGCTCGTTGTCGACCACCTGGGCCTGGCCGCGCCACCGCACCATCCGGTGCCCGAGCTTCCCGACGAGCCGGTCGACCGCAGGGTGAATTCCGACGCGTCGTCGTGCTCGACGGTCGCCTCGCCTTTGAGGATGATCAGCAGTTCGACGGTCTCGGTGCGGTGCATCCCCGGGGTATCTCCGGTCACGATACGCGGCCCGCGTCGCCGGGCAGATCGCCGACCGGCACCCCAGTCGCGGCCGGGTTCGGTTGGCCGGGGGCGGTGATCTCGATCATGGAGAATCGGACGCCGTCCGGAAGCGGCATTCGGTCGGCTGGAACTCGGGAGTGCCGTCGTTGGGGATCGGGATCGGCAGCCGCTCAGCTCCCCAGAGCAGCCAGAACAGCACGCCGGCCGGTGTGGCAATGGGCTCGACAGCGTCGTCGCAGGCGACGACGTTTTATCTAGTTGTAGTCGTTCCGGTGATCACTCGCCTGACCTTGTTCTGTGTCATGTCCATCCTCTGCATCGCCACTCTGATCATGTACAAGGGTTCTCGACGGCGATGTTGGCAAAGCCCATTATGGGAACGCATCGAATACATCCTGCCTCCGCGAAGCGGGGCGCAGGTTGCGATGCCAAGAGACGATGAAGGCGGCGCTAGAAGGGCCGCGCTTCAGTTTGCTGTTGACACTTTACTGGGCGCCGGAGCAGTGGCGTCGAAGTCTTGGAGGTATGTCGAATGACGACGGTTATCGACACAGCTTCTGTGATCGTGGAGCCAGAGTTGGATGCGCTCCTGGCCAGAGGCGTCGAGTCATATCCGGTGACGGTCGAGGACGGCCTCGTCGTCGTACAGATGCCGGACAGATGAAGCTCGTTGCTTTCGAGCACGGGGGCGAGGAGCATCTCGGCGTCCTGGCCTCCGCGCGAGAGGTCGTGGATCTGTCCCTGGCGGCACCCGACCTGCCGCGTACCATGCGCGGCCTCCTCGCCGCCGGTCCTGCGGCGATGAGCGCGGTAGCGGCCGCTCGGGATCGGCATTCGCCCGAGCACGTGCGCGATCTACAGGAGCTCTCACTAAGGCCCTCGGTAAGTAATCCTGAGAAGCTGCTATGCATAGGCTTGAACTACCGCGATCACGCGCTCGAGGGAGGCCAGCCGATCCCCGAAGTGCCCGTGCTCTTTGCGAAGTTCCCCAACTGCCTCATCGGTTCCGGCGCCGCTATCGTTCTGCCCGCGGTCGCGAGCACGATGGTCGACTACGAGGGCGAGCTGGCCGTTGTCATCGGCCGGCGCTGCCACGCGGTATCGGAGGCGGAGGCGCTGACATTCGTCGCAGGCTACAGCGTTTTCAACGACGTCAGCGCGCGTGATTATCAGCGGCGCACAAGCCAGTGGACGATCGGAAAGGCCTTCGACACCTTTGGGCCGATGGGCCCGTTTCTGACCACCTCGGACGAGGTTGGCGACCCTCAGACCCTCAACCTCGAGCTGACGGTCAACGGCGAGCGGCGCCAGGCTTCGAACACCAGTGACATGATCTTCCCGGTCAGTCACCTGGTCTCGTACCTCAGCCAGGTCATGACCCTGGTGCCCGGTGACGTGATCGCGACGGGTACGCCCGCCGGCGTCGGGTCGATGCGCAAGCCGGAACCGTCCTGGCTCGCTGACGGCGACGTCGTACGCGTCAGCATCGACAAGCTCGGTGTGCTCGAGAACGTCGTCCGCCGGCCGGACGATTCCACCGCATTCTAGTTCGCCCAAGCGACGCCGCCACCTTAGAGGCGGTAGCGGTCCAGCTGATCGACTGCGATGTCCACATCGGTCCGCGCGGCTATGACGAACTCCTGGAGTACGTCCCGGAGCCCTGGAAGAGCAGGACCGGCGCGGCGGGGCTGATGCTTGCGCGGCCGGCGTATTTCCCCTTCTGGGACGGAAATCGGCTTGACAGCTATGCCGGCGACGGCAGCCCGGCCGGCTCCGACTCCGACGTCCTGAAGCGGCAACTCCTCGTCGAAGCCGGCGTCGACTTCGCCATCCTCGACCTGCCCGCGGGCTGACGCAGCGCGACGTTGGTCGTCGGTGCATCGCCCGGGACCAACTGACTAAGCGCGGATCTCCGCTTCAGAGTTAATTGGCTTCTGGTCGAAAACACCGGTTGGCGCTAAGGTCGATTTGTATTCGGCTCACCCCTTCGGGCCAGCTTCTAAGC
>CAZXGB010000185.1:0-5644 GCA_964640005.1 uncultured Actinomycetes bacterium | reverse complement strand
GTCCAGAAGATCGCCGAGCTGGTCTCGGATCGCAAGCTGGAAGGGATCGCCGACCTCCGCGACGAGTCCGACCGCCGCGGCATGCGGATCGTGATCGAGCTCAAGCGCGAGGCCAAGCCGTACACCGTTCTCAACAACCTCTACAAGCACACCCAGCTCCAGCAGACCTTCGGCGTGATCATGCTGGCGATCGTCGATGGCCGGCCGGTCGTGCTCTCACTGAAGCAGGCCCTCCAGCTCTTCATCGACCACCGCCGCGACGTGATCCTGCGCCGCACGCGCTTCGACCTCGAGAAGGCACAGGAACGGGCTCACATCCTGGAAGGCCTCAAGATCGCCCTCGACCACCTCGACGAGGTGATCAGGACGATTCGCGCGGCCAGCGACACCGACACCGCGAGCAGCCAGCTGCAGAGCAAGTTCGGGCTCACCGAACGCCAGGCCAAGGCGATCCTGGCCATGACGCTGGGCCGGCTGACGGCCCTCGAGCGCAAGAAGATCGACGACGAGTACGAGGAGGTCATCAAGACCATCGCCTACCTGGAGTCGATCCTGGCTTCGGACGCCAAGGTCCGCACGCTGATCGGGGAGGAGATGGCCGAGCTGATCAAGAAGTACGGCGACGACCGCCGCACTGAGATCAGCGAGCAGGAGCCGACCGAGCTCTCGGCCGAAGATCTGATCCCCCGCGAGGAAGTGGTCGTGACCCTTACCCACCGTGGCTACGTCAAGCGGCAGCCCTCGCGCACGTTCCGCACCCAGCGCCGAGGCGGCGTCGGCCTCAAGGGGGCGCGAACCGTGGCAGGCGGGGAGGCGCCCACCGGCACTCGCGAAGAGGACTACGCCGAGCACCTGCTGATCACGCACACCCACGCGTCGATCCTCTTCTTCACGCAGAGCGGGCGGGTCTTCCAGCTTCGCGTGCACGAGATCCCCGAACGCGACCGGACCGCCAAGGGCATGCCGATCAACAACCTGATCGAAATCTCGAACGGCGAGCGCATCAGCGCCATCTTCGTCAGGCCCGAGGCGGACAACGCGGAGGCCCGCTTCATGCTCATGGTGACCAAGAACGGCTACATCAAGAAGACGGCCATGAAGGAGTACGCCAACGTCCGGCGAAACGGCCTGATTGCAATCAACCTCCAGCCAGGGGACGAGCTGAACTGGGTTCAGCCCACGTCCGGCGAGGACGAGGTGATCATCGCCACCCGACTCGGGAAGGCCATCCGGTTCAGTGAGACCGAGGTCCGGCCAATGGGTCGAGACACGATGGGCGTGATCGGCATCAAGCTGGGCAAGGGCGATGAGGTCGCCGGCATGGCGGTCGCACGCGACAACGCCGATCTACTGGTGGTGACCGAGCGCGGTTATGGAAAGCGCACTCCGATTTCTGAGTACCCGACACATCATCGCGGCGGACAAGGTGTCTTCACTCTCAAGGTCACCGACAGAGTTGGCCGCCTGGCAGCGCTCCGCGTGGTTGAGGACCCGGAGGAGGAGATTCTTCTCATCAGCGCCTCGGGCATGGTCATGCGAACGAGGGCGGAGGCGATCTCGCAAATCGGCCGCCAGACCCAGGGCGTGATCGTGATGCGCGTCCAGCCTGACGACCAGCTGGCCGGACTGGCCCCGGTCGGATTGATGGTCGACGGCGAGGTGATAGCCGCTGAGCCAGGAACGGCGTAGCGATTGAACTGGGTCGGGTACGCGGGCCTCGTCTTGCTGGCGGTCGCGTTCCTGATCGTCGCCTTCGGCATGGTCGCCGTACTCCCTGACGCGCTGCGCTTTCGGCGCCGGTCGCTGCAGACAAACCAGCTTCTGGAGTTGTACCGTCAGGCGATCAACTTGGAGATGGCCGAGCTCGCGGAGCTGAGCGCGGAGCGTGATGTGCTGCTGCATCCGTTCCAGCGAGCGCGCAGGGTGCTCACCCACCCACTGACGGTTGCGCTCTTCGAGTCGTACCGACTGCGACGGCGGCGGAAGGCGGCCCTGTGAAGAGAAGGCGGCCGGCGGGAGGACAAAACCGGCCGAGGCCGTCGGGGCCCGACGTGGCCGAGGAGTTGCCGCCGGGCGAGCCGGCCGAGGGCGAGACCGCGGCCGACGCCACCTACCGGATGGTCGACGAGGCGGTCGCTCGAGAGCGTATCCGCATCGCGCGCGAGCTTCACGATGGCCTCGCCGCCGACCTGGCGACCTCTGTCGCCCTGTTCAAGGCCTACTTCGAGACCGCGTCAAAGAATGGCGAGGAACACCAGGTCCTCCTCAACATCCAGGAGATCCTCGAGGTGCTGCTGGAGAACACGAGAAACATGGTGCGGGCGATGCGACCCCGACGTCTTGGCGCCTCCGCCCTGATCGACGAGCTACGGAAACTGGCCGACGAGTTCGCGCGCCTGCATGGGATCCGGGTCGAGATCTGGACGTCGGGGCGCGAGGGGGATTTGACGGCCGGTCAGCGAGAGGTTGTGTTCCACATCGTGCGCGAGGCGCTGACCAACGTCCGCCGGCACTCGGGCGCCGCCACCTGCCGTGTCCGGCTTGGCTTCGGCGCCAAGCCGTTTCTGGTCGAGGTCGCTGACGAGGGCAAAGGCTTCGAGGGTGCCAATCCGAACGGCTATGGCCTGGTCGGCATGCGCGAGCGGGCGGCCGGTATCGGTGGCCGACTCGAGGTCGTCACAACCCCAGGAAGAGGTACGACCGTCTTTCTTTTCGGTCCCGAAGGCGCCGGCCTGGCTTAGGCCAGGTCAGCCGAAGCACCGCCCTCGGGCGCACGAGAAGGCCGCCGGGGGCGGCCCGCTCGGGTCCTGATCGGCGCTGCCAGCGCGGCCCGGCTTAGGCCCAGGTCACAGTACTGCGGGTCTTCGTGCGGGCGCGATTCCCGGCACCAGGTCCTTGACCTCGCTCCGGGAGGTGACGGCAAGTTTTCGGAGGACAACGTCCGAGATTCGGCTGACTACCGCCGGCGTACTGCCGATCGCCAGAGCTATCTCGGAGTCCGACAACCCCTCGGCGATCAGGAGCGCAACCCGGCGCTCGGTCCTGGCGAGCCGGCCGAGCGGCCCGGTCAGGCAGCTTACCGCCGTCGTCAAAGTGACGCCCAGTGCGGAGACGTAGTCGATTTCGTCCTGCGTGTACCAGTGCTCACTGCGAGAGCCGACGATCAGGATGCCGACCGGGCGCGTCTTGGGGATGCCGACCGGTGCATAGATCAGTGCCGGCCAATCGATCTCCCAATTGCCTTCCTCGCTGCGTGACTCGACGATCGATGTGACGGCGAGCGGGTGCCGCTCGTACAGGCAGCGGCGAGCCATCTGGCTCAGCTCCTGATAGAGCGGCTGCACCGGCTCGTCGGGCTCGGGCACGGTCGAGTCGGCGATCACCCGCATCCGCCCGTCGCGCACGCCGCCGAGAATCCAGCGGTCGTGGTGCAGGACGTCGAGGGCCAATCCAAGGTGGGTCCGGGTCTTCTCGAGATCGAGCGTCTTACGCATGGGCGGCAAGTTATGGCGGTCCGCGAGGACTGTCCTCAGCGATTTCTCAGCGCTGGATCAGGTTTTGCTGAGGGGTGCTAAGTTCCGCGCCGGGAAGAGATGGGGCGTGTGCTCGTGGTCGACGACGACCCAGGCGTGGCCGATGCCTTGCGTCAGCTGCTGTCCCAGGCTGGCCATGAGGTCGGCGTCGCGCGCGGCGGATTCGAGGCATTGGAGATGGTCGAGCAATCGCGCCCCGACATGATGCTGCTCGACTTCCGAATGCCCGATCTCGACGGCATCGACGTGCTCGAAGAGCTGCGCCGGGAGGACGGGAGTATGCCGCTGCCCGTGCTCGTCTTCACGAGCGAGACCGGTGCTCGCTACGGCGAGGTAGCCGGCCTCCAGGCAGGCGCCATCGACTATGTGCGCAAGGGCGCCGACGCCGACGTCATCCTGGCCCGCGTTGAGTCGGCCCTTCGCCGCGTTCCGCGGTCCGACGCTCATGCAGCGAGCCAGGAGATCGTTCGGGGCGCGTTGAAGATCGACCTTCGAGCCATGCGGGTCGTTATGGCCGGAAGAGTCGTGCCATTGAAACCTCGGGCCTATGCACTGCTCGTCTATCTGGCGGAAAGGGAGGGTGAGGTGGTCTCGAGGACGGACCTGCTGACTGACGTCTGGGGCACTCGCTACGCGGGATTCGCGCACGCGGTCGACCAGGCCGTTTACGAAGTCCGCAAGGCACTTGGCGACCGCCGCTGGATAGAGACGGTTGCGCGCGGCGGCTACCGGTTTTGTAAGCCATGACAGACAGTAGCCCGGCTCTCCACCAGCTCCGATCGGCGCTGGCCTTGATGAAGATGCGGTTGCAGATCGGCGGCTATCCGAAGGAGGTCTTGCTGCGCGAGCTCGATGAGGCGATAGCACTCCTAGGCAGCGTTGAACAGGGGGTGGTCGCAGACGAGGATCCTGCGGTACGCCTGCCCGTCAGCGTGCCTGTCGTCGTGGTCGACGACGAACCTCAGCTGGCCGATGTGCTGGCACGCCGGCTGGCGCGCGAAGGCCTTGCCACTCGCGCTGCTCACGACCTCGATTCAGCGCGCCGGGGGCTGATCGGGTTGAGAAGGGATATCCAAGAGGTCGTAATACTCGACCTGAGCCTGCTGGAAAGCGCGACTGAAGAGGAGCGCCACTGGGTCGCTTCGGTGCGACCCGTTGTGATTACCGGCGCTAGCTTCCGTGAAGTAGAGAGACTTCTGGATGGGATTGATGCGTACGCGGTTGTCCAGAAGCCGTTTTCGAGTGAGCAACTAGCTTTGCTCGCGCGGCGGCGCGCGGCGGAAGCATCAGAGTGAACGAAGCGCCTTTTCGGCGTCGCTTGTCGTACGTCAAGCGACCCCCATGTTGTGTGGCGATGGCGAGTGAAAGGGTCAGACCGATGCCGGCGCCGGAAGCGGCCTTGGTGGAGTCACGGGACGCGAGTATCGTGCTCTTCAACTCGTCCGAGAGACCCGGGCCGTCGTCGACCACCTGGACATACGGCCAGCCTTCGGACTTCAACCCGACTATGACCTGGATCTGCCCCGAGCCGGCGAGCGCTTCCAGGCTGTTGTGGACGAGGTTGGTGATGACTTCGCGGATCAGGAACGGGTCCGCGTAGACGGACGTCTCACGCTCCTTGGTGACCAGGTTCACCTGTACATCCGACTGCGCCGCTCGAGCCTGCGCCAGCACGACGACCGAGTGGGCGAGGTCGACCAGGTTGGTATCCACGAATACCGGCGCGTTCGCCGACCGCCCCGCCGCCGACGTCCGGCGGAGGATGTCGGCGGACTGCTGCATCGAGTTGAACACGATGCGGAGCGCCTCTTGCTCCTCCCTGCCCAGATGGGCTGGGGCGATGTCCTCCAGGTACAGAGAGGCGAGGGCGAGCTGGTTCTTGACGGCGTGGAGGGCGGCCTCCGCCTCCTGGCCAAAGACGATTCGCTCGTCGAGGACCTGCAGCTGTTCGCGAAGCGCCTCGCCTGTTCTGCGCTCGCTGACGGCTTGAATCAGCGCAAGTGACAAAAGGTAAAACACGCCGACACGAAGCAGCCCGGCGAGGGACCCGTCAAGCATCGACACCGACAGAAGTGCCGCGGCGCCAAAGTACGCATACGTGAGGAGGAAGG
>CAZXGB010000184.1:0-5671 GCA_964640005.1 uncultured Actinomycetes bacterium | reverse complement strand
CTCCGGCGAGGTCGCCGGCGACCAGCTGGCGCCGCCATTGGTCGAGACCACCATGTCCATCGCGTTGCCCGGGTAGGAGACGTAGATGGTCCCGTCCCGCGCGATGGCCATCGAGGGCTCGCCGCCACCGTCCTTGGGTCCCGCGAACACGATGCTCATGCCGATGCCCGGCGTCAGCGCCGCACCCGCGGGTGCGACTGACAGCAGAGCCGATGCTGCCGCGCTTATTACGACTATGGGTACACGTTTCATCCGAAGCGACTGACCCCCTTCGCGATAGCGTCACGCTGATTATTAATGGCAGCGCTCGCGCACATCATTAGCGCGGACGGGCCGGCTGCGCAACTCCGCTCGTTCAACAGGGGTTGCGGGTAGGGTGGAGGGAAGCGGCTCCGTGTGCAGCGCCTGACGTCAATAGGGGTCAGGTGGTTGTTACGCGATCACTCGTCGAGGCAGGAGGTCACCGATGTCGCACGTGAGGGTCCACAACTTTTCCGTCTCGCTGGACGGCTTCGGCACCGGTGAGGGCCAGCGCCTGGAGGCGCCTTTCGGCCACGCCGGCCAACGGCTGCACGAGTGGTTCTTCGGGACCAGGAGCTTCCACGAAATGCAGGGCGAGACCGGCGGCGGCACCGGGGTCGACGAAGCCCTGGCCAGCGCCTGGAGCCCGGGCATCGGCGCCGAGATCATGGGCCGGAACAAGTTCGGACCCCAACGCGGCCCCTGGGCCGACCACGAGTGGACCGGATGGTGGGGACCCAACCCGCCGTTCCACACACCCGTGTTCGTCTTGACCCACCACCCTCGCCCTTCGATTGAGATGGAGGGCGGCACGACGTTCCACTTCATCGAGGCCACGCCGGAGGAGGCGCTCCGCCAGGCGCGCGAGGCCGCCGGCGGGCTGGACGTGCGCATCGGCGGTGGGCCAAGCATGGTCCGCGAATTCCTCGCCGCAGACCTGATCGACCACCTGCACGTCGTGATCGTCCCGATCCTGCTCGGTCGCGGCGTGCGGCTATGGGAAGGCCTCGAAGGACTCGAAGAGCGCTTTCAGGTCGAGTCGGTCACGGCCCCCAGCGGCGTTATGCACATGACCTTCACGCGGCCCTAGCTCCTTCGCGTCGAGCGACCAGTCAGCCGGGGCTCCTACGAGGACCGCATCGCTTCAAGCCAGTCCCAACGTCCTCCGCTTGAGGGCGTCGTATTCCTGTTGTGAGATGGCGCCGTTGTCGAGGAGTTGCTTCGCCTGCGCGATCTGGTCGGCTGCGCTATCGCCGGCCGCCGCCCGCCTGACTTCGGTGTCGAACCTGGCCTGGGCCGCCTGCTGGGACTCCAGGTTCCGCTCCGTCATGCCCCGGCTTTGGGTGATCAGATAGACGAACACGCCCAGATAGGGCAAGACGATGACGAAGATCATCCAAAGCGCCTTCGTCCAGCCGCTGATGTCGCGCCGCCGGAACAGGTCCGCGAAGACGGTGATCAGGATCCAGAACCAGATCACCCAAAGGAAGAGGACCAGCATCGTCCACAGGACGCCGCCTAACGGGTAGCTGCCAATCATCGATCTCTTCGCCTCCCAAACCGGAATGCAGCCCCAGAGCTACGACGTCGGACGCTACATCGGAAGACGGCCCGTCACGGCCGCCCGGGTGGGCACAGTTCGACAGAAACTTGGACCGCCCGGCCGTGGAGTGGGTCGGAGCCGCCGGTGCGGCGACTCCGACCCACATGGATTCTTCTCTATGCCGCCTCCGCCGACGGCGAACGCCCCTCTTTCGGCGATTGGATTTTTCCTGGCCACCACACGGCTCTGCCGATATCGAGTGTCAGAGCCGGCACCAGAACCGAGCGGACGACAAGGGTGTCGACAAGTACCCCCAGCGCGACCAGCGCTCCCATCTCGGCCATGAACACCAGCGGCATCATGGCCAGGACCGAGAAGGTCGCGGCGAGGACGATGCCGGCGGCGGTGATCACGCCGCCGGTGCCGCGCAGCCCGGCGAGGACCCCCTCGCGGTGCCCAGCATGGGTCACCTCTTCGCGTATCCGAGTCACCAGGAAGATGTTGTAGTCGACCCCGAGCGCGACCAGGAAGACGAAGGCCATGAGCGGCACGGAGTAGTCGACGGCGGCGAAGCCGAAGAGGTGCTGGAAGAGCAGGCCGCCCAGGCCAAGCGAGGCCGCGTAGGAGACGACCACGGTGGCGATCAGCACGAGTGGCGCCACGAGTGCCCTGAGAAGCACCATGAGGACGACCAGGATCACCACCAGGACCAGCGGCATGATGACCGCGCCGTCTCGCAACCACGTGCTGCGCGTGTCGAGGTCAACAGCACTGTCACCGCCGACCAGCGTTCCTGGAAGCCGGTGGACGGCGTCTCGCAGGCGTTGAACGGTCGCTTCAGCGCCCGGGGTCAACGGCGCGTCCCGGAGGACGACCGGAATCAACGTGTGGTCGCCAACCACGACGGGCGGGAGTACGCCGGCGACCCCAGGAACGCCGGCGGCCGCCGTGGTCACGGACGCCTCCTGGCTGGGGCGCGTCACGATCACAGCCGGATCCGAGGCACCCGCGGCGTAGTGACGCGCGAGCAGCGTCTGCCCGACCGCGAAGCCGGGCGTGTTTCGGAATGCTTGCGTCTGGCTGAGGCCGAACTTCGACTGCCCGATGCCCAGCGCGAGCACGACGAGCGAAGCGGCGACGCCCAACCAAACCATGCGCGGACGTGCGGCGATTGCGGATCCGAGCCGCTCCCACACGCCTTGGCGGCGCCGCTCAGAGCTGACGGGCCGCGGCGAGGCGGGCCAGAAGATCCATCTTCCAGCGAGAACGAGGACGGCGGGAAGCAGAGTCGTCATTCCAATCAGGACCGCGATCACGCCCAGCGCACCCGCCGGCCCGAGACCGCGCGTCGAGTTCATCTCGGCGGCCGAGAGGCAGAGAAGAGAGATCGAAACGGTCGCGGCCGAGGCCGCGATGGCGGGCACCGCCCGCCGCCACGCGACCGCCATCGCGACACGGTGGTCGGTATGTCGCTTGAGCTCGTCGCGATAGCGCGCGATCAGTAGGAGTGCGTAGTCGGTGCCGGCGCCGAAGACGAGCACCGGGAGAATGCCCGTCGTCTCCGAGCTGATCACCATGCCGGTCTTCTTGGCAAGCAGGTAGAGACCGGCGGTGGCGGCGTTGTAGCTGACGCCCACGGTGACCAGCGGGAGGAGCCAGAGCACCGGGCTCCGGTACGTCAACAGCAGCACGATGGTGACGACGAGAACAGTCGCCGCCAGGATCTTTCCGTCGAGGCCCGACCACACGGCGACGAAGTCCGCGGCCTGGCCCGCGGGGCCGGTCACGCCGGCCTGAAGTCCCGCTGGGAGGTTGCGCGTGATCTGAGCCCTGACTTTGGCGACGCCGTCGACGACGTTGCCTGTGATGGGAACCTGGACGATCGCGGCCTTGCCGTCGGCCGAGGGGAGCGGATCGCTCACCGGCAGCCCGCCCGCGAGGGAGGCGAAGCGCTCCCGGTCGGCGGCGACCTTGGCACGATCAGCAGGCGTCAATCCGCTCTCGCGTGCGTACACGACCGTCGCCTGCACCGGGTGCGGTCCTTGCTGCTGGGCCAGAACCGCGTTGACCTGGGTTGATTCGGCGCTCCGCGGCAGGTAGGACGAAGCGTCGTTGTTGACGATGCCGTAGAGCATCGAGGAGAGGTAGCCGGCGACCGGCAGGACGAGCAGCCAGACACCGATCACTGCCGCGCTCACGCGCCGCCGGGACAGTTGCGAAGCCAGGGTCGCCAGCAGCGGGCCGATCGAATCGAACATGGGAGCCTCCTTTCGGGTGGTTTGCGAAGTGGCTCTCACGCTAGATTCAGCCCTGCCCGGCGGCCGTCGGCCGGGGGTCGGATTCTTTAGTCCCCGAGGACGAGTTAACGAAAGCCTTCTCGTACCCAGGTAGGAGGCGTGCGGAGCGACGGGGACACTAGAGTCAGCGCGATGAAACTGGCGTGGCGCTTGCGAGATCGGCTGCGTCGCGCACCCGAACTCGCCGTCGATACGGCCGTCGCGGTCGCGCTGGCCGCGGCGGCCGAGGTCGAGTACAGGCTGTATACCGCCGGGCTGGGCGCCGCCCCCGGGCCGGACACCCGCGTTCTGGTCATCCTTCTGCTGACCCTGCCCCTGGCGGTCAGGCGCCGATATCCACTCGCCTGCGCGCTCGCCCAGCTGGCCGGCTCGGGGCTGATCCGCGCACAGCCTCCGTACGTCGCGATCTTCGCGATACTGCTCGGCCTCTACTCCTTGTGCGTTTACGGCCCGTCCCCCTGGCTCTCGCTCGGCTGGGTCGTGACCGCGACGGTATCCCTGCAGCTCTTCCTCCCAGGCATCCGCATGCAGGTCGCGCCCTCAGTCCTGATGCTTCTCGGCGGGATGCTCGCCTTCGTTGGCGGCGAGGCGACCCGTCAGCGGCAGGCGCATGCACACTTGCTCGAGGAGCGAGCTGAGCGCCTGCGGGCGGAAGGGGATCTGGCGGCCAAGATGGCGGTCGAGGAGGAGCGGCGCCGGATCGCGCGTGAGCTGCACGACGTGGTCGCGCACAGCGTCAGCCTGATCGTCGTCCAGGCAGGTGCCGCCCGGATGGTGCGTGGGCAGCCGTCGAAGGTCCTCGACGCGCTTCGCCGGGTGGAGGATGGCGGTAGGGAGGCCCTCGAGGAGTTGCGGCACCTTGTGGGGCTGCTCGGCAATGACAAGGAGGTCACCGACCTCGAGCCTCAGCCGGGCCTGGGCCAGCTCGAGAAGCTGGCCGCCAGCGTCCGAGCAGCGGGGGTTGCGGTTGACGTGTCCGTCAACGGCTCGCCGCGTCAGCTGCCGCCCGGGCTCGACCTGACTGCATATCGAATCATTCAGGAAGCGCTGACGAACACGCTCAAGCACGCTGCGGGGGCGTCCGCTCGCGTCCGTGTTGACTTCGGCCAGGAGCAGCTCGACCTGGAAGTCATTGACAGCGGCGGCCGGACGCAGTTGCTCCAGCCGCCGCTGGGCGGACACGGGCTGGCCGGCATGAGGGAGCGGGTCGCCATGTACCGGGGTCAGCTGGAGGTCGGGCCGCAGCCGGGCGGCGGCTTTGCGGTCCGCGCCCGGCTTCCGCTGCCGGCTCCATGAGCGTCTCGCCGAAGGCGCTTCGCGTCGTGATCGCCGACGATCAGGCGCTCGTGCGGGCCGGCTTTCGAATGATCCTGGAGGAGACTGGGGGATTCGAGGTGGTCGACGAGGCGGGCGATGGCGAGCAGGCGGTCGCCGCTGTCCGCCGCCAGCGCCCGGACCTCGTCCTCATGGACGTTCGGATGCCGAACCTGGACGGGATCGAGGCGACCCGGACGATCACTGCGAGCGGCGCCGCCTGCCGCGTCGTCATCCTGACCACGTTCGATCTCGACGAGCACGTCTTCGCGGCGCTGCGGGCCGGAGCGAGCGCGTTCCTGCTCAAGGACGTGTCCCCCGAGCAGCTCGTGGCCTCACTCCGGCTGGTGGCGGCGGGGGATGCTCTCCTGGCGCCCTCGGTGACCCGCCGCCTGGTCGAGCGCTTCGCCGGCCCGGATTCCGGGCCGGCCGCGTCGCGGCTGCTGTCGACGCTGACCGAGCGCGAACGCGAGGTGCTCATCCTGATCGCGCGCGG
>CAZXGB010000183.1:0-5692 GCA_964640005.1 uncultured Actinomycetes bacterium | reverse complement strand
CGGCCCAGGCCTCGCTCAAGATGCTGCTGCCGATGGTCGGCTGCATCTTCCCGACGCTCTGGATCGTCCTCCTCGGCCCCGCGGTCCTGATCATCATGAAGGCCAAGGGTTAGATAGAAGAGTCGCCTCCCCCCGCTCGCCGGGGGAGGTGCCGCGAAGCGGCGGTGGGGGGCTCGGGGCCCTACTCGAGGAAGGTGACCGCCGCCTCCTTGAAGGTTCGGGCGGGCACCGCGTTCATGTGGTTGCGGCCTTCGACGTTGAAGAAGCGTCCGTTTCCGAGAAGTCTCGCCAGTTCCTCCGCGCCCTCGGCCATCTGATCCCGCTCGCCCGCGCAGACCAGCACCGGGTTCGCAACCGCCCCCAACTCGGCGTCGGCGAGCCTCCGCTGGGGGCCCAGGATGCAGCACGCGAGCGCCTCGAGGTCGTTGATCGGCCGCGCCGCTGCGAACTCGTAGAACATCGTGGCCAGCGGATCGTCCACGCTGGCGTCGCCGCGCATGCGCCGGGCCGTAAGCTCGGCGTGGCTCGGCTGCTCCTGGCCCGCCCAGCGCCCGACTCCCCCGAGCACTGCCCGGCCGACCCGGTCGCCCCTCTCGACAAGCAGTTGCAGGCCGATGCGGCCGCCCATCGAGTATCCGAGATAGTCGGTCCGGTCGAAGGCCAGGTGGTCCAGCAGCCGAACCACGTCACCCGCCATCGTGGCTCGGTCGTACGCCGCCGGCTCGTGCGGCTTCTCGCTGTGCCCGTGCCCGCGGCAGTCGAGCCCGATCACCAGGCGCCCAGCGTCGACCAGCGTCTCCTGCCATCGGGTCCCGACCCAGTTGAGCGCGTAGTCGCTGCAGTACCCGTGAACGAGAACGATCGGTGGACCGTCTTCCCGGCCATGAAGCTCAAAGTGCAGGCGGACGCCATCCGAGTCGAAATCGGGCATTGCACATGTAAGGTTAGGCACCGCTATGGACGGGCTGAGGTCGGGTGGCGAAGGCTAGACAGGGCCTGAAGCTGGTCGACCCGGCGAGCGGGCGGCTCATCGCCGATCACGTCGAGGTGCCGGGCACGATGTTCGGGCGCGGACTGGGGCTGATGTTCCGCCGCTCCCTCCAGGCCGGACACGCGATGTGGATCGACCCCTGCAACGGCATCCACATGTTCTGGATGAACTTCGCCATCGACGCTGTGTTCCTCGATCGGGCGCAGCGGGTTGTGAAGGTGTATCGAAGGCTTGGGCGCTGGCGGGTCGTCCCGCTCGTTTTCGGCGCCCGCAGCGTCGTCGAGCTGCCGGCCGGCACCCTCGACGGCCTCGAGCTGCCCAAAGGCCATCAGCTGCGGTTCGATGCAACTTAACAACCGCTCTTGACCCGCCGCCGAGCATGAGGGCGTGCTCGGCAAGCTCCTCGACTGGTTGCTCCCGCCGCGCTGTGGCGGCTGTGGGGCGCTCGGCGCCTGGCTCTGTCCGGCCTGCTTCAAGCGCATCCGCCGGCTCGAGGATCCGCTCTGCCGGCGCTGCGGTCGGGAGCTCGAATTCCAGGGACAGCCCTGTGCCTGCGCCAATCGGCTCCGTCACCTCGCGCGCCTGCGAGCGGCTGCGGCCTATGAGGGTCCGCTCGAACGCGCGCTCCATCGCTTCAAGTACCGCGGCTGGCAGGCCCTGGCGTCGCCGCTGGCCGCGCTGCTGGCGGCACGGCTCGCCGTTGACGGCCTGCCCGCGGCACTCGTTGTGGCGGTGCCCCTTCACCCGGCGCGCCAGCGGAGCCGCGGCTACAACCAGGCCGAGCTGCTGGCCGCGGAGCTGCGCTCGGCTCTGGGCCTGCGCACGCCGCCCGGCCGGCTCGAACGGATCCGCGACACGCGTCCCCAGGTCGGGCTGGACCGCTTGCGGCGTGCTGCCAACGTGGCGTCGGCGTTCCGCTGGCGCGGCGCACGGGGAAGCGGTGAGCCCGTCCTGCTGGTGGACGACGTCATTACGACGGGGGCGACCATGGAGGCCGCCGCCGCCGCACTCGCGGCCGCAGGATTCGGACGCGTGACAGGAATCGCGTGCGCGCGCGTTTCTGTATAGTGTCGCGGCTACTGCGGGCAAAGCCCGAATAGACAGCCGCCTCGGGGAGGACCACACCACATGGCCGTTCGGATCCCAGGGATCAACCTAGATGAGTACTACGCCCAGCTCGGGCCGATCGAGCCCCTGATCCGAGACGATCGCGTCACCGAGGTCATGGTGAACGGGCCCGACCACGTCTATGTGGAAATGGGCGGCAAGACCGTTCTCACGAACATCAAGTTCGGCGACGAAGACCAGCTGCTGAGCGTCATCCAGTTCATCGTTCGCTCGGTCGGGCGCCGCATCGACGAGCGCGTGCCCCTGGCCGACGCCCGCCTCGCCGACGGCTCCCGGGTGAACGCGGTGATCCGGCCGCTGGCTCTCGACGGTCCCACGCTGACCATCCGTAAATTCGCCAAAGATCCGTTCCAGGTCGAGGACCTGATCCGGTTCGGCTCCTGCAACGAGGCCGGCTTCGGCTTTCTCAAGGCCTGCGTTCTGGCCAAGGCCAACGTGATCATCTCGGGCGGTACGGGTACTGGCAAGACGACCTTCTTGAACGTCCTCTCAGGCTTCATTCCGGCCGAGGACCGCATCGTCACGATCGAGGACGCGGCCGAGCTGCAGCTCCACCAGGAGCACGTGGTCCGCCTGGAGACGCGGCCCAGGGACATCAACGGCGAGGGAGAGATCACGATCCAGCGCCTGGTCATCAACTCCCTTCGCATGCGCCCGGAGCGGATCGTGGTCGGTGAGTGCCGTGGTGGCGAAGCTCTCGACATGCTGCAGGCGATGAACACCGGTCACGACGGGTCGATGACCACACTCCATGCGAATAGCCCTCGCGACGCACTCGCCCGCCTGGAGACGCTGGTCCTGATGGCCGGTGTCGACCTCCCCGTGAAGGCAATCCGGCAGCAGATCGCGAGCGCGATCAACATCTTCTGCCAGCTCAACCGGCTCCGCGACGGCTCCCGCCGGGTGACCAGCATCACCGAGATCACCGGCATGGAGGGGGAGACGATCACCATGCAGGAGATCTTCAAGTTCGAGTCGATGGGCGCCGGCGCCGACGGCAAGATCGTCGGCGAGTTCCGTGCCACCGGGATCCGCCCGCAGATCCTGGACCGGATGTTCGCCATGGGCCTTCCCCTTCCGCAGGAGATCCTCGCGCTGTTCCCCGACCCCCGCCAAGGCTCCACGCTCTGGCAGCAAAGCCGCTAAACAGCGCGGCTCGGGGCCGCTGGCGGGGAGGGGTTGGGCGGATCCGACCGTGGGTATACTCGGCGCTGTGAAGGTCGTGGTTCACGACCGCACTGGCGAGCTGCCGGCTCAGCTGCGAGGCTACGCCGAACGGAAGCTGGAGCGGCTCAGCCGGCACTTCGACCGAGTCGTCGAAGCCGAGGTCGAGTTCGATTGCGAGCGTCGCAAAAGCCAGGAGCGGGCCCACTTCGTGGAGGTCATCGTCCGGACGGATGGCCGCCGGCACCCGCTCGCCAAGGTGATCGAGCGCGGGATCGAGCCGCGCGCGGCCTTCGACATCGCTGTGGACAGGATCGATCGCCAGGTGGTGAAGCTGAAGGAAAAGATCAAGGGCGAGCGCAAGCGCATGGCGCAGGAGGCGGCGGTGCAGGCGACGACGGCGACGCCGCTTTCGGAACCGGCGGAGACGCCAGCCCGCGAGAGGATTCCCGTGCATCTGCGCCCCCAGACCGTCGAGCAGGCGGAGCAGGAGCTGGCGGACAACGGGCATCAGTTCCGCGTCTTCCTGGACGAGGACACCGGCGCGGTCAGCGTGCTTTATCGAAAGCGAGACGGGTCGATTGCTGTAATCGAGCCGATCATCGGGTAGCGAGATGGCGGCTCTGAAGTTCCTTTCCCGAATCGTTGACCCCAACGAGCGTGAGGTCCGCGAACACCTTCGCGTCGCGCGTGAGATCGGCGAGTTGGAGGCGGAGATCGAGCGGCTCGACGACGCCGGGCTGCGCGCGCGCTCCGAGGAGCTCCGCGAGCGCGCGCAGGAGGGTGAGGAACTCGACGACCTTCTGGTCGAGGCCTTCGCCCTCTGCCGCGAGGCCGCCCGCCGCACCCTCGGCATGCGCCACTACGACGTGCAGCTGGTCGGGGGCATGGTGCTTCACCAGGGCAAGATCGCCGAGATGAAGACTGGCGAGGGCAAGACGCTCGTCGCCAGCCTGCCCCTGTACCTGAACGCCCTCGAGGGAAAGGGCGCGCACCTGGTCACGGTCAACGACTACCTGGCCCGCCGCGACGCTGGCTGGATGGCGCCGGTCTATCACCTGCTCGGTCTCACGGTGGGTGTGGCGATCCCCGGGCCGCCGGGCGAGATGCCTCCGGGCCTCATCTACGACCCCGAGTACGTCGACGAGACGCACCCCGACCCTCGCCTCCAGCACTTCCGCCCGGTCTCGCGGAAGGAGGCCTACGCGGCCGACATCACGTACGGCACCAACAACGAGTTCGGGTTCGACTACCTGCGCGACAACATGGCCACCGAGCTCGAGCAGTGCGTCCAGCGCGAGCTGAACTACGCCATCGTCGACGAGGTCGACTCGATCTTGATCGATGAGGCACGAACCCCGCTCATCATCTCGGGGCAGGGGACGGAGTCCACAGAGAAGTACTACGAGTACGCGCGCTACGCTGCCCGCCTCGTCGAGGAGGTCGACTACACAGTCGACCTCAAGCACAAGAGCGTGTCCCTCACCGAGGAGGGCATCGCCAAGA
This sequence comes from uncultured Actinomycetes bacterium, assembly GCA_964640005.1. Lineage (GTDB taxonomy): Bacteria > Chloroflexota > Dormibacteria > Dormibacterales > Dormibacteraceae > CAZHAC01. Next base: position 903 of record CAZXGB010000183.1, on the reverse strand, counting down.
TGGAGCGCTGGACTGGGATTCCGAACATCTACGACCTCGAGCACGTGGTCGAGGCGCACCAGGTCAACCAGGCCCTGAAGGCGAAAGCTCTCTTCCTTCGAGACCGCGACTACCTGGTCCGCGACGGCGAGGTGGTCATCGTCGACGAGTTCACCGGGCGCACCATGCCCGGCCGCCGGTGGTCGGATGGCCTCCACCAGGCGGTGGAGTCGAAAGAGGGGCTCAAGGTCCAGCAGGAGATGAAGACGCTGGCCACGATCACGCTCCAGAACTACTTCCGGCTCTACGGCAAGCTCGCCGGCATGACCGGCACCGCCATCACCGAGGCCGAGGAGCTCCACAAGATCTACGGCCTCGAGGTCGTGGTGATCCCGACCAACAAGCCGATGGTTCGCGTGGACTCGCCGGATGTGATCTACAAGACCGAGCAGTCCAAATACGGCGCCGTGATCGACGAGATCGTCGAAATGCACAAGGCCGGTCGGCCGGTGCTGGTGGGTACGGTGTCGGTCGAGAAGTCGGAGCGGCTCTCTCGCCTGCTCGAAAAGCGGGGAGTGGCCCACAACGTGCTCAACGCCAAACAGCACGAGCGAGAGGCTGCGATCGTGGCCGAGGCCGGTCAGTCGGGCGCGGTGACCATCGCCACCAACATGGCCGGCCGCGGCACCGACATCGTTCTCGGCCCCGGGGTGGCCGACCTTGGCGGTCTTCACATCATCGGCACCGAACGCCACGAGAGCCGGCGCATCGACAACCAGCTCCGCGGACGCGCCGGCCGCCAGGGCGACCCGGGCTCGAGCCGCTTCTTCATCAGTCTCGAGGACGACCTGATGAAGATCTTCGGGCCGGCCGCCGACCGCATCGGCCGCCTGATGGACAGCCTCCAGGTGGAGCCGATCGAGC
>CAZXGB010000182.1:0-5692 GCA_964640005.1 uncultured Actinomycetes bacterium | reverse complement strand
CGGACCGCAGCGGGCTAGGGCTAGGCGACCTCGAGCGGCGTGCCGCAGGCCGGGCACTCCTCGCCGGGCACGACCGTGATCAGCGTCTCGCAGGTTGGGCAGAGCACGTCGACCGCCTGGCCGCCTTCCTCGGCCAGCCGCTCCTCCTCTTCCGCCGCCCGCTCGGCCGGCACCTCTCCGAGATCGAAGGCGGGGGCGCCGCAGCCCAGGCAGAGGTAGCCGGGCTGAACGATCCGATGGTCCTGGTAGGCGCCCTCGGCGTCGATGTCGACCTCCGTGAAGAGCGCGCGGAAAAGCCGCGAGCCGCAGTTCTGCGAGCAAGCCAGCCACATGCTCGCCAGCTTACTCACGTGGCACACTGCGCCGGATGAGGGGTGTGCTTCTCGGGCTGGTATTGCTGCCTCTGGTCGCCATCGCGGTGCTTTCCATCCGGCCGGGAGGCCTCCGCCAGCAGCTGCGGCTCGTGCGCCGCCGGTTCAAGATCGCGCTCGTCCTGGGGGGCGTCTACGTTGCTTTCTCGATGATCGCGAGGTTAGTGCTGACAGAAGGCAGCACGCTCGACTATGTCGAGGGCGGGGTGGCAGTGCTGCTCGGGATCACGTTCGTGGTTCTTGCGCAGGACCCGGCCGAGGCGCGGCGCTAGGCAGCCCACGCCGGGCCAGAGTGGCGGCCATCCCGGGGATCGCGAGCAGGCCGAGCGCGAGCCAGGGCAGGCTGCCGCGACCGAGGGCGGCGCCCAGCAGCGGTCCCACCAGCGCGCCTCCTGCGAAGCCGGCGAAGAGCAGGCCGAATGCGGAGTGGGGCGCGTCCGGTGCGGCGTCGGCCGCAATTCGGGCCATCGCACCGGCGGCGCCGCCGAGCGCCAAGCCGCATCCGAACGATCCCAGTACGACGCCCGGCGGCGACCCCGTGGCCACGAGGAGCGCCGCCGCCAGCTCGCAAACGCAGATGGCTGCCAGAAGGCGGTCGCTGCCGAAGGCATCGGCCAGCACACCCCCACCGAGGCGGCCGCTTGCGTTGCCGATCGAGGCCGCCACCAGCGCAGCCGCCGCCACCGCGCTGCCCAGTCCCAAACCGAGCGCGTAGAGGCCGGCGTTGACGAACGTGTAGGCGCCGACCGGCGTCGCCACGAGCTCGATGAAGACGCCGGTCAGGATGCGGGGGCGAAGGAGTACGGAAAGAAGCGGCGCACGGTCGTGGCTCGCCGCTTGGGCGGGCGCCGGCAGCGAGGGCATCAACAGCACCGAGGCAATCGCGAGCAGGGCGAGCGAGGAGCCCACCAAACGCAGGACGTCGATCCAGTAGTGAGTCGACGCCAGGAGCTGGACGACCGGCACCTGCACTACCGCCCCGAGCGCATAGGTGCCGGTGAGCAGCCCGCCCAGCGAACCGGCGCGGCGCGGGAACGCCTGCGTTGCCGCGCCGAGGGCCCCGGTTAGAGCGATGCCGCCGCCGAGCCCCAGTGCGACGAAGGAGTAGCCGCCGATGATGGTCGCAGGGGTGGGGAACAGGAAGGCAACCCCGAAGCCGGCCAGAAGGAGCCCGACGGCGGCCAAGCAAAGCCGGCGCGGGGGAAGGCGGTCGGCGAGGCGGCCGCCGAGCAGGGTCGCCGTCCCGTAACCGAGCGGAGTGGCCGAGAAGACCGCGCCGATCAGCGCGTCCGGCCAGTGTTCGGTCGCACGCACGTGGGGCGCCACCGCTCCCCAGGCGAAGACCAGTCCATAGGTGAACTGCAGCGCGAGAGCGGCGACGACGACACGGGTTCGGATGCCTACATGATCAGGCGACCCGACGCCTCAACGTGGCCGCCGAGGCGGCGATCATCAGGAGCACGAAGCCGAGGACGACGATCGTGTCCAGCTGTACGCGCGCCGCCTCGAGCCCCGCGCCGCGGACCATCACCTGGAGCAGTCCGTCGACGGCGTAGGTCAGCGGCAGGACGCGCGAAACGTACTGCATCCACTGCGGCTCGGTACTGAGCGGGAAGACGATCCCGCTGAGCAGCACCTGGGGCACGATCACGATCGGAATGAACTGCACGGCCTGGAATTCGGTGCGCGCGAACATGCTCAGGAAGATGCCCAGGTTGACGGCCGCGAGAGCCAGCAGGAGCGTCAGGACGAAGATCAGCCAGGCCGGCCCGGCGTCGTAGATGTGGAGGACGTAGAGGCCGAAAGCGATCACCTCGACCGACTGCACCATGGCCAGGATGCTGAAGCCGAGCATGTAGCCGACGACAACCTCGCCCCTGCGGAGCGGGCTCGCCATCAGCCGTTCAAGCGTCCCCTGGCTGCGCTCACGCAGGAAGGAGACGATCGTGACGACGAAGACGAGGAAGAAGACGACCAGGCCGACGAAGCCGGCGCCGAAGTAGTCGAGGGTGTCGAGGCTGGCGCCACCGTGGAGGTAGGTCAACCTGAGGTCGAGCCTGGGAGTCGAGCCCGCGGCACCGGCAGCGTTCGGCGCCAGCTGCTGCACCGATCTCAGAATCGCCTCGTTGACGGCCAGGACGACCGGCTGGTTGAGCCCGGGCTGGCTGCCCTCGAGATGGACCTCGGGCGCTATGTCCCGAGCGGCGATGGCGGATTGCGTAAAGCCGGGGGGCAGGAGCACGTAGCCGGCGGTTGACCCGTCGTGAAGGCGCTTCTCCGCCATGGCCGCGTCGGTCGAGCTCGCCTGCACGCGCGCCGAATCGAGCAACTGCTGAGCGACCGCGCCCCCGAGCGGGCCCTGATCCAGGTTCACGACGTCGACCTCCGGCTTGCTGCTGCCACCGCGAAGGATCAAGTAGAAAAGCCCGAGGATCACGATCGGGGCGATGAAGAGCAGGGCCAGCGTGCGCCGGTCGCGGCGGAAGCCGATCAGGATCCGCCTGGTGATGGCGAGCACGCGGCGTCCGTTCATGACCGCACCTCGGAAAGCTTGAGGAAGGCCTCTTCGAGACTGTGCGTGCCCGCCCGCTCCTGCAGCTCACGAGAGGAGCCCTCGGCGAGCAGGCGGCCGAAGAGGATCAGGCCGAGCCGCTCGCAGCGCTCGGCCTCATCCATGACGTGGCTGCTCACGAGGATCGTCGTGCCCTGGTCGGCCATGCGCCGAAAGCGATCCCAGAGTTGAGCGCGGAGCTGAGGGTCGACGCCTACCGTCGGCTCGTCGAGCAGGAGCAGCCGGGGCCGGTGGACGAGCGCGCAGGCGAGTGACGCACGGGTGCGCATACCGCCGCTGAGCGTGGAGACGACCGAGCTGCGCCGGCTGAAGAGGTCGACGAACTCGAGCGCGGCATCGACTCCGCCCTCGGCGCCGGAAATTGCCGCGAAGAACCTCAGATTCTCCTCGACGGAGAGGTCGGGATAGAGCGCGGCGGCCTGCGTCATGTAGCCGACCTGGCCGAGAACGTCGAGGCTCGGCATCTTCTGGCCGAGGACGTGGATCGTGCCCGCGTCGGGCTGGACGAGGCCGACCAGCGAACGGATCAGGGTTGTCTTGCCGGAGCCGTTGGGTCCGAGCAGCCCGTAGATCTCGCCCTCGCGGATCCTCAGGGAGACGCCATCCAGCGCGCGCAGGTCACCAAAGGACTTGACGATGCCGTCGACCTCGACGGCCCAGCGTGGTTCCATCACCCCTCCTTGACCTCCTTGTCGGGGCGCATGCCGGCGACCCAGACCTGGGCGAGCTGGCCGGCGGCCTCCTCGACCGGCATGTCGAAGCCGAGCAGGCTCTCGGCGAAGGGCCGGAGCACCAGGTGAAAGACGATCGGCCCCGCAAAGGACTGCATGGCCAGCAGCGGATGCATGGTCCGGAGCCGGCCCGCCTCCATCTGTGCCAGCAGGTAGGCGGCGAGGGGCCCGAGCGCCTGCTCCATCGCGAGCTCGCGCGCGCCCGCCGCCTCGCTGGAGGGCGCCGACACCTCGAAGATCAGCGAGCGAACGAGGCCGACGCGGCCTTCCAGGTGGCGCGCAGCGGCCTGAGCGACGGCCGGCATGACCACCTCGGGAGGCTGGTCCATCAGCTTGGTCACGGTCGTGCCAATGGGTTCGAGCGGCGAGTAGACGCGGACGAGCTCGCGGAACAGGGCCGATTTGCCCGGAAAGAGCCGGTAGAGGTTGGCGCGCGAGACGCCGGCCCGCTCGGCGAGCTCGTCCATCGACAGCTGCGCCAGGCCGTCGCGGGCGAGCAGCTCGATGCCCGCCGCAAGCGCGCGCTCGCGGGCGCCCGGCTCAGGCTCGACTTCGGCCGCTCGCAGCAGGGCTTCTTTGGACCGGAAGTGGCGGTGCACGGTCGCCCTCGAGACGCCGGCATCGCGGGCGACATCGCTTGCCAAGGCATCGGGGCGGGCCGCGAACAGGCGGCGGGCGGAAGCCAGGATGCGGTCGCGGGTGACGTCGGCTGGGGTCCGCCGCTTCATTGTGACAAGAGTAGATGAGACATCTCGTCCCGTCAAGTCGCAACCACTTAACAGGCACCCTTGTCGATCCCAGCTCAGCCACGCGATCGTTCACGCCAGCGATGGCGATCGAGACCGCTCCCCGGCCTTTCAGCTTCAGCTTCTCGGACCTGGCGGTGGTCCCTGAAACGCCCGACCTCAGCGTGCTCGAGAGCGAGGTGGCGGAGGCGCCCGGCGACGTCAGGGAGATCGAGGCGGACCCGCGCCCGCGCTGGCTGCCTCGCCTGCTGCCTGTCTTTTGCGCCGGCGATCCCCTGCGAATTCATATCCGAGCCACCGCCGCGCCGGCTTTTGGCGCGCGGCTGGCGGACAGCCTGGGGCGGCTCTTCGCGATTGCTGGGGCTGAGGCCGGAATTCGGGTTGGAGCCTGGGCGGGCGGGTTTGGGGTTGGCGGGCACGGGCTGCGTCGGATGGCGGCGGAACCGCACGCCTACCTGGTTGTTGCCGAACTGGAGCAGGCATCGCTAGCTGGTGCGGTGGCGGCGCTCGACGAGCTTCCGGCGGGCGATCGCTGGCTGGTTCTGCACGGCGATATACCGGCGCTCGACCCTGTTATCGGCGTGGAGCGGGCGCTGCGCTGGGTGCCGCCCGAGCGACTGGTGCGGCTGCCGCTGTTCGAGCGCAGAGACCTGGCGGCGGCGGCACGAGGGATGGCGCCGGGACTCGGCCGGCAGCGGATCGGTCGCGGCTATCTGGACCTCGCGACTCGCTTGGTGCGGGCGTACCTCGAGGGGCAGCCGTGATCATCCGATTGGTATTGCTCGCCGTCTGCCTGCTGATGGGCGCCTGCGGCGGCCGGTCCGCCGTTGCCCACTCCGACTCGTCGCTGCCGGTGCCCGAGCCGTCCGCGAGCGCCGAGCTGCCCGCGAGCACCGCCATTCGCGCCGACGACGCCCTTCGCGTCGCCTACGCTCACGCCGACGACCGGCCGCTCGCCGGACTCTTGAGCGGTGCCGCGCTGGTTGCCGTACGCCGAGACCTGGCCGCCATGGCGGCGCGGGGTGCGCGGCGAGAGGAACAGCTGGACAGCCGGCAGGTTGTCCATCAAAGCGTGCGCGGTCAGGATGCCGAGGTGGTGCTCCAGGTCCGGGTGAGACAGCGGATGCTGGCAGGAGGCGCCAATCCGCCGTTCGTAAACGTCCTCCGGCAGTGGCGGGCGCACCTGCACGAGGGACCCGAGGGCTGGGTGATAGTCGAGGCTCAGGACTTGCGCCCCGACCAGTGGTGGCCGGTTCGTGACCAATGAGCCGC
>CAZXGB010000181.1:0-5693 GCA_964640005.1 uncultured Actinomycetes bacterium | reverse complement strand
CGGCCCGCTGCATACACCTGGTCGCAACCTGGGCCGTAGGAAGGAGACAGCCGGATTCAGTCGACGGAGTCGCGGGCAGGATCGTAGAGCGCGGAGCCGGCGCGGACGCGCTTTGCGCTGTACATGGCGGCGTCGGCCTGGCGCATCAGAGTCTCGGCATCCGCCGAGTGGGTGGGGAAGAGGGCGACGCCGATGCTCGCGGACACGTGCAGCTCGTGGCCGTCCACGCTGAAGGGCTTCTCGAGCGAGTCGTGCAGCTTGACGGCGGTGCGCATCGCGCCCGGCTTGCCCCCGATGTCGGGCAGGACAACTGCGAACTCGTCGCCGCCCAGCCGCGCCACCGTATCAGAGCCGCGAAGGCCCGCCCGCATACGGGCCCCGATCTGCTGCAGCAACGCGTCTCCGGCGTGATGCCCGAAAAAGTCGTTGACCTGCTTGAACCCGTCGAGGTCGACGAGCAGCAGCGCACCGACCGCGCGTTCGCGACGCGCGGAGGCCAGGGCGACGTTCAGCCGATCTTGAAGGAGGCTGCGGTTGGGGAGGTCGGTGAGCGGATCGTGAAGCGCCCGGTGCTCGAGCGCCGCCTGGTGCGCCTTGCGCAGCGTGATGTCCTCGACCATCAGGATCAGAAAGAGCGGTTCGCCGTTGGCGTCGCGGACTGAGGAGGCGATCGTGTTGCCCCAGACGTCGCCCGCCGTGCTCCGTCCGTAGCGGACCTCGACCTGGAGCTCGGACGAGTCTCCCGAGGCCAGGCGATCGAGCCGGAGCACGCTCCGGTCCTCGGGGAGCAGCAGGTAGTGCACGTCGACGCCGTTGAGCGTCCCTTCGAGGAGGCCGAGCATCCGGTAGAGGGCCGGGTTGGCCTCGATGATCATGCCCTCCAGGCTGAGCCTCGCGATGCCGACTGCCACACGGTCGAAGACCGCGCGAAAACGCTCTTCGCTCTCGCGACGGGCGGCCTCGGCGCGGTGCTGCTCGGTCAGGTCGCGGACGGCGATCGAGAGCATCGAGCGATCGCCCTGGTCAAAGCTGCCCATCGACACCTCGACAGGAAACTCGCTGCCATCGTCGCGGAAGCCGGTGGTCTCGAACCGGCCGACGACCCGGCTCAGGACGTCGGGCAGGGCGAGCAGCTCGCGGAGCGGCCGGCCCAGCGCCTGCCGGCGATGGCGTCCAAAGACGCGTTCGGCTGCTGGATTGAACTCGACGATCGACCCCTGCTCGTCGGCGCCGATGATGCAGTCGAGCGCCGACTCCAGGATTGCGCGCAGCGCTCGCTCGCTGGCCGCAAGGCTGGCGTGGAGCCGGGCTGCCTCGATGGTGGGCGCCACCTGTGCAACGAGCAGCGAGACCAGGTCCTCGGTGTCGTCGTCGAACACCCTGGCCTCCCGGCTGAGGAGCGTCATCGAGCCGATGGCCTGGTCGCGGACCTCCAGGGGTACCGAGATCGAGCTCCGGAACCCGTTGTCGCGCGCCCAGGACTCCGTCTCAAACTCTCGGTCGTAATCACCCACACGCACCACGGCTCGCGTGGCGAAGGCCTTGCCGGCGCTTCCCCGACCCGGCTCCGCCGGCGGAGGCGGCCCGGACGCCGGCTCGGTGTCGGCCATCACCCTGAGCAGTCCCGACTCCTCGTCGTAGATGGCGACCGTGACGCGGTCTACCTCGACCAGCTCGACCGCCGCTTCGGCGGCCAGCGTCGCCACTCGCTCGGGCTCGAGGACGTCGCCGGCGGCGACCGCCAGGTCGTGTAGCGCGGCCAGGATGCGCGCCCGCTGCTGCACGGCATTGGCCAGCCGGGCGGCCTCGAGCGCGGGGGCGACCTGGGCGGCGAGGAGCGAGAGGAGCTGGATGTCGCTGTCCGAGAAGTTGCGGTGGACGCCGGTCGTAAGCGCCGCCAGCGTTCCGATCGGGTGACGGTGAGAGACCAGCGGGACGGAGACCGCGCTCTTGAAGCCCTCGTCGATGCCCCACCTGGTCGCGCCCGACCAGGCGGGATAGTTTTCCACGGCCATGGCTCGGCCGGCCTCGTACACCAAACCGTCAAGTCCTTCACCAACCCGAATGCCCGGCGCTCGTGCGTGGCCTGGGCGCTGGGTGTCCGCGAGCGCCTCCAGGGCTCCGCTCACCGGCTCCCACACGCGCAACACGCCGCGATCCGCGCCCAGCAGGCTGCGCGCTTCATTGACGACCATCGCCGCCAGGCGGCCAGGCTCGAGCACACCTCCCGCCGCCACCGCCACGTCGTGGAGCGCGCGCAGCTCACGGACCTGGGCGCCGCTCTTCTCGATGAGGCGGGTGGCTTCGAGAGCGGGGGCGATCTGGGAGGCGAGGAGGGTGAGGACATCGCGCTCGCTGCGCACAAATTCGCGCGGGGTCATGGCCATCACTTCGAGCGCGCCGACGGCCCGGTCCCGGACGAGCAGGGGCACGCAGAGGACGCTGCGGATGCCGCGCTGGAGGATCCGCTTGCTCGCGTGCCGCCACGACTGGTAGTCGTTGATCACCACCGGTCCACGGCTCCGATAGGCGATACCGGCCGCGTCCTGGCCGGGCCGGAGCTTGAAGTCTTCGCCGCCCCCCTCCAGGTTGTCCGCCAGCGGAACCAGCACGCCTCGGTCCTCGTCCCAGCCCACCAAGACGGCGCTGTCGGCGCCCAGGAGCTGGCACGCACGATCCACGCAGAGGCGGGCCACCTCCTGCGGGTCGTGCATGCCGCCGGTTGCCACCGCCATCTCGTGCAGCGTTTCAAAGATGCGGGCACCGTTCTCGCGCTGCTGGTTCAGCCGGCCCGCTTCGAGGGCGGGCGCCACCTGCGCCGCAAACAGCATGAGGAGCTGCTCCTCCTCCGCGGTGAAGTCGCGTGGCTCGTAGGTCCAGGCGCCGAGGGCGCCGACCGGGCGTTCGCCGGAGATCAGGGGGACGGCGATGGCGGCCACCATGCCACGGGCGGCTGACGTGGACACCGCATGTTCCCACCGCTGATAGTCGTTGATGAGCACCGGGAGCCCGGTCTCGAACGCGAGCCCGATGGCGCCCTCGCCGGGCACGACGGGAGCCTCCTCTGCCGAGGATTCGGTCTCGCCGACCGGCACCAGCAGGCGCCGCTCTTCGTCGTAGTCGAAGATCGCGGCGGCGTCCACGCCGACCAGCGACCGGGCGTGGTCGACCGCCAGGCGTGCAACCGCCCGGAGACCCCGCGTGCCACTTGCTATTGCCAGCTCGTGCAGAGCGTTGAGGGTCGCCGCCTCCAGTTGGGTACGGCGCCGCTCCCGCTCCGCCTCGCGGCTCAATGTCTGCGACAACTTGACCTCTCTCGGAGCGCGAAGCTCCTCCCCCAGATGGCAGCGTGACGATAACCAAGGTCAAGCGAAATCAGGAACGAGCCAAGAGTTGTTAAGGAGGGGAGGAAGCCTGCGCGGCCGTGGAACGCCGGAGGCTTTAGTTCAGCTTTGCGAGGAGGCGGCGGGCGGCTGTCGTGAGTGGCGTCCTGAGATCCGGGCTGAGCCTGGCCCAGCTCTCGAGCTCCATCGCGGCGTCACGGGTGCGGCCCTGTTCGGCGACAGCTTCGGCCAGCCCGATGATGTCGTCCTCCGTCACCTCCGGAAGTGCCAGTCGGAGGCGCGAGAACCATTCCAGGGCGGGGGCGTCGGCCGCCACCCGGTGAATGAGGATCAGGTTGGCCAGAATGCGCTCCAGCACCTGCGCCCGCCCGAAGACCGGGAGCAGGAAGGCGCCGAACGGGACGTCCTCGCCAGCGCCTGTGGCCGCCCGAAAGATCGCTTCGCAGCCACTCTCGTCGATCACCTGGCCGCCGTTGAAACAGTCGGCGAAGAGGCCCGAGACGGGGTCGCGAACCAGAAAGTGGCCGGGCATGCCGATCGGCTCCAGCGGCACGGCCGCGCGGCGGGCGACCTCGAAGGCGACCAGCGAGAGTGTGATCGGTATCCCACGGCGGCGTTCGACGACCCGGTGGAGGTAGGAGTTGTCGGGCTGGTAGTAGTTGTCGGCGTCGCCGGTGAAGCCGAGCTCGACGAAGAGCCGGTCGTGGAGCGTGGAAAAGTCATGGACGCCGGCCGCCAGCTCGTCGAGAGAGGGGCCGATGCCGTCGAGGTCGAGGTCGGGATAGTCGCGGAGCGCCACCATCGCGGCCGCGCGGGCAACGTCTATCTCATCGTCGGGCTGGTTCACAAGAAATGCGAAGGCCTGGACAGCGTCCATCAGCCCATCTTGTCCTCATCTCCGGTGGCCGCGCTCGATTCGCGGCCTCCGGAAGTGGTTTCAGCTGGCGGCCGCCTCGCTGTCGAGGCGGCTCTGCCAGAAATCGAGCCGCTCGCGCACGTCGTCGAGACCGAGGCCGACCAGGTCGTTGCCGCTCCGGTCGCCGATGCTGACCGCGGCGCCCTTGTCGAGCAGGGCCAGTAGGTTCGTGTAAACGGAAACCCAGTGTTGGGCGTCGCCGCCGCCGTAGCTTTCGGCCTCCAGCGCTGACCAGATCGGCCGGCTCGTGCTCATCGACTCCGCCACTTCATCTCCCCAGCTCCGTCATCTCTGGTGTCGAGCGGAAGCGTACGTACGCGGGGTCTGGCCGCAGACCACGCATTTGCGGGGAAAGGCCGCATGAGCGCGGGCGCTAGCCCTGCGTGAGCTGGAGGTCGGAGCGATCGTCCTCGACGTCGTCGTTGCGGAGCAGGTCGAGCAGGCGTGGGCTCAGGGGCGCGATAACGCCGACCGCACCCGCCTGCTCGGCCTGGGCGTGGAGCTCGCGCCACTGCGCCCGGCTCTCCGGCTCCGGCACCCGTTGCCAGCCCTCGGAGGGTTCGGTTCGCAAGCGCCCGCGGGCGAGCAGTGCGACGGTCGGTGATGCGTCAGGCGCGATGATCGCCACCCGCCAGGTCACCGCCGCCAGGGCCGCGAGCAGCGCCTGCCGGTCGAGGGCGCCGGCGCCGACGAAGAAGGCCTCGGCGCCTGCCGCCTCCATCGCCTGGGCGTCCGCCAGCCACTCGCCGGCGGACTCGAAATCGCCTGGCAGCTCGACCCCGACGGGGAGCATCGAAGGCTGAGTATAGGTTGCGCGACCAGCCGCCACCGTCTCGGTAAAAGGCTGATTTGACGGCTTCGCGCGGCCGATCTATTGTCGGCGCAGGGGTCGACCGACAGTTCGTACGGAGGCTCGAGTATGGGGCAGGTCTCGCGGCGGGACTTTCTCAAAATCGGTGCCGCCTCGGGCGCCGCACTGGGTGCCACCGGGCTCGGATTCGACCTCACGCAGGCGCGTACCGTCACCACCAACCTGCGCGTCGCCGGCGCCCAGGAGATGCACAGCGTCTGCCCCTACTGTGCGGTCGGGTGCTCGCTGGTCGCTTATACGCAAACAGGGCAGGGCGCGAAGCCGCAGCTGCTGCAGATCGAGGGCGACCCAAACAGCCCGGTCAACGAGGGCCGGCTCTGCCCGAAAGGCGCGACCGCGATGCAGCTCGCCACGTCCGCCCGGCGTGTGGACAAACCGCTCTATCGCGGGCCCGGTGCCAGCAGCTGGCAGGAGAAGTCCTGGGACTTCGTCCTCGACAGAATCGCCCGCAACATCAAGGACTCGCGCGACCGCACATTCGTGGCCCAAGACGCGAAGGGCAACACGGTCAACCGAACGGAGGGCATCGCGTTCGCCGGTGGGGCCGCCTTCAGCAGCGAAG
>CAZXGB010000180.1:0-5696 GCA_964640005.1 uncultured Actinomycetes bacterium | reverse complement strand
AGAACTCGTACTCCTCCTGGTCGATCTTGCGGCGCCGCTCGATGAGCTCGGAGGCCAGCCTACGCTCCCACTCGTCGATCACCTCCGAATGATATCGAACAAGCGTTCGCGTGTCAATACATGGAGAACATGTTAAGAACGGCGCCCCACCTCCCTCTGGAGGTGATCAGCCCCGTCCCCGCCGCTTCCTCGCTTCCAACAACCGGGCCGAAAGCGATTCCTCTTCCTCAGTCCCGGGCGGCGCCGAAGGCTGCTGTGCAGCCTCCTCAGGCGGCCCCGCCGCCGGCGGACCACCCTCGGCGTGCGAACCACCCTCCCCCGCCGCCGAGGCCGCCGCATCGACCCCCACGCCCCGCCGCCGCCGCGCCGCCGACACCCGCGACCGCAGCCGTGCCAGCTCGGGCGGCACGGCGATCTCGACCTCGGTGGGCCGCCGCAGCATGACCATCTCGCGCACCAGCCCGCCCAGCTGCCGCCAACCCAGGGTCAGGCGGCGCAAAGCGATGTCAAGGGGCCAGAGGAGCGCGAACAGGGCGAGCAGGAGCCAGAAGACCTCGGTTGCGATCGGGACCGGCAGCGGAGCCTGCGAGAAAGCCGCTCCCGCCGAGGTCAACACCACTCCCGAACCCTGCCGCGCGAGCTGCCGAAGCAGCGCCTCATCGCGCCCCAAGCTCAGGTACTCGGGCGAGTAGGGCACCGACACCGCCGCATCCGCCGCCGCGCTCACCGTCCCGCCTCGCGCCAGCGAGGCGTGTACCAGGTAGGTGCCGACGTCGCGGCCGGTCACGTGCCCCTGCCACTTGCCGGGCCCGACCCCGACCAGGTTCGCGGACGAAGTCGACAGGGTCGGTGACAGCACCCCCACGGTCAGCGTGCCGCCGCTCTCGGCCGGACCCGTGACCGTGAGGTCGAACCCGTCCCCCGAGGGCGCCGAGGAGACGGTCAGCTTGTCGGAGGTCGCCGAGGGCAGCGCCCAGAGCACCATGTGCGCGAAGAGCGAGGCCGACACCGGCGACCGCAGCAGGTCGCCCGACCACAATCCCGTCGAGTCCGAGGTCCAGGCGACCGACCGCCCCAGGCCGTATGACCACGCGGCCAGGACCGGGTCCTGCTTGGTCGACTGGAAGTACACCTCCGAGGCCGGCTTGGGCGTCGAGACAACGTAGCCGCCGAGCTGCGGAAAGGCGTCCAGCGGTACCCCGTTGAGCAGGTTGCCCGCCGCGGTCACCTTCGGGAAGAAGGGCGTCTGTTCGAACCAGGGCCGCAGCGAGGTCTGGGTCTCCTTCAAGAACAGGTCGGGCACCTGCGAAGGGCTGTTCGACTGGTAGAAGCGGCCGCCGCCCCAGTTCGCGATGTCCTGCATGTAGGCCATGTCTGGCGCCGAGCTGTGGACATCGATGGCGACGGATGAGGTCGTGATCGCCTTCGACCGGAGGTCGTCGACCATTGGCTTGATCTGGATCGACCCGGAGGACGGATCGGCGTCGCCGTCCCCCAGGACGACGATGTGCTTGAGCTCCGCCTGCGTCTTCATCAGCGCGTCGCCGGCCAGCCTCAGGTCCGGGCCGTAGGACGGCGGATCGCCCAGCTGCGCACGCTCCAGCTGATTGTCGATCGCCTTCCTGTCGGTCACGTGCTGAAGCGGCACGACCCACCCTGTCCGCCCGTCCGTCACACCCACCTGGTCATCCGGCCCCAGCTTGTCGATCACCGCTTCGGCCGCCCCCAGCGCCACCTGGTCGGCGCGCTGGTCCTCCATCGTCTCCATGACCAGCACCACCGCGACCTTCGGCTTGTCCTTCCGGTTGGGCAGGTCCATCTGGACCGGCAGCGCGTCTTCCAGCGGCGTCCCCTGCCAGCCTCCCGGCCCGTATGAGGTCGGACCACCCAGCGCGACCAGCCCGTGACCGAGCTGCTTCACGGAGGCGGCGAGAGCACCCAGGGAGCCGGCCGGAAAGGCGTCCGCCGGCGCGTCCACGATCACCGTCGCGTCATAGCGCCCCAGCGTCACGGTGTCGGCCGGCGCCTGCGCCGCGCCCCGCCGCTCGACATTGACGCCCGACGCCTCCAGGGCCCGCTGCACGTTCTCGCCCTCGCCCGGCTTCCCCTCCAGCACCAGGACCAGCGGCCGGCCGATCACGCGCACCGCCGCCGCACCCACATTGTTTTCGGCGTAGGTGTCCGGCGCGGCCTGCATTTCGACCCGCACCTTATGCAGGCCCGTGCCCAGGCCCGGGAGATCGAACGACTGCGTGGAGGTCCCAGCGGGGACCACGACCTGGCGCGAGGCGGACTCCTTCTCGTCCACCACCAGCGTCAGCGTGGCGGCGGACTCCGTCAGGGAACGCAGCCGCACGCTGACCGGCAGCGTCTGCCCCTCGCGCAGCTCCGACGGCGTGTCGACACCGAGCACCATCACCTCGGCCTTCGGTGTGGCTCCGGTGGGCAGGACGTCCACGCGCACGCCCTCGGCGCGCAGCGCCGCCACCGTCGCCGCCGCATCGCCCAGGTTCTGCTGGCCGTCGCTGATCAGGACCAGCTGGCGCGCGTAGCCGTCGGGGATCAGCCCGGCCGCCAGCCGCAGGGCGCCCGCGATGTCGGTGTAGTGCGAGTCCGGCTTGGTCTCGAAGGTGTCGAACACCGGCTGCGCCGTCAGCGGCATCTCGACCGAGGCATCATGGCCGAAGGTGACGATCCCGAAGAGGTCGTCGGGGCCCTTGGCGCGAACCAGCGAGCGCACCGCATCCTCTCGCTGCTGGTCGAAGCCGCGGAGGCTGTCCGACTGGTCGACGACCGCCACCACCGCACGCTTGTGAGGCTCGGTCATAACCCGCGCGCCGGCCAGGGAAAAGACCAGCAGCGCGATCAGCACCACGCGCAGGCCGAGCGTGATCCAGCTCCGGCGCCGATTCAGGGGCGGCGGCCAGCGCCACCACGCGAGCCAGAGCAGCGGGATAACGAGCAAGAGCAGGAGCAGCTCGGGGCGCTGGAAGTCGACGCCTACCGGCAGCACGTCAAGTACCCCTCAGATACACGAGCCACTCGGCGACGGCCAGCACGAGCACAGCGCCGGCGACCCACGGCCACAGCTCCAGCACACCCCGTGGCACCGACATGGGCGTGCTCTTTTCCTCTTCGAACGGGATCGCGGCCGCGCCGGGCGCGATGCGGGAGAGCGTGGGGTCGCGGAACTGCACCACGAACGAACTGGTGCGCGAGCCCGAAGGCAGCGTCTGGCGCACTGTGTAGACGCCCGCCAACGCGCTGTCGGTGAACGTCGAAACCGGCGGTTTCAGGTGGGTGACGCGTCCGTTCGGTGCGGTCACGTCCACCGCGGTCGCGCCCGGCTCGGCCGCCAGCGGCACCGGCTGGCCGAGCGCGAAAGCCTGGTTCTCGAAACCGCTCGGGAGCAGGTAGCCGAGCAGGTTCTGGACCAGGATCGGAAAGCCCGAGCGCAGGGGCAGGTCGGAGTGGTGGATGTCGAAGGTGAACTCGGCGATCCGGGGCTCGCCCTCGTGCACGAGCAGGAGGGGGTCGTCGGTGCCCGAGATGACCGGCCGCCACCCTGATGTCGCGGGCGCCCGCGCCGCGACCTGGACGTGGACGTCGCGAAGCACGACGTCCTGCAGGAGCGGTTCCCGCGGGCTGGGCGGCAGGACCCCGCCCGGCGGGATGGCGGCGCCCAGCGGCACCGGCGCCTGGATCCCGGGCGCGCCGACCACCAGCGCCGGCGACGGCAGCTTGCCGGGCGGCACCCAGCCGTCGAACACGTAGAGGTCATACGTGCCTGGCTTGTAGTCCTTGGTCGCGACCGTCGTCAGCCGCACGCCCGGCCGCAGGCTGAGCGCGCGCTGGAGGAACGTGTTCCCGTCGGTCACCAGCAGGACGTCGTGCTGCGGCGGCGAGCCGGTCAAAAGCCAAGCGCTGTCGTCGAGGGCGAACTGATCCGGTGGCGTCAGGTGGACCTCCAGCACCTGGGCGTCCCTGGGCAGCCGCGTCCAGGTCGTCGACGCGCTCGCATTGCCGTCGACGTGCAGCGGCAGCACGTCGGCCAGCCGGGAGTCGACGCGCATCTCGAGCCTGAGGTCGCGCGGCGCGCGCCCGTAGTTGGCGACCTGCACGAACACGCTCCCGGGACCTGTCTGCTTGACCGCCTCGACGGCGGCGTTCTCGTCGCTGCTCCCGATCGGGACGTAGGTCACGGGCGCATTTACTCGGGGTGGTGCGGCCGGTGCGCGGCTGTGGCCATCGCCCAGGAGAACGATCGAGCCGCCAGGCCGCCCGGCCAGGATGGCGTTGGCGAGCGAGATGCCCTCGCCGAGGTCGGAGGTGCCGCCCGAGGGCTCCGCCCGCGCCAGCGCAGCGTCCAGCACCGAGCGGTCGGCCGTGGGCGCGGCCAGCAGCTGGGCGTGCTCCCCCAGCAGCACGACCGCCATCTGCTGCCCCGGCTTCATGCTCGAGGCGATCGCATTGGCGTGCTGGACGGCGGCGCGAAAGCGGTCAGGCGCGACGTCGCTGGCCCGCATGCTGGCTGAACCGTCGAGCAGCACCACGGTGGTCTTCCCCACTCCCGCCGCTCCGGTGATGCCGGGGCGGATGAGCGCCAGCGTCACCAGAAGCGCGACCAGCAGCTGGAGGAGCAGGAGCAGGCTCCAGCGCAGCCGCTGCCAGGGCGCGTTGGCCTGACGGTCGGCGAGGTGCCGGGTCCAGAGAACCAGTGTGGCGACCCGCAGCTCCGGGCGCCTCACCTTCAGGAAGTAGAGGAGGACGATCAGCGGCAGGGCCGCCGCCGCCAGCAGGCCGAGCGGCTGCAGCCAGCTCATCCGCGTTTGACCACGCCGGCGCGCATGCCGGCCAGCATCGTCGCCTCCAGGGCGGCCGCCGAGTCGCTGTGCACATAGCGGCCACCCGCCGCTTCAGAGGCACGCCGCAGCCGCGAGCGCAGCGCCTCGAGCGCGCGGTCGTACTGCGCGAGCACGGCCGGCGTGATCGTCATCTCCCGCACCGCCTCGCTCTCGGTGTCGACGAGCTTCAAGTCGCCGCTGATCGGCGGCCGCTCCTCGTCCGGCGCCAGCACCTGCCAGAGGATCACCTCCTGGCGGCGGTTGCGCAGCGCCGCACTCGGCGGTCCCCAGTCCGCGGGGCCGGTCTGGAGATCACCGGCCAGGAAGTCGGAGATGACTACTGTCTTGCCCGGCCGCGGCCAGCGCAGCCGCGCCAGCTCGGCCGGTCCTGCCGCGCCGGCGGGTTCGAGCGATTCCAGGAAGGCCCAGATCCGGGAGACGCCGTCAGTGCCCCGCAGGGGAGGCAGCGAGCGGTCGTCGAACGTCCCGATCGTCACGCGGTCCATGCCGGCCAGGCCCAGGAAGGCGAGCGCCGCCCCCAGGCGGCACGCCGCCGGCCACTTGGCCGGCGAGCCGGCGCCCATCGAGGCGGAGGTGTCCAACACCACGTTGAGACAGGCCTCCTCCTCGGCCACGTAGAGCCGGAGCATCAGCCGGTCGAGCCGAGCGTAGGCGCGCCAGTCGATCTGGCGGAAGTCGTCGCCGGACACATAGGCCCGGAAGTCGGAGAACTCGGGTGAACGGGCGGCTCGAGGCGAGCGGCGCTCGCCGGCGTAGAGCCCTGACCTCGGCAGCCGGTAGACGAGGTCCAGCCGCGAGAGCAGCGTCAGCTCAGCGGCGCTTAGCACCAGC
>CAZXGB010000179.1:0-5763 GCA_964640005.1 uncultured Actinomycetes bacterium | reverse complement strand
GGATGAGGTCGTGCCAGCGGCCGTCGCGGAACATCTCCTCGCGATGGCGGCCGACTACGACGTAGCCACAGGCGGCCTGCGCTCGGGCGCTGGCCTCGTTGCCCTCGTAGTACCCCGACCGCAGCTTGCGCAGGTTCAGCTGCCGGAAGGCGAACTCAGTGCGCATTCGCATCACCTCGCCGGCAATCCCACGGCCCCAAGCTGAGCGGTCGCCGATCATGGTGCCGGTACGCCCGGTGCCATTCCGCCAGTCGATCTCATGGATTCCCGTTTCGCCGACCGGCCGGCCCTCGTGCTCGATGAACCAGAAGACATGGCGCTGGTCGGTGCCCATCTGCTCGACCCACTCGCGCTGCTTGTCGACGGTGCTCGGCAGGACGTTCGGGCCGAGCAGGCGGGTGACCTCGAAGTCCTCCATCCAGCTGGTGCTGATTTGGACATCGTCGTCGTGCGGCGGGCGCATGACCGCGACGCTTCCCTCCAGCCGGGGTCCGTACATCCGAGGGACTGTAGCAGTTGGGCCTTTAAGCGGACAGGCGCTTGAGGACGTCTAGGTTTGCCTGGTCCGGACCCTTCCCGTCCAGGCCGGGCACCTCGAGTATGAACGGCAGCCGCGCCAGCCGAGGGTCGTGGAGCAGCGCCCGGAAGCCCTCGTCGCCGATGTCCCCGAGCCCGATATTCGCGTGGCGGTCGCGATTGCTGCCGAGGCCGGTTTGGGAGTCGTTGCAGTGGATCACGTCGAGCCGGTCCAGGCCGACCACGCGGTCCCACTCATCGAGGGTGGCCTTCGCGGTCTCGACGCTCCGCAGGTCATAGCCGGACGCGAAGGCGTGGCAGGTGTCGAAGCAGGTGCCCGCCCGCTCGTCGTCGACCGCGTCCAGCAGCGCTCGCACCTCCTCGAAGCGGGCGCCCACGCAGCCGCCGAGACCCGCGTTGTTCTCGATCAGCAGCCGCGCGCGCTTGGGATTCGCACGCTCCAGGACGGCGCACAGGTGGTCCTGGATCTGGGGGAGCACTGACTCGAACCCCGCCCCCTTGTGGCTGCCCGTGTGGAAGATCACGCCTGAGATGCCCAGGCGGTCGGCCGCCGCCAGGTAGCCGGCGAGCGTGCTCTCCGAACGCTGGCGGATGGAGGCGTCGTCGCCCGCGAGGTTGATGAGGTAGACGGCGTGGAAGTAGAAGGGTGGCCGGCCGGCTGCCTCATAGGCCGCCGTGAAGCGGGCCAGCCGGTCGTCATCGATCTTGGGCGAGCCCCAGTAGTGGGGCGGCGTCGGGTGGACCTGGATGGCGGCGGCACCCATCGCGGCTGCCCGATCGAAGGCGAGGTGGAGACCACCAGAGGAGTCGACGTGGGCGCCGAGGATGGGCACCCGGCTAGGTTAAAGCGCCCGCGATCTGCGGGCTGCCGACCGTCTGTCGGTCCCCGGCGCTAACCTTCGGGGCTCGTGGCCGTCTTCCTGATGAGCGACCTCGACCTGCCGATCCGGGACCGCACGTACCGGGAGCCGGATGGACCTCACGTCGTGATCGCGCGGGGTGATGCCATCGAAGACGCACTCGAGCACCTGGACGCGCGTCCGGACTGCCGGGCCCTGGGCGTGATCGGCCCGCTCCCGTCGGAGACGCCCGACCTGGCACTGCTGGCCGGCCGCCGGCTCCTCGTCTGCTGCTCGGACGGGGCCAGGATGCGGGACCTCGCCGAGGCGGGGATGGCGGTCGGCGCCGAGGTCGAGTGGCTGCGCAGCGACCGGCCCGACCTCGACCGCGTGGCGGCCTGGGCGCTCCCAGTTGCCGGGGTCGTCCTCGCCGCCGGCTCGGCGACCCGGATGGCCAGCCAGAAGCTTCTGCTCGAAGTGGGTGGCCAGCCGCTGGTCCGCCACGTAATCGAGGCGGCCAGCGAAGGCGGCTGCCATCAGACGATCGCGGTCTACTTCGACGAGGAGGTCCGGGCCGCGATCGGGGATCGCGCGACCTGCGTGTGGAACCCTGAGGCAACGAGCGGGCAGGCGTCCTCGCTCCGCGCCGGCCTGGCCGCCGCCCCTGAGGAGATGGCGGGGGCGCTGATCCTGCTCGGCGACCAGCCGCTCGTCGGCGCCCGCACGGTCAGCAACATCCTGCGCGCCTGGCGGCGCGAGGGGTCGCGTCTGGCTGTCGCGACCCGCTACGGCACCTCGCGCGACTGGCGGCCGCCGGTCCTGGTCGACCGCGGCCTCTTCGCGGAGCTGATGACCCTGACCGGCGACGTGGGCGCCCGCAAAGTGCTCGATGCCCGCCCCGAGCTGGTCGATACTGTGGTGGCCAACGGCCGCGACGACGACGTCGACACCCCTGAGGACTATGCGAAGATCGTCCGCCTCTTTCCTCGACAGGACCCGAGCTGAGCAGCTGACGAAGCTTCGCGAGGGCCTCAGGCCGGTCCTCGCGCACAACCCGTTCTATCGGGACCGGCTTCACGACGTCCGGGGCTGGGACGACTTCGAACGCCTGCCCTTCACCACCAAGTCGGAGTTGATGGACGACCAGGCGCGGATGCCGCCTTTCGGCACCAACCTCACCTACCAGCTCGACGACTACGTCCGCCTCCACCAGACCTCCGGGTCGAGCGGCGACCGCCCGCTGCGCTGGCTCGACACCGCCGAGTCCTGGGAGTGGTGGGTGCGCATCTGGGTCGAGCACGTCTACGGCAACGCCGGCGTCACCTCTCGGGACCGGGTCCTGTTCGCTTTTTCCTTCGGGCCCTTCATCGGCTTCTGGTCGGCCTTCGCGGGTGCCGAGCGGCTTGGCGCGCTGGCCATCTCGGGCGGTGCGATGACAACCGAGCAGCGCGCCCGGGCGATCCTCGAGCTGGGCGTCAGCGTCCTGCTCTGCACACCGACCTACGCGCTGCGGCTGGCCGAGGCGGCGCACGTCATCGGTCTCGACCTTCGCGTCTCGCCCATCCACACCACCATCCACGCGGGCGAGCCCGGCGCCTCGATTCCGGCCACCCGCGACGCCATCGAGACCGCCTTCGCCGCCCACTGCGTCGATCACAGCGGCATGACCGAGCTCGGTCCCACCGGCTTCAGCTGCTATGTGCAGGACGGCCTTCACATCATCGAGCCGGAGTTCATATTCGAGGTCCGCGATCCCTCCACCGGGGCGGTGGCGAGCGAGGGAGAGGGTGAGTTGGTGGCCACCAACCTGGGCCGCTGGGGCTCCCCGCTGATCCGCTACCGGACGGGCGACCGCGTCCGGCTGGTCCGGGAGCCCTGCCCATGCGGAAGTCCGTTTCCGAAGCTGGCCGGCGGCATCCTCGGCCGGGTCGACGACATGTTCACGGTGCGCGGCGTCAACCTCTTCCCGTCGCAGGTCGAGGACATCGTCCGCCGGTACGCCGGTGTCGCTGAGTTCGCGATCGAGCTCCGGCGCCAGCGCCAGATGGATGAGGTGACGCTTTTGGTGGAGCCGGCAGGCGCGCCAGACCGCCTCCCGACCGAGCGGCTGGAGGCTGCTCTGCGGGACGCGCTGGGGGTCCGCATCGACGTCCGGTCGGTCCCGCCCGGGACGCTGCCCCGAGCAGAGCTGAAGTCCCAGCGCATCATCAGAATTGACGCATGAGCGAAGCGGCCCCCTACCGCGAGCTGTTGACTCCGGTGTCGTTCCTCGAGCGCGCCGGGCTCGTCCATGCGGCCCGCACCGCCGTGGTCGACGGCGAACGGTCGTACACCTACGCGCAGTGGCGCGAACGCTCTCGGCGCTTTGCCTCCGCGCTCCGGGCGGCCGGCTTGCGCAAGGACGACCGCGTCGCGTTCCTGGCGCTCAATTCGGAGCCACTCTTGCTCTCACACTTTGCGGTGCCCCAGGCCGGTGGCGTCCTGGTCGCCATCAACACCCGCCTCAACGCCGACGAGGTCGGGTACATCCTCGAGCACTCCGGAGCCCGCTGGGTCTTCTTCTCACCGGAGCTCGAGGCGCAGGTGGCGAAGATGCCGCCCGGCGTCGAGCGGATCGACGTCCGCGATGGCTTCGAGGCCTTCCTGGAAGGCGGCGAGGCCCGCCCTCTGGACTCGTGGCTCGAGGACGAGGCGGACATGATCGCCATCGACTACACCTCGGGCACTACCGGGCGTCCCAAAGGGGTCGTCTACCACCACCGCGGCGCCTACCTCAACGGCATCGGGATGGTGATCGAAGACCGGCTGAGCGCGCGCTCCTCCTACCTCTGGACGCTGCCCATGTTCCACTGCAACGGCTGGTCGCACACCTGGGCCCTGGCTGCCGCGGGCGCGCGTTCCGTGTGCCTGCCGCGCGTTGATCCGCCGGCGGTCTGGCGGCTCCTGGAAACCGAGACGATCACGCACTTCAACGCCGCTCCGACGGTGCTGATCATGCTCGCCAACGACCCCGGCGCCCACCGGCTCGAGCGTCGCGTCCGCGTGTGCACCGGCGGAGCTCCGCCGAGCCCGACCCTGATCGCGCAGATGGAGGGGCTGAACATCGAAGTGCAGCATCTCTACGGGCTGACGGAGTCCTACGGGCCGTTCACGCTCAACGTTCTCAAGCCGGGCGTATCCGAGCTGCCCCTAGAGGAGAAGGCGCGCTTTATGGCCCGCCAGGGCGTGACGCACATCACCGCCGGCCGGCAGCGGGTGGTCGACGAAGAGATGCGCGACGTGCCCGTCAACGGCGAGGTCCTGGGCGAGATCGTGCTTCGGGGCAACGTCGTGATGAAGGGCTACTTCCGGCAGCCGGAAAGTACCGACGAGGCTTTCCGGGGCGGCTGGTTCCACACGGGCGATATGGCGGTCATGCATCCCGACGGTTACCTCGAGATCCGCGACCGGAAGAAGGACGTCATCATCTCAGGTGGCGAGAACATCTCAACGATCGAGGTCGAGCAGGCGGTGATGTCACATCCGGCCGTGATGGAGGCCGCGGTGATCGCCATCCCGGATGAGAAGTGGGGCGAGGTGCCTAAAGCTTTCGTGACGCTCAAGCCCGGGAAGCAGGTCACCGCGCAGGAGATAGTCGACCACGTCCGGGCGCAGCTCGCGCACTACAAGGCGCCCAAACAGGTCGAGTTCGGGGACCTGCCCAAGACCTCCACCGGCAAGATTCAGAAGTTCGTGCTCCGTGAGCGCGAGTGGGCGGGCAAGGATAGGAGGGTGAACTGATGGCGGTCACCGAGCGGACGAAGTCCGGCGTCTCCGACCTGGTTTACCGAGAAGAGCTGACACCGAACTCATTCATCGAACGTTCGGGCGCGGTCTACGCGGAGCGGATCGCGGTGGTCGATGGTGGCCGTGAGTGGACGTATGGCGAGTGGCGCGGCCGGGCCCGCCGCTTTGCGCACGCGCTCCGCGCTGCCGGTCTCGAGAAGGATGACCGCGTCGCGTTCCTGGCCTTCAACTCGGAGCCGCTCCTGCTCGGCCACTTCGGCATACCCCTGGCCGGTGGTGTGATCGTGGCCATCAACACCAGGCTGAACGCGGACGAGGTCGGCTACATCCTCGAGCACTCGGGCTCGAAGATGATCTTCTACTCGCCCGAGCTGGAGGACCTGCTGGCCGGCGCGCCGACCGGCGTCCGCCGCCTGAACCTCGCTAGCGGGTTCGAGGATTTCCTGGCCACCGGCTCGGATGAGCCCGTCGAGTCCTGGCTCGAGGACGAGTACGACACCATCGCGATCGACTACACCTCGGGTACGACCGGCCGGCCGAAGGGCGTGATGTATCACCACCGAGGCGCCTACCTGAACGCCCTGGCGATGGTCATCGATCA
>CAZXGB010000178.1:0-5793 GCA_964640005.1 uncultured Actinomycetes bacterium | reverse complement strand
TAGCGCGGTCTTGATGGCAGTCAATCTCTTCGCCCTCCGCTTGAAGGGCGGAGCCTGCCTTCTGGAGACCGCGCATTGAGCCCGGCTTAGCCAGCTCCTAACTCAGCCACAACTCACCGGCCGTGCGGTCTTTCAGACCCACGGCTTTTTCTTTTCTCGACCCATTTCAGGAGTTGTTCGATGACCCCAGCGGTAGAGCTTCAAGGAGTCAGCAAGTCGTTCGCGACGCGGGGCCCGATGGCACGCTTCTGGCCGCGCGCGCCTCGCCCCTCGCCGTCCAAGGTCGCGCTCGCCGAACTCGACCTCGAGATCCTGCCCGGCCAGGTGACCGGAGTCATCGGCCTCAATGGTTCCGGGAAGTCCACCCTGGTCAGGATCCTGGCGACTCTGCTCGAGCCGGATACCGGCAGGGCGCGGGTCTTCGGCTACGACGTGGTCGCCCAGCCGCTCGAGGTCCGGCGCCACATCAACCGGGTGTCGGTGGAGGCGGCCTTCTTCAAGGAGATGAGCCCCTGGGAAAACCTGTCCTACTCGGCGCGACTGTACGGCGGGGCCGCCGAACGCGAGCGAGTGGTCGGGATGCTGACCGGCCTGGGCCTACCCCACGGGGTGATCGACCGGCCTATGAAGCAGCTGTCGCGGGGGCAGCAGCAGAAGGTGGCGATCGCACGCTCCTTTCTGACCACACCCTCGCTCCTGCTCATGGACGAGCCGACGACCGGCCTCGATCCGCGTTCAAAGCGCGAGGTCCAGGCCCTGCTGGCCAGGCTGCGCCAGGAGCGTGAGGTCACAGTCGTTCTCTGCACGCATGACCTCGACGAGGCGGAGGCGCTTTGCGATCGCGTGATCATGCTGCACGACGGGCGCTTGCTCGCTGATGGAACACCTCGCGATCTCCGCGTGCGTCATGGCGACGGCGATGACGCGACCCTCGAGGACGTGTTCATGAAGCTGTCGGGCCGCTCGCTCGATGACGACGAATCACTGGAGGCGGGAGAGGCATGATCGGCAGCGGTGAGCTGCGCTTCGAAGCGTCCGCGTTCCTCGGCTTCATGGAGCGGCAGCGGAATTTGTATCGGCGCTACTGGGCCTGGGAGCTCGTGTGGCTGTTCTACAGCCTGGTCTCGGTGCTCTCGATCGGCTACCTCGCCTCTGGTCTCGGCTCGCTGGGTGCTTCCGGCGAGCACTTCGACCTGCAGGCGGCCGAGCTCTACCTGCTCGTCGGGTCGGTCCTCTGGTCTTTCCTCTCGATGGTCTTCATCGAGGTCGGGTGGGCGATCGGCTGGGAGCGCTGGGAGGGCACGATCGAGTACACGTTCATGGCGCCTGTCCGGCGCTTGACGCACCTCATGGGCGTGTGCGTTTTCGCGGTGCTCTACGGCCTGGCGCGCTCCGCGGTGATCCTGCTGGTCGTTGAGCTGCTCTTCCGCCTCGACCTCTCCCGCTCGAACCTGTTGGGCGCCGGCCTCGTCCTGGCGGCGTCGACGCTGCCCCTGATCGGACTCGGCATCCTGACCTCGGTCCTGCCCCTGCTGTCGCCGGAGAAGGGCGACCAGATGACGGTTGCCGCGCAGGGCTTGCTCCTCCTCATCTCCGGCGTCTACTACCCGCTTTCGGTTCTGCCCGCGCCGCTGCAATGGGCTGGCCGGCTGTCGCCCATGACCTACACGCTGGCCGGGATCCGGCGCTGCCTGCTCAGCGGCGCACCGGTCGCCGATGTGCTGCCGACGATTGTGCTGCTGCTGGGGATGGGTATTGTGCTGGTGCCGGCCGGGCTGCTCGTGTTCGGGCGGATGGAACGCCGGGCGAAACGGTTGGGGCTGCTCAAGCGCAATGGCTGACCTAGGCTTTCGCTCTCCGCATTCGGCCCTCGATCCACTCCGCGCTGGGATGGCCCGAGGCCCGTACCTCGGCGACGGCCCGCTCGAGGTCGAAATCGACGCGCTGCGGCCGCGGCTCGCCTTCCTCGATGAGCAGGTAGGAGGGGCGCGGATCTCCGTCGAGCGGGATGGAGACGCTGCCGCTGTTGGCGATCGTGAAATTCGGCAGCCGGCGCACGTACGGAACGTGGATGTGGCAGTAGGCCACGAGCGCGGCGCCGAGCGGGCCGTAAACGCTCCCGACCTCGCCATCCGGCGCGTCCGGCGCTACGGACCGCCAGAGGTCGCCCGGCGCCGCGTGAACGAGCGCCAGTTGATCGTTGCGCCGCCACTCCATCGGCTGTGCCTGCAGCCACTCAACTCGATCCGGGCCGAGGCGCTCGCGCGTCCACTCGAGCGACGGTTCCGGGACCGGAATATTGGGCGGGGGCCGCCAAAGCGCCTCATCGGTGTTGCCCAGCACTCCGGGCCAGCCCAGCTCGCGGACGCGGTCGATGCAGGCGTCGGGTCGAGGGCCGAAGAGCGCGAGGTCGCCGCCGTGCACGACCAGATCCGGGCGCTGGCGGTCGAGGTCGGCGAGCACCGCTTCGAGGGCCACCAGGTTGCCGTGGACGTCGGAAACAATCGCTATGCGCATGCCCTAACCGCCGGATGCACCATCGGCCGCCGGCGTCTCGTGGTGTTCGTGCGCCTGCTCGGTCCAGATTCGAACCGCCTGACCGACGGTCTTGACGTCCCACTTCCGCTTGACCCGGAGCCAGTACTCGCGCGCCGTGTGCGTCTGCACGCCCATCCGCTGCGCAACCTCCTTCAGCTGTAGGCCGGCTGTCAGGTGTACGACCAGCTCCTGCTCGCGCGGCGAGAGCGAGTCCACCAGATGCTCGCCGGGCGTGATCGTTACCTGCAGCCCGCGGTCGGCGAGAGCCTTCGCAAGCGCCGCGACCGGCGCATCGGGCTCGAGTTCGAGGGTCACGCGTCGCAGGCCCAGCCGCCCGGCGTGCACGCTGACGTCGAGATCGGCCGCGGCCTCGAAGACTAAAGAGAGGTCCCGGGGTCCGGTGAGGTTGTCGACGGTGATCTTTGAGTGGGCCATCAGGCGATGTAAACCGGGGTTCGGAGCGCGATCGTCCCCGAACTTTGGGACAGCCGGCGCGTTGCCCCGGCGAGCGCGCTCCGGATATGGTGCGCAAATGCTCCGCCCAGTCGTTCGGCCATTGGTGCTGACGCGCCGCCGTGCCATCGACTTCGGGCGCGTGGCCACCTGCCTCTGTCGCTAGACGCGCTTACCTAACGCGTCCCTACCGCGCTCCTTGAGCGCGGCATCAAATGGCACAGACAGAGGAGCATGGCGGAAGACCAGCTTGCAGAGCCTGAGCGGCTCTCGAAAAACGAGCGGATAAAGGAGTCGAGCAACCACCTTCGCGGCGCGATCGCGGAGGAGCTCGAACAGGACTCAGCCACGTTCACGGAGGAGTCCGCGCAGCTCCTGAAGTTCCACGGCGTGTACCAGCAGGAGGACCGGGACGCGCGCAAGCGCGCGCGAGCGGAGGGCGCGGCGGGAAATCGCCATCACATGATGATGATTCGCACCCGCATTCCGGGCGGCCGGGTGACGCCCGAGGGCTACCTCGCCCACGACGCCATCGCGCAGCAATGGGGCAACGGCTCTCTGCGGGTCACGACCCGCCAGGACTTCCAGCTCCACGGCGTCCTCAAAGGCGACCTCCGCCGTTCGATCAAGGCCATCAACGACGCCCTGATGACGACCCTTGGTGGCTGCGGCGACCAGGAGCGAAACATCATGTGCTGCCCGGCCCCGGTCGGCGATCCGTTCCGGGATGCGGTGGCCAGGTTCCTTGACGACCTGGTTCCGGCGCTCACGCCACGCACGGGCGCCTATCACGAGATCTGGATCGACGGCCAGGTCGTAAAAGAGGCTCCCGAGGGCGAGCACGAGGACCTGTACGGCGAGCGCTACCTGCCGCGCAAGTTCAAGACCGCAATTGCTCTGGAGGGCGACAACTGCGTCGACGCCTACGCCAACGACCTGGCGCTGGTCGTGCTCCGGGACGGCGACCAGGTAGCCGGCGTCAACGTGCTGGTCGGCGGTGGGCTGGGAAGGACCGCGAACAAGCCGGACACCTTCCCGACCGTCGCCCGCCCGCTTGGGTTCGTACCCCCGGACCGTGCGATCGCCGCGGCTCGGGCCGTGGTCGCGGTCCAGCGCGATCACGGCAATCGCAGCGACCGCCGGCACGCGCGGCTCAAGTACCTGATCCATGAGCGCGGGCTCGATTGGTTCCGCTCGGAGGTCGAGCGCGAGGCTGGCTTTGCGCTCGAGCCGGCGCGGCCGGCGCGCTGGGAGCCGGTCGACGACCACCTCGGCTGGCACGCCGGGCAGGACGGCAGTTGGTACTACGGCCTCTATATCGAAAACGGCCGGATCGCGGACGCCGGTGAGACGCGGCTGGCCAGCGGCCTGCGAGCGATCGTCGACGAGTTGCGGCCGACGGTCTACCTGACGGCTCAGCAGAACGTGATCCTGGCCGGCCTCGACGCCGCCGGCCGCGAGCGCCTGGCAAGCCTGTTCGACGAATACGGGATCGCGCGCTCCGAGTCCTACTCGAACACCCTGCGCCACGCCATGGCCTGCCCGGCACTTCCGACCTGCGGCCTGGCCGTCGCCGAGTCGGAGCGGGTGCTGCCGGACGTGATCCGCCGGATTGAGTCCGTGGTCACGGAGCTCGGACTGCAAGGTGAGCGCATCAGCTACCGCATGACCGGATGCCCCAACGGCTGCGCGCGCCCGTACCTCGGCGATGTGGGCTTCGTCGGCACGACGCTCGGCAAGTACGACGTCTTCCTGGGCGGCGACTTTGAAGGAACGCGCCTGAACAAGCTGTTCGCTCACAACGTGCCCCTCGATGACCTTCCGGAGCTGCTGCGCGGGCCGCTCGTGCAGTTCAAGGACGAGCGTCGCGAGGGCGAAGGCTTCGGTGACTGGTGTCATCGGGTCGGTATCGACACCCTCGCCGCCCGCCACCTGGAGGCACTCAGCGCATGAGCGCGGTCGTCGCCGATCTCGAGCAGATGACTGCCCAGGAAGTGCTCGAGTGGGCCTACGGGTCGCTCGGGCGGGTCGCCATCGTGGCCAGCCTGCAGGCAGAGTCGATCGTTCTCATCGACCTCGCCGCCCAGGTCGTCGAACGGCCCGAGGTGATCACGATCGACACCGGCCGTCTGCATCAGGAGACCTACGACTTCATGGAGCAGGTGCGGCGGCGCTGGCCGATCCGGCTCAACGTGGTGTCGCCCTACCACCTGACCGTTCAGGACATGGTCAACGAGCACGGGCCGAATCTCTTCCGGGAGTCGGTCGAGCTGCGCCGGCTCTGCTGCGACGTGCGCAAGCGCCAGCCGCTCGACAGCGCCCTTCACGGTTACAACGCCTGGATCACCGGGCTGCGCAGAGAGCAATCTCCGAGTCGCCAGAACCTCGTCATCTCGGCTCCCGACCCGGCCCGGCCGGGGCTGACCAAGCTGTCGCCGCTGGCTGGCTGGACGCGCGACCAGGTCTGGCGCCACATCGAGCAGAACCACCTGCCCGTCCATCCGCTCTACGCCCAGGGCTATACCTCGATCGGGTGCGCCTCCTGCACGCGAGCCACCGAGCCAGGCGAGGACGAGCGCGCCGGACGTTGGTGGTGGGAGCACGAGGCTGTCAAGGAGTGCGGCCTGCACTGGACTGCAGGCGTACTGCAGAGGAGAACGGGATGATCCAGGCGGCCATGGCACTGCTCAGGCGCGAGCTGTCACTGCTCGCTGACGCGCTCGGCGACATCCATACCGACAGAGCTCTGTGGGAGACCCATCTGGATGAGAAATGACGCGGTGAGGACGGCCCTGGCGGCGC
>CAZXGB010000177.1:0-5795 GCA_964640005.1 uncultured Actinomycetes bacterium | reverse complement strand
ACGAGGCGGCCCGGCGCATGAAGGAGTCTTTGAAGCAGCTGCTGCAGCCGCGCACCGTCTTCGACAGCCTCGGTCTCCGCTACGCGGGCCCGGTCGACGGCCACGATCGCGAGGCTCTCGAGCACATCCTCGCCCGCGCCCGCCGCCTCAAAGCACCGACCGTCATCCACGTCGTCACCGACAAGGGGCACGGCTACGGTCCGGCCGTCGAGGAGGAGATCGACCGGATGCACGGCGTGAGCGCCTTCGATCCGCTCACCGGCAAGCCCAACAGCACAGAGCTCAGCTGGACCGACGTCTTCGGCGAGGCGGTCTTCTCGGCCGCGCAGCGCCGGCCGGAGGTCGCCGCGATCACGGCTGCCATGGGCTCATCGACCGGCCTGCTCAACTTCGCTCGCGAGTTCCCCGACCGCGTCTTCGATGTCGGGATCTGCGAGCAGCACGCGGTCACCTTTGCCGCCGGGCTGGCGATGTCCGGAATGCGGCCGGTCGTCGCCATCTACTCGACGTTCCTCCAGCGCGCCTTCGACCAGGTGATCACCGACGTCGCGCTCCACCGCCTGCCGGTCGTCTTCGTGCTCGACCGCGCCGGGGTGACCGGGCCTGACGGCGCCTCTCACCACGGCATATTCGACCTCTCCTACCTCCGCCTGGTCCCCAACCTCCGCGTGTGCGCGCCGGCGGATGCGACCGAGCTTTGCGCGCTCCTGGAGACCGCCCTTTCACTCGACGGACCGGTCGCCATCCGCTACCCGCGCGGCACCGTGCCGAGCCAGCCCGACCTCCCGGTCGAACCCCTGCCCGTCGGCCGCTGGGAAGAGCTGCGCCGGGGAGAGGACGCGGTCATCCTGGCCGTCGGCCGGATGGTCTCGGTCGCGCTGGCGGCGGCCGAGGAGCTGGAGCAGGGTGGCGTCCAGTGCGGCGTCGTCAACGCCCGCTGGCTCAAGCCGCTCGATCCGCGCCTGGCTTCCGACTGGGCCAGCCGCTACCCCGTGCTCATCACCGCCGAGGACAACGTCGGCGCCGGCGGTTTCGGGGCCGCAGTATTGGAGGCGCTGGCGCCGCACGGGCTGGCCGGCAAGGTCCGGCCGGTCGCGCTGCCCGACGCGTTCCTGCCCCACGGCAAGCCGGCGTCTATCCTGGCCGAGCACGGTCTCGACGCGCCCGGCCTCGCGCAAAAGGTGCGCGACGCCCTCGAGGCCCGGATCAAGCGCTGAAGCTCGTATCCGTTCAAGCCGGCCGCCCGCGGCGCCGGCCGCGGCCCGACAGCGACCGCACCTGGACCTCGGCGGTATACAAGCAGCCGGTCGCGGGACCGGTGATGCTGCGGCGCCTCAACCTCGACGGCGACCGCCAGGCCGACGGTCGCGTGCACGGCGGTCCAGAAAGGGCGCTGCTGCTCTACTCGGCCGATCACTACCCGCTCTGGGAGCGCGAGCTCGGGCGTGCGCTGCCCTGGGGTTCGTTCGGCGAGAACTTCACGGTGGAAGGCCTCGACGAGTGGTCGGCGTGCCTGGGCGACGTGCTCGACATCGGCGAGGCCCAGATCCAGCTCAGCGAGGTTCGCGGTCCCTGCTACAAGGTCGCCTACCGCACTGGAGTGCCCGACATGATCCAGCGGATCGAGCTCAACGGGCGGAGCGGCTTCTACGCGCGCGTGCTGCGGGAGGGAGTCGTGCAGGCCGGCGACGAAGTGCGGCTGGTCGACCGGCCGAACCCGGACTGGTCGATCGACCGCGCTCGCCACGCCTACCACGCCCGCTCAGAGGAGCTGCTGGAGGCGATCGGCCTCTCCGAGAATTGGGCGCGCAAGCTGTAAGCGCTTACCGGTAAAGCACCCACCCACCAAAAACCCGCCCACCCCGAGGGGGATGCCCCGAGCTTAGCGGCGGCGTCAAGAGAGATTGTTAAGCGGCGGCTGTACGGCGCGAATTTACCTCAGAGCGGCTTGCGGCCGGGATACCCCTCGCCGATCCGGTGCCAGTACCCGACCCTCTCCTCGCCCAGCTTCCAGCAGAGCTCGACCAGCTCCCCGTCCCGGTACGCGAGAAAGTCGACCAGGCCCAACCGGGCGTCCTTCAGGTGAACACCCATCTCCTGGAGCGCGATGACGGCTTCGCCCAGCGAGGCTTCGGCGCCCTCATACTCCGCCTCGCGCCGCTCCACCTCCTCCCGATCTTCCTCGGAAGCGCCCGGTTTCAGCGCCCGGTAGCGCGCCAGCTTGACACGATCGTCGAGGTCGGGCAGCCGGTGGGATGTCTCGACTATGCGCCGAACCAGCCGGCGCACGGCCGGCAGCGCGGCGTTCGCCGAGGCGGCATCGTAGGTCCGCAGCTCCTCGCGCCCGCTCGCCACATGGAAAAGGGTAGTCCGCGCGCGGGCCCGACCTGCCTCCGGTAGGAGGCGTTACTTGGCCGCAGGCCGAACCCCGTCCGGCGCCTCGGTCATGGCCGCGCGCAGTGCCTGCGCCGCGCCCATGAGCCCGGCGGTCTCGTACGGCACGACGAGCTTCGCATTCTGGCTGTCGGCCCACTTCGAGAGCGTGTCCAGCTGGAGGATGGCCATGAGCGCGGGATCGGGATGTCCCTCGTGGATCGCGTTGTAAACGGTCTCGATCGCCTGCGCCCGGCCCTCCGCCTGCAGGATCTGCGACTGCTTCTGGCCTTCGGCGTAAAGGATGGCGGACTGCTTCTGGCCCTCGGCGGTCTTGATCGCGGCCTGCTTCTGACCCTCGGCGATGTTGATGGCCGACTGCTGCTGGCCCTCCGACTGCAGGATCGCCGCCCGCTTCTCCTGATCGGCCTGCTTCTGCAGCGCCATCGCCTGCAGGATCTGCTGAGGCGGCACGATGTCGACGATCTCGATCCGGTTGATCCGGATCCCCCACTTGTCGGTGACCGACTCCATCTGGGTCTGCAGCTGAGCGTTGATCTGTTCCCGCTGGCTCAGCGCGTCGTCCAGGGTCATGGCGCCGAACACGGCGCGCAAGGTCGTCCGTGAGAGCTGGTCGACGGCGATGAAGTAGTTGCTGACCTGGAAGAGAGCGAGCCGGGGATCGACGACCTGGCTGAAGATGGTCGCGTTCACGGCCACCGAGACGTTGTCCTTGGTGATCACGTCCTGGCGGTCGCCGGTGCGCGGCGTCTCGCGCATGTCGACCAGGACCATGGTGTCGATGAAGGGGACCAGGAACGTGATGCCGGGGTTGCGCACGCTGTGGAATTGGCCCAGCCGCTTGACCACTCCGACGAGACCCTGCTGGACGATCCTGACCGAGCGGAATAGAACGACGAGCGCCAATAGGACGATGAGAGCGGCGACGATAAGCGGACCCATACCTACCTCCTGGTTCCCCGCGGCTTCGGGGTCATGGCGCGACCACGAGAGTCGCGTTTCGGATCTCGAGGACGAGCACTTGCTGCCCGGCCTTGATCGGCGAGCCATCGGCGGAGATCGCCGGCCAGCGCTCGCCCATGATCTGGACGTGGCCCGGTTGGTGGGCGTCGGAGATGGCGTCGGTGACCAGCGCCGTCCGCCCGATCATCACCTGCGCTCCCGAAGCCAGTGCCGGCGCCCGACGGCGGCGCAGGTAGCGCATCAACGGCGGCCGGCCGCCGAGGAGTCCCACCACCGCCAGGACGAAGAAGACGATCGCCTGCCAGAGGATGTCGAGGCCGAGCGCCGCGGCCACTGCGGCACCCAGCGCGGCGACAGTTACGAACAGGGCGAAGAACGCAACCGTGAGGACCTCGGCGACGGCGAAGACGATCGCCACCGCGATCCAGAGCACCGTCACCACACCATCCCTCCACGAGACTCACCGCCCGCGGCAAACATTGGGGCGGGGCGCCCCAACGTCTGTCCCAGCGGTAGCTTAATCCGGTGCTGACAAATGCGGAGATGCGCCGGCGAGTCGCCAGCTCGCGCGTCGGCACACTGGCCACAGTGCGGCCCGATGGAACGCCACACGCCGTGCCGTTCTGCTTTGTGCTCGCCGGGGACCAGGTCTTCTCGGCCGTCGATCAGAAGCCGAAGGCGTCGATGAGGCTCGCGCGGCTCGAGAATGTGCGCGCCAACCCCCGAGCGACGATGCTCGTCGACGAGTGGTCGGAGGACTGGTCCCGCCTCTGGTGGATCAGGATCGACGGCCCTGCCCGCGTGCTGGAAGCGGGGCCGGAAGCCGAGAACGCCCTCAGCCTCCTGTCCGAGAAGTACGAGCAGTACCGCCGCCAGCCGCCAGCTGGGCCCGTGCTCGCGATCACGGCCGAGCGCTGGACGGGCTGGTCGGGATCGCCGAGCTCGTGAGCGCCGCCTTCCTCGACGTGCTGGCGACTCTCGCCGCCTACACCGACGAGGAGCTGGCGCACCCATGGGTTTGGCCCGGCCACGAGGGAGGTCAGCTCCAGGTTCGCGACGCCCACTGGCGCGTCTACGAGGAAGAGTCGCAGGCCCTGATCGTCGCGCCCTCTCCGAGCAGTGAGGCGGCTACCATCATGGACGCCGCTCAGGCGTCCTTCGGCGACTTGCGCGGCCTGCTCGCCGGACAGCCTGACGATCTCCTGGACCGCGCGCCCGGCGAAGGCGAGTGGAACCTCCGGCAGGTTCTCGCCCACATCCTGCTCGTCGACCGCCGGTATCTCCGGCAAGTCGAGTACGCGACCACTCGCGGCAATGGCGAGCCCTTGTACGCGGAGCTGGAGTTCGAGCTCGAACCCGCCGAA
This sequence comes from uncultured Actinomycetes bacterium, assembly GCA_964640005.1. Lineage (GTDB taxonomy): Bacteria > Chloroflexota > Dormibacteria > Dormibacterales > Dormibacteraceae > CAZHAC01. Next base: position 1,074 of record CAZXGB010000177.1, on the reverse strand, counting down.
ACGCAGGGTGGAATCCGGGCCTGGCTGGACCGTATGACCGCCACCCGCCAGGAGTTCGACCGCTTCGGCCGCGGCCTCGCCCCCGAGACACTGTCCCGGCCGACCGTCTGGTCCGGATACACGGTCGACGTCCGCTTCCGGCTCCACCGGATATCCGCCCATCTCGCCGAGCACACGATCCACGCCCAAAAGGTGCTGCGCGCGCTGGACCGCCCGCCGTCAGAGGCGCGCGAGATCGTGCGCCGGATCTCGGTGCTTCGCGCCGCCCATGAGGGCCGCACCGCGGCAGCGGAGGTGGATCGCCTGGACGCGGCGCATGCCGCGCTTGCCCGCTCGCTCCGGCTCGATTAGGACCGCGCTCGAAAACTACAGCCGCCTAAGCCTCGAGCACCGACAGGATGTTGCCCGCCGGATCCTTGAACCACGCGATGGCGGGTCCATTCCCGCGTTGGATTCCGCGCTCATCCTGGTTGAGACCCGCGTAGCGCTCGAATTGGACGCCGGCCTTTGCCAGCTCGTCGACCGTCTGGTCGAGGTTCCGGACCGGGAAGTTCAACACAGTGAACGTAGCCGGTTCGTGGTTTTGCTTGGGGTAGATGAGGACGGTTCCGCCACCGGGCAGGTGCACTGTCAACAAGCCGTTGGCCTCTGTCACCTGCAGCCCCAGGGTGCCGCCGTAGAACTCCTTCGCGGCCTGGATGTCGTTCGCTGAGAACCCCGAGAAGGCGCGGCTGTCGCTGAGCATCGATCTCCTCCTTGACCGGGTACCGAACAGGCGGCGGAAGCTGCTCCTCAGTCTAGAAGCGGTTCCCTTGCCTCGGGCCTGACAGCCGCCCGGATGCGAGGGGTCGGGCGCCTTGCTCCGGATAGGATCGGCGGGGTGCAGATCGGGATCGTCCTGCCCATCGAACGGCTGGATAGGGAACGGCGGTCGCTGGTACTTCAACACGCGGAGGACGCCGGTTACGCCCACGTTTGGGTGGGCGACGGCCTCGACGATCCCGGGCCAGCTCCCATCAGCGCGCTCGCCTTCGTGGCCGCCCGGTCCCGGCGCCTCCGTCTCGGCATCCCGAC
>CAZXGB010000176.1:0-5857 GCA_964640005.1 uncultured Actinomycetes bacterium | reverse complement strand
GCGGCCTCGAGCAGCTGCGGGCGAAGCACATCCTGATTAACACCGGGGGCCTGCCCTCCCGGCCGCCGATCCCCGGGTTGGACATGGTGCAGGCGCTGGACTCGAACTCGATCCTGGAGCTCGACCGCGTCCCCGAGCATCTGCTCGTCATCGGCGGAAGTTATATCGGCCTCGAATTCGGCCAGATGTTTCGCCGCTTCGGCAGTGAGGTCACGGTGGTCGAGGCCGGCCCCGCGCTGGTCCCTCACGAGGATCGCGACGTCTCAGACGAGCTGGCTCGCATCCTGCGCGAGGACGGCCTCGAGGTGGTCGTCAACGCCCACGTCAAGAAAGTAGACGGGGACGGTCAGATCCGGCTGAGCATCGAGGAACCGAGCGGCGAACGGAGCCTCAGCGGCTCGGACCTCCTGGTCGCCGTCGGCCGGATTCCCAACACCGCCAGCTTGAACCTCGCGGCCGCCGGCATAGAGACCGGCGAGCGCGGCTACGTCAAGGTGAACGAGCGACTGGAGACGAACGTGCCCGGCATCTACGCAATCGGCGACGTCAAGGGCGGGCCGGCTTTCACCCACATCTCGTACGACGACTACCGAGTGCTGCGGGACAACCTTCTCGACGGCGGCAAGCGCACGATCCTCGGCCGGCCAGTCCCCTACACGATGTTCACCGACCCGCAGCTCGGACGGATCGGCATCAGTGAGACGGAGGCGCGTGCCAGAGGCCTCAACGTCAAGGTCGGCCGCTACCCGATGGAGTACGTGGCGCGCGCGATCGAGATGGGCGAGACCCGCGGCTTCATGAAGGTGGTGGTCGATGCGGGCACCGAGCAGATCCTCGGGTTTGCGGTCATCGGTGTGGAGGGCGGCGAGATCATGGCCATGGCAGAGATCGCGATGCTCGGCGGCCTGCGCTACCCGGCGCTCAAGGACGCGATTTTCGCCCACCCCACGCTGGCCGAGTCATTCAACAACCTGTTCGACGACCTTGTCTAGGCGGGAGGAAACCAATGAGCCAGCTCCCGATCTCCGACTACGCGCTCCTTTCGGACTGCCGGTCGGCGGCGCTGGTGAGCCGCAGTGGTTCGGTCGACTGGCTCTGCTTTCCGCGCTTCGACGGGCGATCCGTCTTCTGCCGGCTCCTCGCTGAGCATGGCGGACACTGGGCGCTCGCGCCGGCCGGGGAGGCCCGGATCGAGCGCGCTTACGCCCCCGAGACGATGGTGCTGGAGACGATCTTTCACACCGAGAGCGGGGTCGCGCGGCTCGTCGACGCGATGATGATCGGGCGCAACCGGCGTGGCCACGAGCTGGGCGTTGGCTCCCCCGGCGTGCTGTCGAGGAGCATCAGCTGCGAGAGTGGCAGCGTCGAGATCCAGCTCGAATACGCGCCTAGACCGGAATACGGCCTGATCCATCCGCTCCTTCACCCGATCGAGGGCGGGGTCGCCTCGAAGGGAGGCGCCGACGTACTCGTCCTCTCCTCGCCCGTGCCGGTTGAGATCGAGGGGTCGGTGGCAAGGGCGACGTTCACGCTGAGCGCCGGCGAATCGGCCTCGTTCGCCGTCCAGCACGCGGCCAGTTGGGAGCCGGTGCCGGAGGTCTGGAGCCAGCAGACCGTCCGCGATCGGCTGGAGGACACCATCGCCGGCTGGCGAACCTGGTCTGGTCTCCACCAGCACTACCAGGGACCCTATCGCCACCAGGTCCACCACAGCGGCCGGGTGTTGCAGGCGCTGATGTTCCGGCCCACCGGCGCCCTCGTGGCCGCCCCCACCACCTCTCTCCCAGAGACGCAGGGAGGAGAACGTAACTGGGACTACCGCTACACCTGGATCCGCGACGCCAGCCTGACGCTCGAGGCGCTCTGGGTGTCGGCCTGCCCCGACGAGGCGCAGTGGTTCTTCTCCTGGATGGGCAGCGCCGTCGCCAGCCAGATCCGGCGGGGCGCCGACCTCCAGATCATGTTCGGTGTCGGCGGCGAGCGCGACCTGTCAGAGCGCGAGCTGCAGCTCCCCGGCTGGCGCTCGAGCCGCCCGGTGCGGGTCGGGAACGGCGCCTGGAGCCAGAGGCAGCTCGACGTCTACGGCGAGCTGCTGAGCGCGGCTCGCAGGCTGCGCGATCAGCTGGCGGGGCTGGACGAAACCACCAAGGGCTTCCTGGTCGAGGTGGCGGATGCCGCGGCCGAGCGCTGGCACCTGCAGGACCAGGGCATCTGGGAGGTCCGCGGTGAGCCCCGCGACTTCCTCTACTCGAAGCTGATGTGCTGGGTCGCGCTTGATAGCGCGATCGAACTCGCCTCCGAGCTTGACGCCACACAGCGGGTGGAGCGTTGGTCCGTAGTGCGCGACGAGATCCGGCAGGCGATTCTCGAGCTGGGCTGGAGCCAGGCGGCGGGCGCCTTCACGCAGTTCTTCGGTTCCGAAGAGCTCGACGCCTCCGCCCTGATGATGCCGATCGTCGGCTTCCTCGACGCCTCGGACCCGCGAATACGCTCAACGATCGACGCGATCGCCGAACGCCTGACCGATGAGCGAGGGCTCGTCTACCGCTACCAGGCCGAGGACGGCCTCGAGGGCGAGGAAGGAACCTTCCTGCTCTGCACGTTCTGGCTGGCCCAGGCCCAAGCGCTGGCGGGCGAACTGGAGCGCGCGCGGGCGACCTTCGAGCGGGCGATCGCCTACGCCAACGACGTCGGCCTGCTCGCCGAAGAGGTCGATCCGGCGACGGGCGAGCTCTTAGGGAACTTCCCCCAGGCGTTCAGTCACATCGGCCTGGTCAACGCGGCCTGGGCGATCGCGCAGGCCGAGAAGGCGGTCATGGAGACGGTGAAATGAAAGCAGTGGCGGTAACCCCAGGACAGGCGAACAGCGCTCGTCTCGTCGAGATGCCCGAGCCCCGCCTGAACGACATACCCGATGAGCGCGGGGTGATGGTGCGCATCATCCGGGTTGGGCTCGACGGAACCGACCGCGACATCAACTCCGGAGCCTATGGAGCACCGCCCCCTGGCACCGACTTCCTCGTCCCCGGGCACGAGGGCTTCGGAGTGGTCGAACAGATCGGCGCCCAGGTGAGCGAGCTCCAACCCGGCGACTTCGTCGTCTGCATCGTGAGGCGTCCCGGATCGAGCATCTACGACCGCATCGGGCACGCGGACTTCACAACCGACGACACGTACCGAGAGCACGGGATCTCGAGAGTCCACGGCTTCCTCACCGAGCGCTACGTCGAGAGCGCTGACTACCTGGTGTTGGTGCCGAAGGAGCTGGCCGACGTGGCTGTGCTGCTGGAGCCGATCAGCGTGGTCGAGAAGGGGATCAACCAGGCCTACGAGATCCAGCGGCGGCTCCAGGTCTGGCGGCCGCGACGCGCGGCCGTGCTGGGCGCCGGCCCGCTTGGCATCCTGGCCACGATGGCGCTGCGGGTACGCGGGCTGCAGGTGACGACTTTTGGACTCGAGGTCGGGCCCTACCTCAATTCGGACCTGGTGGAAGCGATCGGAGCGCGCTACATCAGTACGCGCCAGCAGTCGCTGACGGATGCGTCGAGCGAGTACGGTCCGTTCGACGTCATCTTCGGGGCCTCCGGCTTCTCGCCGCTTCCCTTCGAAGCCATGCTGGTCCTCGCCCGCAACGGGGTGCTCGTGCTCTCGAGCGTCACCACTGGGGACAGGAAGGTCGAGGTGCCGACGGACGCCATCAACCTTTCCTTCGTCCTTGGCAACAAGGTCGCGGTCGGGACCGTCAATGCCAGCCGGATCGACTTCGAGAACGCCGTCCGCGACCTGGCTATGGTCCGCGCTCTCTGGCCGGGTTGGACACAGCGGCTGCTTACCAACCGGATCCAGGGATTGGACGAGTACCGAACCGCTTTCGACCTGCTCAACCGTGGCGACGGCGTGATCAAGATCGTGGTCGAGGTGGCTCCCGCAGCCGCTCAGTCTGCGCGTCCGGCTGCTCCCACCACTATCAGTTAGAGCGGCAGGGTCGTGGACCCATCAGACCAGGTACTTCCGGAACCACTCCACGGTCAGGACCCAGGCGTCCTCGGCTTGCTGCGGGGCGTAGCGGGGTCCGGTGTCGTTGTGGAACGCATGGTTGACCCCGGGCTCAACCTTGATCTGGTATGGACGCCCGTTCTTCTTCAGCTGATCTTCGACCTGGCTGGCGGAGGCGGTGATCCGGGTGTCCAGCTCCGCGTAGATGGCCAGCACGGCCGCGTGGGTGGACGCCAGGGTGGTCACGTCCTGCGGCGCTGGGCCATAGAACGGAACCGCCGCCTTGAGCGAAGTTCCAGCACCGAGGACATTCCAGGCGATGCCACCGCCGAAGCAGAAGCCCGTCATCCCCTGTGTGCCCTTGGCAGCTTCCGGCCGCGAGTCCAACTGCTGGAGGACTGTCTTGATGTCGGCCACCATCGCGTCTGAGGAGCGCTTGGCCAGCGCGGCCGCGTAGGCCGCCGCGTCGCTCAGTTTGGCGGCGCCGCCGTCTCGTGAGAGCAGGTCCACGGCGGCCCCGTTGAAACCTGCGGTGGCCAGCCGCCGGACGACGTCCTTTATATGCTCAGTGAGGCCTCGGTTTTCATGGACGACGTATACGCTCGGCGCCCTCCTCACGCCTGCCGGGGTGGCGTAGTAGCTGATCATCGCCGCCCCGTCGGAGCCCTTCAGAGCGACGTCGACCACCTTGATTCGCGGGTCGCTCGGCTGCACGGTGATCCCATCCGTTGTCATCTGCGCCGGAGGCGTCGCGTACGCCTGAGGCTGGCCTGGGGTGGTCCGGACGCCGGGCGAGGCTGGTGAGCCCGAGGGCTGCGAGCCGCAGCCGATGGCTTCGAGCAGGGCCAGCGTGCCGACCAGCGAGCCGGTGATCAGGGTCACGCGGCGAATCAGCTCGCGCCTGCTGATCAGGTGATCGTTGAAGTCGTCGACGTGCTCCTCGACGACATAACGCTGAAAAGCATTCACAAGTCGACGCTAGGCCGGCGGGATGCCTACTGCAATTTGCGATACTCGCGCCGGCCGGGCACCGCGGCGGGGCTCCAGAGTTAGCCGGCGAGCGGGAGGGACACCGTTACTTCGAGCCCTCCCTCCGGCAAGGGAGTAACTCGCAGAGACCCTGAGTGAGCTTCCGCGACGGACTTGACGATCGAGAGTCCAAGTCCGGTTCCGCCCGTGCCTCGCGCCCGTGACGCCTCGCCACGGTTGAATGGCTGGACGATCTCCTGCGCCATGCTCGGCGAAATCACATCGCCGCTGTTGGCGACAGTGACCAGCACGCGACCATCCCAGAGCTCAACCGATGCGCGGACCCAGCCACCCCTGCGGTTGTGCCGAACCGCGTTCTCCAGCAGATTGCCGGCGAGCCGGCGAAGCAGGTGTGGATCCCCCATGACGACTGCGTGTTGAGGCGTGGTCGCGATGTTGATGCGTCGCAGCTCGGCGGCGGAGGCGGCCTCGGCCGCGACTTCGACGAGGATCGAGCCCAGGTCGACCGGCTCCTGTCGGTAGATCCCCCGTTCCACCTGGGCAAGCAGCATCAGGCTGTTGATCAAACGCTCGCTGCGATCCGTCGATTGGAGCACCATCTCGGCCATCGTCCGCCACTGCTCGGCCGTCGGCTTCGGCCGCTGCAGCTGAACATCAACGGCCGTACGCGTAATCGCCAGGGGTGTGCGCAGCTCGTGTGAGGCGTTGGCGACGAACATCCGCTGGCTTTCGAACGCCGCGTCAAGGCGCGCGAGCATGGCGTTGAAGGTGTCGGCCAGGTCCTTCATCTCATCCTGCGGGCCGCCCAGCTCGATTCTTTCGTGCAGGTTGCGCTCGGACATCCGCCGGGCCTGGACAGTCATCGCCTTCA
>CAZXGB010000175.1:0-5923 GCA_964640005.1 uncultured Actinomycetes bacterium | reverse complement strand
CCGGACGTTGCGCGGAGCGGCTGTTGAGCATCCGCGTGAGCCGGGTACGGCTCGAGCACGAACTGGTCCGCCGGGGCTGGACGGGACAGGACCTGGCGGTGGCCGCCGGCCTCAGTCCGGCCACGATCTCCGCAGCCCGGCGTGGCCGGCGCGTCCACGCGAGCACCGTCCGCCGGATGGCGATCGCGCTCCAGCGGGCGCCGGTGGTGGACGGCATGGAGGCACTGCTCGGCGAGCCGGGCAGCGCGGCCGACTAGGTGGCCCAGAGCGAGGGGGTGGTGCACGGGATCACGGCCTCCGCCGCGGCCGGCGCCGCCCGCTACTTCGCCGGCGATCGAGGCTCCCGCGGTGACTACTACCTCGACCCGGAGGGCCGGATGGGCGAGCCGCCCGGCCGTTGGCTCGGCGACCGAGAAGCGCTCAAGGAGCTGGGACTCGAGCCCGGCTCGCTGGTGAGCGAAGAGGCTCTGCTGGCCCTCATGGAGGGCCGCCATCCACGATCGGGCGGACGGGTTCGCCAGCCCGCCCGGCTGGGGTCGGCGATCGTCGCCCACGACATCCATTGGGCGCCGCCCAAGTCCGCAAGCCTGCTCTGGGCCTACTCCGACGCCGAAACCCGCAGACAGATCGAGGCCGCCTTCGAGGCGGCCTGCGACGTCGGCATCGCCGAGCTTCAGAAACTGCAGCTGCTGCGCGGCTACGAGGGTGGCAAGCAGGTCGGCATGTCGGGTGGTCTGGTCACGGCCCGATTCCTCCATCACACCGCCCGTCTGGCCCGCGGAGAGCACGAGCCGGATCCCCAGCTGCACGCCCACAACCTGCTCTTGGTCGGCCGGCGCTCAGACGGACGCTGGTCGGCGATCACCAACTACCACGTCATGCGCAACCGCTCGCGGATCGACGCCCTGGTCATGGCTGAGTTCGCCTTCCGGCTCAAGGGGCTTGGCTTTCAGATCACGCCATCCGAGAACGGACGCTGGGAGGTGGCAGGCATCGCGCCCGAGCTGATCGAGCGCAACAGCAAGCGCCGCCGGGACATCGAGGAGGCGGCCGAGCAAGCTGCGCTCGCCGTCCGCACCTCGATGCGCGACGAATACGTCCGCGAGTGCCAGGCCAGTGGCCGTGTTCCCGATCCGCAACGGCTGCGCGAGATCGAGAGCTTTCAGCTCGACCCAGTGGCCCGGCGGCCGCTCGGGAGGGCGACCCGGGGCAGCAAGGCCGAGGTTCCGCTATCCACCGATCTACACCGGCGCTGGCGGGAGCGCGACGGGATCGGCGAGGACTTTGTTGCCTCCTTGCGTACACCAGGGCGCGAGCCGGTCAGCAGAGAGGCCATCGTTGAGAAGCTGACCCGGGGCCTGGCCCGCGAAGCCGGCCTCCTCCTCGACGGGCAAGACCTGGATGCCTCGATCAAGCTGGCCAGTGCCAGCGAGGAGGAGCTGAGGGCGGCGGCTGCCCGGCTCATCGCCGGCGACGCCCCGGCGTCCGACGTCGAGGGCCTGACCCAGGAAGCCACGAGCACATTGATCGCAGAGGGCCAGCTGGTGGAGGTCGCCAACGGCCGCCTCGCGACCCCGGCCCAGATCGAGCTTGAACGAGCTGTGATGACGAGCTGGAGCGAAGGACGCGAAGAGCGAACAGGCGTCGTCGATCGGCGCCTCCTGGAGAGATCGCGAGAGGAGCTGGAGGCGGAGCGGGGTTTCGCGCTGACCGACGACCAGCGTCGGGCGCTGAAGGTGATGACCGGGCCCGGGGCGGTGGTCGCCATCACCGGCGATGCGGGCACCGGCAAGGGCGTGACCGCGGCGGTGGCGGTCCGCGCCTGGCGGCGCTCCGACCATGAGGTGATCGGCATCGCTCACGCCAACGCCACCGCGCAGCGGCTGCAGTCACTCGGGGTCGAGCAGACGATGAGCGTCCACATGCTCCTGAACCGCGTCGAGCGCGGGCAGGTCCGGCTCGGCCGGCGAACGGTGCTCCTGCTCGACGAAGCGACCATGGTCGACACCGAACTGATGGCGCGCCTCGAGAAGGCCCGGGCGCGCGCGGGAGCCAAGCTGGTCCAGCTCGGCGACGACAAGCAGCTGGGCGCGATCGCCGCCGGCGGCCTCTTCGCGGTCGCCACGGATAAAGTTCCCCACGCCCGGCTGACCTCCATGGTGCGGTATCGCGAGCAGTGGCTGGCCGAGGCCGTGCAGCACCAGGGGGAAGGTCGCTCGGAGCGGGCGCTGGCCCTGCTCGAGGAGCACGAGGCGGTGCGCTGGAAGGCGTCGGCCCGGGAGGCGCGGGAGGAGGCGGTCAGCCTCTGGGCCCGCGCCCGCGCCCGAAGCGCGGAGGCAGCCGACGTCAGGATCTTCGTCGCCTCCTCCAACCGGGAGACCGACCGCCTCAACCGCCTGGTCCAGGCCGAGCGGCTGGCCCGCGGCGAGCTCGGCACCGAGGGCGTCGAGCTGCCGGGCCGGGGCATGGAGCTCCACGCCGGTGACCTGGTCGTCTTCCGCGAGCACTACCGGCAGCGCGGCCAGCCGCGGATCGTGAACGGGACCACCGGCAAGGTGGTCGGGGTCGACAAGGCCCGCGGCGAGGTGCGAATCCTGACCGACGAGCGACGCCAGCGCACCGTCACCGTGGCGCCGGCCCGGTTCTATCGCGAGCAGCGAGAAGGCGCCGACCGCGAGTGCGGCCTGCGCGCCGCCTACGCCATCCACGTCCAGCCCGGACAGGGGATGACGGTGCGCCACGCAATCGGCCTCACCGACTGGCAGAGCGGCCGGGAGAGCGCGACCGTGCAGATGTCACGGGGCGCCGAGAGCTTCGTGCTGGTCGTCAACAAGGGTTCGGCCACCCTCTTCTCACAGACGGACGCCGGTGACCGGGAGATGCTGGAGGCGCAGCTGCGGCTCTCGACCGTCCGTCGGGCCGCCCTCGATCGCCGCCGGCAACGGGGACCGACGCCGCTCGAGCGCGCCGTGCGTGAGCGCCAGCAGGCGATCGTCCACACGCTGGCCGACCGCGAGCGCTCACGCACTCACGGGCGTGGGCGGCCGCGCGAGCAGGAGATGGAGCGATGAGGCGGGCGCGAGTCTCCGTCACCCTTCCCGCGGAGGTTCGCGACCGGCTCGCCAACGAGGCGCTGACCCGGCCGGAAAGCCTCGACGCGCACCTTGGCCGGCTGATCACTCAGGCTTCCGGCATCGCCGAACCGGCCGTCGTCGAGGAGCTGCGACAGGCGCGAGCCGAGGCGGCAGCCCGGTCACGCGAGCTGGGCGACGCGCGCCGGCGGATCCGCGACCTCCAGGCACGTCTCAACAGCCTTCAAGCCGGCTCACCGGGCCTTGAACGCCCGCCCTGGAGCCTCGACGACGCCTCCCGGTCGCCGGCGGAGCGTGAGGCCTGGTGGCGGTGGCTCGCGGCCGGCGTCGACCGCCTTAGACAGAGGTACCGCGTGGTCGACGTCAACTTCGAGGAGCATCGTGAGAAGCAGTGGTGGTGGGAATCGCCCGCCCGTGTGCGCGCGCTCGCGATAGCGGTCGGCTGGGACGAGGCGCTCGACCGCGGAGGCGACTCGGTGCCGTGCGACCCGCGCTACGGGGAGGCGTTCCTGGACTATCTCTGGCGGCTTCGCAGCCGCGACCTGACGATCGCTCCGGTCAGCTACTTCTACGGCTCCATCGAGGGTTGGCAGGAGAGGGAGCGAGCGGCGTTCGAGGCCCACATCTGCGCCCTGGCAGACCCAGTCTCGTCCGAACCGGCCACCAATACACTCAGCGCCATGCATTCGAGCGAGGCGGACTGATGTCGCTCACTCGATCCCAGGCCGACGCCCTCGGCAATCGGATCCGTCACGGCGAGCTGACCGACGACGATCGGCGACTGCTGCTCGAGTTGCGGGCGTCTTATCTGCCCGCCTATCAGCAAGTCACAGGGAAGATCCGCGAACTCGGCCTCCGGCCTACCGGAAGGCCCGAGAAGACGCCGGAGTCGATCGTCAACAAGCTGCGACGAAGGCCGACGCGGCTATCCACCATCCAGGACATCGCGGGCTGCCGGATCGTGGTCGCCGACGTTCGCGTTCAAGACGTGGTGGTCGAGCGGCTGGTTCAGGCCTTCCCCGGCTGTCGCGTCGACGACCGGCGCCGCCGCCCGAGCCATGGCTACCGCGCTGTGCACGTGATCGCCTTCGTCGACAACCTGCCGATCGAGATCCAGGTCCGCACGTACCTACAGCACCGTTGGGCGAACCTGGTTGAGGTAGAGGCCGATGAGTTCGGGATCGAGTTCAAGTACGGATCTGTGCCGCCTGGCGGCGACCCCGCCACGCTGGAGATCCTCATGCTCGCGTCGGAGGCGGTCGCGATGACCGAGGCTGAACCCTGGGAGGCTTTGGTTCCCGAGGATCCTGAGGAAGCGGCTCCGTACCGCGACGGCCAGTTCGCCGGTATCATCGCCGCCTCTGTCTCAGCGATACTCAATAGGCGCCGATGAACCTGTTCCTCCTGACCTATGACCGCAAGCGTCGAAGCGTGCTCGACCTCCAAACCTTCGGTGCCGGCGAGTTTGAGAGGGCCAACCGAGCGTTGCTGCAAGCCGAGCTCGCCGCCGGCGCTGACACCGAGGTCGTGCTCCTCGAGGCTGACTCAAAAGATCAGCTGCGGAAAACGCACCGGCGCTACTTCGACGATTCCGGCGCGAGGCTGATCGCCGCCTCGTAGCTCCCGAGCGCTCAGGACCGCTCGTCGCGCAGGATCGCCATCATCGCCGCGTGGCGGTCACTGTCGCTCAGGTGCTGGTAGACGCGCTGGATCATGGCGAGCGAGCTGTGGCCGAGCACCTGGGCGACGACCAGGGAGTCCATCCCCCGCTGGAGCATGTAGGTGGCGGCCGAGTGCCGGAAGAGGTGGGGATGGACGCGCTTCTTGATCCCCGCCTGCTCGGCCAGCTCGCGCACCAGCTGCTGCACCCCTGACTCGGTCAGCGCCTCGTACTCCCCGCTCCTCGGGCTCCGGCGGCGGGAGAGGAAGATGCGATCGCCGGCGGCGTCGCCCGGCCGCACGCGCTCGATGTACCGGGCCAGCCGGCGGCTGAGCGCGGGCATGATCGGAACCTGGCGCGGTCCGGTCTTCCCTCTCACCCGGATGTAGTGCTCGCGGCCGTTCTCGACCAGGTCCGAGGTCCGCAGCCCGACCAGCTCGCCGACGCGGATACCGGTGTCGGCCAGCAGCCTCACGATCAGGCCGTCGCGCTGATTGTCGGCCGCGTCCTCGATCCGCTGGATCTCCTCCCGGGTCAGGATCTCGAGCTCCGGCCGCGAGGGCAGCTTGGGCAGGTTGGCCGTGGCCTGGATGGTGACCGCGCCCCCCTTGGGGTCGTTGGCCCAGTCGATGAAGCGCTTGATCGCCTTCATGTAGGTCCAGACCGAGGCTCGGGAGAGCGCGCCCCGCTTGCCGCCGGCCCCCTGGAGGTCGGTGCTCAGGCGGTTGAGCAGCGCCGTCGTCAGCTGCCCGGGCTCGCCCACCCCCTGCTCGGCCGCCCAGGGCAGGAAAACCTGCTGCAGCGGGTAGCCGTATGACATACGCACCGTCTTCGCGCTCAGGCCCCGGGCCGCGCAGTCGGCCAGGTACTCGTCAACCAACCGGGCCAGGGCTGAAGGCCTACTGGGCTTGACGACAGTCAGGTCGGGCAGAGCGTTTCCCTCCACAGCGGGATCGGTCGGAAGCGCCCTGCACTGTAGCGCTTCCTTGTTGCAAATGGAAGCCTCCTTGCAGCCGCTCGAAGGAGGACTTCCGCAGCCAGGAAACGCTGCTATTGAACTCAGAATGGAGAGATGGAGCCTACGCCGAGATTCGAACTCGGGACCTCTTCCTTACCAAGGAAGTGCTCTGCCGCCTGAGCTACGTAGGCGTCGCGACCACCGGATTTTACC
>CAZXGB010000174.1:0-6036 GCA_964640005.1 uncultured Actinomycetes bacterium | reverse complement strand
CGCGGTCGAAGTCGTCCTCCGTCAGGTGTCCGACGTCGGTGATGTTCATCACCTGGCGCACCTCGAAACCGAGGTACTCGAGGCTGCGGCGCAACACGTCCGCGAAAAGAAACGTGCGCAGATTGCCCACGTGCACGTACCGGTACACGGTGGGTCCGCAGGAGTAGATGCTGACGCGCCCCGGCTCCAGCGGCTGGAATTCCTCCTTGCGGCGGGTGAGCGTGTTATAGAGCCGCAGGGAAGTCACGGCGCTTTTCATACTAGGCTGGCAGTGAGAGCCGTTCGGATCGACCCCTACACCGCCTCCTCCGACGATATCGAGGGGACGGTCCTGACCCACGACGTTGGTCCCCGGCTGCGCAAAGGCACGGTGCTCGGCGCCGATGACCTCGAGCGCCTGCGCGAAGCGGGGGGCACGCTGCACTCCGAGCGCTCGCTCGAGGTCCACGTCATCCGGCTCGACCCCGGCGACGTGCACGAGGACGTGGCGGCGCGCCGGCTCGGGCGCGTCATGGCCGGCGACGGCGTAGAGGTGACGGGACCGGTGCAAAGCCAGGTCCGCCTGACGGCCGGGCGGCGCGGCCTGCTTCGAGTCGACGCCTCCCTGGTCGGCGACCTGAACAGTTTGCCGGCGGTCTCGGTGTTCACGCTCTACGACGGCCAGGCGGTCGAGCGCGGGCAGGAGCTGGCCGGGGCGAAGGTCACTCCGGTCGCGGTCCCGGGAGCGGTCCTCGAAGAGGCGGATGCGCTGCGGGCGCAGCGCGGCGCTGTATTGACCGTTGTCCCCTTCAAGCCTCTGCGCACCGCGATCGTGGTCACCGAGCGGCTCAAGCCGAAGGCGCGCACGATTTTCGACGAGGCGGTCCGGCGCAAGCTGGGCTGGTACGGCGCCGAGGTGCTCTGGACGCGCGAGGTGTCGCGGAGCGGCGAGGCGGTCCGCGACGCCTACGTGGGCGCACTCGAGTCTGGGGCGGAGCTGATCCTCTTCGCGGGCGCCTCTTCGATCGATCCCCTCGACGCCGGCTACGTAGAGCTGATCAACGCGGGCGGCGACGTGCTCCGGATGGGCGCGCCCTCACACCCGGGATCGATGCTCTGGCTGGGCCGCCTGGGCGGCTCGCCGGTGCTGGGCGTCGCTTCCTGCGCCGGCTTCGGCAAGAACACCTCGCTCGACCTGGTGCTGCCGTTCGTCTTCGCCTACGGGCGCGCGGAGGCCGCCGACCTCGCTCGGCTCGGGCACGGCGGCCTCGTCGAAGAGGCGCCGGGCCGCCGCTTCCCGCCCTATTCCTGACACACCGCTTCTCGGCTCCCCTCGGCTGGCCGGGCGCGCAGCAGGACGAACGCCAGTTCCGTAGAACTGATTCAACGTCGTGCGTAGGGCCGGCTTCGCCGGCCCGATTGAGTCCGTGATCCAGGCGAGAGTGACGTTGCGCGTGCACTCAAAAGGGAGGGCGGGCGCGCGGGGGGAACCGTAGGTTCCCTCCGCGACTAGGGCGGATTAGGGGCATTTCGAGCTCGGGCCAGCCGCCCGCCTCGAGCGCCTCGCGATTGTGGTCGGTGGCGCTGACCAGCGCGGCCAGGTCGAGGCCGCGGTGGGCGGGAAGGTAGGGCCGCAGGTAGTCGGCCCCGCTGCGCCACTTGTTCAGGGCACCCCGGCGATTGTGCCGGCCGTAGTGCAGGCAGCCGGCGGCCACCTGGATGAGGCCCTTGAAGAAGCCGGAGTCCGGCCCCCGGCGGTCGGGCATCCAGGCCTCCTCCCAGGCCTCGTGGGCGTCCCAGTAGCGGCCGGCGTTGAAGAGCTCGATTCCTTTGTCGAGGCTCATGTGCGGGAGGCCACCAGCATGCCGGCGGCGACCAGCACCGCTCCGAGCACGAAGGCCAGGCCGAGGCGCGCCCCCAGGAAGGCGGCGGAGAGGCCGACCCCGACCACCGGTTGGAGGAGGAAGGGCACGGCAGCCGCTGCCGCCGGGGCCCTCTCGATCCCGCGATACCAGGCCCACCAGCCGAGAGCGGTCGCGCCAAACCCGAGGTAGGCGATCATGAGCGTCCCGCCCGGACTGACGCGGATGCTGGCGCCCAGCCCAAGCTCGACCGCGGCGGCGGCCAGAATCAGGGGCAGACCCCATGCCGAAGCCGCTGTCGTCACCTCCAGGGCGCCGCGTTCCCGGACCAGCGGTGCCCCGAGAACGGTGAAGGCGGCCCAGGTCAGGCTGGCGGCGACGAGGAGGACGTCGCCGGCAAGCGAGCCCGCGCCCGCCGGCCCGATCACGACCGCCGCCCCGACGATCCCGAGGGCGATTCCGAGCCACTGCAGCGGCCGGGTCGGCTCGCCCAGCGCGACCGGCGCCATCAGCGCCACGAACACCGGAGTGAGGAGGGTCAGGAGGCTGCCCGTGGCGGCGCCTGAGAGCAGCGTTCCGTAGGACTGGACCACGAGCGTGGCCGCGACCAGGGCGCCGAGCCCGGCCAGCCTTTTGTCCCGAAGGTTCGGCAGCCGCCGCATCGCGAGCACGAGCGCCAGCACACCCAGTCCGAGGCGGAGGACGCTCAGCGCGGCGGGCGGGATGTGGTCGGCGAACGCGAGCTGGCTGGCGACGTAAAGGCCGCCCCACAAAGCGGCCGCCAGCCCGGAGTAGATCACCCGAGCGAAATCTACAATCGCCGGGTGGATGAGGTCCTCGCGGAGTACTCCCGCGTCAATCTCTCCAGCGATCCCATCTATCGCTACATCCGGACCTCGAAGAGGGGACCGGGCGGCGTGCCTGGGAGGGCGGCCGAGACCGACCTGCTCGACAATCCCTGGCTCCAGCGCCTGCGCCGCATCCACCAGCTGCAAAGCGCCTGGTGGGTCTTCGCCACCGCCGAGCATTCACGCTTCCAGCATTCGCTGGGGTCGATGCACCTGGCCGGCGAATGGGTTCGCCATCTCTACCCGACGCTTGCCCGGGTGCACCCGGACGTGCCCTCCCTGGGCCTGGTCGAGGAGACCCTGCGGCTGGGCGGCCTGCTCCACGACATCGGTCACGGCCCCTTCGGGCACTTCTTCGACGAGAACTACCTGTCGCAGTGGGGCCTCGACCACGAGGCCGTCGGCCGCCGGTTGATCGAAGGCGAGCTGGGCGGCATCATCGCCGAACTCGGAGCCTCTCCCAACCAGGACTTCGAACCGGGCGAGCGGCTGGATCCCCGCTGGATCGCCTTCCTGATCTCCAAGGACGACCTGCCCGGCTTCACGCCGCCGCCCTGGCTGGAAGCGATGCGGCCGCTCCTGATCGGGCCCTTCTCGGCCGACAACATGGACTACGTGCCGCGCGACGCCTACATCTGCGGCGTTGCCGCCGGGCCTGTGGACGTGGCGCGGATCATGCACTACTCCTTCGTTTCCGAGTTCGGGCTGACGCTGCACGCTCACGGCGCCGAGGCGCTGTTCATGTTTCTGAACGCGCGGCTGTACCTGTACCACCAGGTCTACTTCCACAGGACGGTTCGCCGGATCGACCTCCAGCTCCGCGAGATCTTCCGGCCGACCCTGGAGATTCTGCTGGGCGGCAACCCGCTCGAGCGGCTGGAGACCTTCCAGAGGCTCAATGAGTGGTCTCTGATGACAGAGGTCGATCGCTGGGCTCGCGAGGAGACCGGCCTCAAGCGCGAGCTGGGGCGAGCCTGGGGTGAGATCGTGGCGCGCCGGCTGAAGTGGCGGATGATCTTCAGCGACTACGTCGAAGCTCGCGACATCCCGCAGGGCGTGCTCTTCATGGGCCGCGACGAGTTCGCGCGGCGGATCCGCGAGCACCTGCCCAGCAATTGCCGGGACATCGAGTTCGAGGTCGACGTGGCGGCCCAGGAGTCGCGGGCTTTCAACCCGCTCGCGGAGACGGGCGACATCCTCTTCTACGAGCCGCTCGACGGCACCTACCGCCACAGCCGGGTGCTCGATCTATTCCGGCGCCTCCCGGTCCGGATGGCCCTCTTCCGCATCTTCGCCCGGGAAGACACGCACCGCCGCGAGCTTGTTCACGCCGCCCAGCAGGTGCTTGCGGGCGCCGCGTGAACCAGACGAAAAGCGTGATACTCCCGCAGATCCACGCTTCGAACGGCCCTCGATAGCGTCGTACGCCCGCAGATCCACGTTTTGGGGGAGCGCTAGCCGCCTGGGATTGCGTGCGGGGTTGCGCTGCCGAGCGCCCGGGGCAGCACGTACTCGACCGTGACCACGAGGGCCAGCATCACCAGCACGTAGCCGGCCCAGCTCGCGCGCCGGATCCGTGGCGACTGGCTGGAAAAGCCGGGGGCGCGGTAGGCGAGGTTGCCGAGGTTGAGGAGCAGCCCCGCGCCGAGGGCGATCCCGATCAGCAGCAGCGCGTTGGCGGCTACGAAGCCGAGGGCGACCAATTGGCCCATGCCACCGGCCTGCGAGATGCGCGCCCAAGTGACCAGGCTGTTGAACACCAGCAAGCCGTAGCGCACGGCGAAGAGCGCCACCAGGAGCGCGGCGATCCCGGTCACCACCGGAGGCATATGCGCCGTCCGCCCGATCATCACCTGCCGCTCGACGTGGTCGAGCTCGCCTAGCGTCGGCGCGGGAACGCCACGCGCGAGCGCCGCGGCCGGGCCGCGGACGTCCCCAGGAGGTGGCGATCCGGGCGGCCGCCCGGGCGTCTCGGCACGGCCGGATAGGCTGTCGACCGTCCAGATCGCGGCGGGCACGGCCGTGCCCTCAACCGGTCCAGGTCTCGCCAGCTGTCCAGCCGGCGCTACGTGCACGACCACGACGCCCGGGCGAACCGTCCTCTGGATGGCATTGGGGCGCCAGTTGGCCGCTGCCCACTCGGCCGCCGCCCGCGCCGCCGCCAGTGGATCCTGTCCGGGCCCGGAGAAGAGCAGCAAGGACGGGCTCGCCCCTTGCTGGCGGTAGCCGACGCGAACGGTATCGGAGACGAATCCGGTGAACCGCGAGTCGGTCCGCCCGGCGCTGCGGTAGCGCCGCTGGGGGATGACGCGAACGAGAACCGCACGCGCGAGCTCTTCAGCGTCGAACGCCAAGGTCGGCCCATCATAGCCACGTGATCGAAGAGGAGCGGGTCCGCGCGGCAGCCGGCCGCGCCGCCCCCCACGTCGTGCGTACCCCGGTCTTCCCGCTGCCTGGGGGGCGCTGGCTGAAGCTCGACTGCCTGCAGCCATCAGGGAGCTTCAAGGTGCGCGGCTACTTCGCGGCCGCCCTCGCCCTCCCAGCGGAACGGCGGCGGGCCGGCCTGTTGACGGTCTCCGCGGGCAACGCGGCGGCGGGCTGCGCATATGTCGCTCAAAAGCTTGGAGTGCCCTGCCGGGTCGTCATGGTGGAGTCGGCGCCCGCCCCCAAGGTGGAGGCTGTCGAGCGTTTTGGCGCGGAACCCGTGTTCCTGCCCCGCGAGCGGCTGTTCGAGTGGATGGCCGGCCGAGGCTGGGAGTCGGAGCCGGAGGCGTTCATCCACCCGCACACCGACGAGGAGCTGGCGGCCGGCCACGGCGGGCTGGGCCTGGAGCTGCTCGACCAGGTGGCGGGACTGCGCCGGGTGCTGGTCCCGGTCGGCGGCGGCGGCCTGGTCACCGGGGTCGCCGCGGCGCTCCGCCCGGCCGGGGTCGAGGTGGTGGGCGTGATGGCCGACGGCTATCCGCTCTGGCCGCGCGCTTTCGAGGCCGGGGGCGATCCGCAGCTCAAGCCGCAGACGATTGCCGACGGGACCGCCGCGCCCTTCAACCCGGTCATGTTCGAGCGGCTTCGCGAGAGCGTGGACCGCTGGCTGGTTGTGCCCGAGCCTCGGCTGCGCTCCGCCATCGCGGAGCTGGCGGCCGCTGGCAAGGTGGTGGCTGAGGGCGCCGGCGCCCTCGCCTACGCGGCGCTCGAGCAGGTGCCGGAGGACGGCCCCAGCGTCGCCCTTGTGACCGGCGGCAACATCGACCCCTCGCTGCTCACCGAGATTCTGGCCGCGGGCTGAGCGCAGCGGTTCAGGTCAGCCAGCGGCCCTCGCGCATCACGTCGCGGCCTGGTTGCTCCGA
>CAZXGB010000173.1:0-6077 GCA_964640005.1 uncultured Actinomycetes bacterium | reverse complement strand
ATCGACTTCTTCGGTTCCCCGATCACCGAGAACGCCACCCAGCCCTTCGGCGGTGACGGCACCAACGTGATCGTGGATCCCACCAACCCGGACAACGTGATCACGTCCTACGTGTACTTGACTCTCGCCCGCTCGGCCAACGGTGGCCAGAGCTGGAAGGGGATCGCGCCCTCCGATCCCAACCCGCGCTTCGTGGCGCCGGCTCGCGCCGACAAGACCGACGGCAGCCACCTGATCGCCGGCGGCCAGTACTTCTGGGAGAGCAAGGCCGGCTTCAACACCAACGCAACCGATTGGCAGGCAACCTTCAACGCCGGCTCCGGGAACTCGATCACCGCGATCGACACCGCCAAAGGCGTCTCCTACGCGGCATGGTGCGGCCCCGTCTGCAACCCGAACATGGCGACCGGCAGCAACGGCGCCTTCGGCCGCGGCATCGCGACCAACGCCGGCGGCACCTGGCATGACATCACCGGGAACCTGCCGATGCGCTACATAACTGGCATCTGGGCGGACGCCGCCAACGGCAACCACGTCATCGTGACCGCGAGCGGCTACTCCCGGCGTTGGATCAAGAGCCCGGTCGACCCGGGCGCCGGCCACATCTTCGAGTCCACGGACGCGGGTGCGCACTGGAACGACATCACAAGCAACCTGCCCGACATCCCGACCAACGACGCTTACATCAGCCCGAGCGGCAAGATCGCGGTCGCGACCGACATCGGCGCTTTCGTGAGCGACGCCGGGCACACGACCTGGAGCCGCCTCGGCAGCCAGCTGCCGAACGTTGTGATCGACAGCTGGGCTATCGCCCCGGATGGGAACCTGGTCGCCGCGACCCACGGCCGCGGGCTCTGGACCTTCCCCATCTCCTCGATCTGACGTAACGACCCGAGGGCCGGTCCGCGGCGCGGACCGGCCCTTTCCTCTTTATGCTGCCGGCATGCGCGCTCTCGTCCAGCGCTGGGGGCACACCGGATTCGGGCTCGCGACCTCGCCGGCATGGGCGCTGCCCATGGCGGTCTGGGCCGGCGGAGCCGATCTGAGCGGAACCGGCGAGGGGCCCTGGATCGCGTTCCGGGTCGGCGTGGCCGCCCTCGTGCTCTGGCTAGCGCTCATGGCCTGGGCGTCGCGCGTCCCGCTGCCACGACGGGCCCGCCGGCTCGAACCCCGGCAGATGTCCGGCACCGAGAGGGGCGCCTGGCTCGGGTTCGCCGCCGCCTTCACGGTGGCCGTGGGCTGGCTCAACGCCGCCGCCACTGTGGACTGGCGGCTGCTCGCGGAGCCACTGCGGCGCGGCCGCCCGGGCGCCTGGCTACTGGTTGCCACACTGGCGGCCGTCCTCGCGCTGGCGTTCGCCGGCGGCTGGGCAAGCTGGCGGCGGGCACGCCGCGAGTGGCTTAGCCGCCGCGTGTAGTGCCCTGAGCCAGGATCCAGAGCGACGTCATGGTGTAGCCGACCATCAGGATCAGCATCGGGTACTGGCTCAAAAGGGCGTTGCGGGCGGTCCGGAAGCGCTCGCCCGCCCTCAGGTGTGCGAGGTAGACCGCGGCCACGTGGCCGAGCACGATCAGGATGACCTGCAGGTACCAAACGAGCTGCGCGTTGGCGAGCGCGAAGCTGGGCACGAAGGACGGCTGCGAGCCGGTACCGAAGGGATCGGCCAGCAGCGGGATCAGTGACTGCGACTGGACCACGAAGTAGCTGTAGTAGTGGGCCGCGTTGTAGACGAGCGCGATCGGCACCAGGGTCAAAGCGAAGACCGTGATCGTCGCCATGCGGTCGACCTTGACGTACCCGAAGTAGATGACCAGGCTGACCACCAGCGTGAAGGCGCCCAGGAAGACGGCCGCCATCGCGAGCATCGCTGCTGTCCGCTCGGCCGGCACCGCCAGGCCTCCCGCCCAGCTGAAGTAAGGAAGGGCCGGATTGGCGATGTTCTGCCATGCCTGGGTCGCGCTCAGGCCGTCAAAGGCGAGGGTGCTCAGCATCAGGATCACGAAGGTGATCCGGTCCCAGCCTGCCGGATAGGGCCTGAGCAGACCGGCACCCCAGGGCCGGAGACGAAGCTGCCCGTCCTCGTCGCGCTCGACCGGCGCGAACCGGCTGACGAGGTCAAAGAGGACCGTGAAGGCATCGACGCGATATAGCCACTCGCTGCGGCCAAAGACGAGCATCCCGGCGAGCGTCGCAAACGTGTAAAGGAAGGCCAGCGTCCCGATCACCGCCGGCTGATTGGCCCGCCCGCTCGCCTGCTCGAGCGCTTCGAACAAGAAGAAGATCACCACCGCCGGCCAGATGCCGAGCTTCGCCGGCAGCCTGCGGTCGGGCGGAGCGACAAAGCGTGTCAGCAGCGAATGCAGCGCCGCGAAGGGGTTGAGGTACTCCCAGAGGTTTCCGAAGAGCGCACTGAAGATGACGACGCCGACCCAGAAGTAGATCCAGACCAGGTACTCGGAAGGGTTCCGCTCCGGGCGCTGGTTGCCGAAGAGCCCGGTCACGATGATGGTCAGCAGGGTCAGAACACCCAGCGCTCCGCCGAGCCGGCGCGACCACGGCGAGTGGTCGAGGGCGTCCAGGATGCGTGCGGGCCGGGTGGGGTAGCGGGTCGCGCGCGCTCCCACCCGGTCGCCCGCGAAGGCGGTGACCATCACGAACGAGATCACGACCACGCCCGCCGACGCGTACAGGTAGAGGGCGAAGGAGATCGGCAGGTCGTAGCGCTGGCCGAAGCCATGCAGAAAGAGTCCGAGGAGAGGCATCAGGTCAACGTGATGCTCGCAGGATACCCAGACACAGAGTCCCATAGATCACCACGCATCTTCGGCGGCTAACCTATAGACCAGTTTCGTAACTGGAGGGTCGCGTGCTACTGGTCCACGTGGAGGGGTTCATCGAGGTGGCACGTCAGGGCAGCGTGAGCCGGGCCGCAGAGAGCCTCTTCGTGACCCAGCCCACCCTCACCGCCCGTCTCCATTCGCTCGAGCGGGACGTCGGCGCCCCGCTCTTCGTGCGGACCCGGCACGGAATGCGGCTCACCGACGCCGGCCGGGTCTTTCTGCCCTATGCCGAGCGCGCGGTTCGCGCTCTGCGCGACGGCCGGCACGCCATCGACGAAGCCTCCCGGGGCCTGGCCGGCGGTCTCCTGATCGCCGCTGCCCCGGCGGTCAGCACCTATGTGCTTCCGTCGGTACTCGAAGCGTTCGTCGACCGGCATCCTCGTGTCGAGGTGGCCGTGCGCACCGGGCATTCCGAAGAGGTCCAGCAGATGGTCCTGCGCGAGGAGGCGCAGCTCGGGCTGGGTCGCGCCCTGCGTCACCCGGAGATCGACCTGATCCCCTTCCATGAAGAGGAGCTCGTGCTCGTCGTCTCTCCGGACCATCCCTTCTCGCGCCGGCCGTCCGTGACCATGGCGGACGTCGGCGAGCAGCAGCTGATCATGTTCGACCGGACCTCCAGCTACTACGAGGTGACGCAGGCGGCCTTTCACGCGGCCGGCGTGCAGATGCGGGGATTGATGGAGCTCGACAACATCGACGCCGCCAAGAAGATGGTCCAGCGTGGGCTCGGGGTGGCGCTGCTGCCGAGCA
The DNA here is from genome assembly GCA_964640005.1 of uncultured Actinomycetes bacterium. Lineage (GTDB taxonomy): Bacteria > Chloroflexota > Dormibacteria > Dormibacterales > Dormibacteraceae > CAZHAC01. Next base: position 2,487 of record CAZXGB010000173.1, on the reverse strand, counting down.
CTGCTGTCGGCGACGAGGTTGACGCAAAGCTGCTCAGCCTGGTCGCGGTGACCGACGCCCCCCCTATGCGGCGTACTTTGGTAGCTATGCGCCGGCGTGACGCGGGCGAAGCCGAGGGCCTGGTCTCCGCCTTCCTGCAGCTACTCGTAAGCGTAGCGAAACAATCTTGATATTGACGCTGTCAATGTAGGCGATCAGATAAAACGATCGCCGCGCCATCAAACTCTTTGATAGCTTCCGAGTTATGGATAGCAACGCTCGATTAGCGAGCGTCCAGGTGGTCCGGTCGGAGCCCGGCGAGTGCACTTGTCCGGAGCCGTGTCAGATCGACCACGACAACGACTGACGGAGGGTTTGTATGGATCTCAGGGCTACCCCGCTTCTCCCGCCCGGTTATAAGGTGCCGATGACCCGTTGGGAGAACCAGAGCACGCGGCTGCGCCAGATGATGGAGGACAAGCCGTACGTCTTCGGTCCTGGCGTTTTCGATCCTCACGGCGCCGAGCTGGTGATGTACTTCGGCTTTGACGCCGTCTACTTCAGCGGCTACTCATTCGCCATCGGCCACCTCGGCACGACCGACATGGACATCTACTCCAGCGTCGAGATCGCCGACGGCGGGCGCCGGATCGTCTCCGCGCTGCGCAAGTTCCAGCTCACGATGGCGCTCGGCGACCCCGAACACGGCGCCGCGCCTGTCCACCTCCACATTCCACCGGTAGTCGCCGACATGGACGTCGGCTACGGGAACGTCTTCAACGTCCAGCGGACCACCGAGCTCTACGTCAACGCCGGCATCGCGGCCGCCCACATCGAGGACCAGGTCATGCCGAAGCGATGCGGGCACATCGCCGGCAAGGCGCTTGTCTCGGCCGACGAGTACATCGCCAAGCTGAAGATGATGCGGGCGGTCGCGGACGACCTCGGGCACGAAGACTTCATCATCATCTCCCGGACGGACGGCGTCTCAGCGACCGAGGCGCCGGAGTCCCTGCGCGGCATGGACCTCGCCGTCGATCGGGCCTGCCGCTATCTCGACTCCGGCGTGCCCGACCTGATCTGGTGCGAGTTTCCGACCGCCGAACGCGGCATGACTGAGAAGTTCCACGAGGAGGTCCGGAAGCGCTTCCCTGACGCCCGCTTCGCCTTCAACTACTCGTCCTCCTTCAAGTGGATGAACGAGAAGGACCCGATGACGTGGGATGACCTCTCGCAGATGGGCGTGAAGTTCATCTTCATCACGCTCGCCGCTCAGCACTCGATGGGCTACGGGATGAGCGAGATGCTGAAGGACCTCAAGGAGGCCCAGCAGCACGGGTACATCAAGCTCCAGCAGCGCGAGTACTCGGCGGACTTCCCGGTCCCGACCAAGAGCCACCACAACTTCACCGGTGTCCCCTACCACCACCAGATGGGCGAGTACCTGGGGATGACCAGCCGCTTCGGCAAAGGCGTCGACCTCGGCATTTCCGAGGAGGCCGTGGTCTAAAGCGCAGAACCTTCCGTCGCAGCCCGGTCAGGGAGAACCTGGCCGGGCTGTTCTGTGTAACTAGCAGCGCACCTTGAGCTGTCCGGCGTCGAGGCAGATCGGCGCCAGGTGCAGGGTGCGTCCCTTGGTGCCCCACGCGTGGTAGGCAAGCAGCCAGCGCCCGTTGGCGATGAACAGCGAGCCCCCACCCGGCCCCTGCTCCCCACCACCGGTCAGAACCGGATTGCTGTCTGACTTCGTGAAGGGGCCGGTTGGAGACGGCGACGTCGCATAGCCCATCGCGTAATCGTGCTTCCAATCGTTCCCCGAGTAGAAGAGGTAGTAGAGCCCGTCCTGGTTCACCACGAATGGACCCTCGACCGTCGTGTAGTCGTTCCCGTGCTCCCAGGACTGCGTGACGCCCAGGAGTTCGACACGGGGGCCATCGGCGCGGAGCAGATCCGGGGTGAGCCTCATCATCGAAATGGAGTGGACCGGGTAGTCGACCGAGAAGTAGAGGTAGGCGCCCGCCCCCTCGATCAGCACCGTCGGGTCGATGTAGCCATGGACCTGATCGTCCCCGCAGGCGATCTGGCCCCGGTCCTGAAAGGGCCCGGTTGGACTGGCCGACGTCGCCACCGCCACGCAGTGGTCGGCGTAGCCGGGGTCCGTAGCAGCCGAGTAGTAGAGGTAGAAAGTGCCGTCACGCTCGACCACGTTGGGAGCCCAGAGGTCGTTGTACACCCAGTCCGGCTTGACCGGGAGCGCGTCGGCCACGTAGGTCCAATGCCGCAGGTCGGTAGAGCGCAGGATCGGAAAGATCCCCCCCACTTCCCAGGGCGCCTGCGTGCCATATGCGTAGTAGACGTCGCCGGCCCGAATGACCATGGGATCGGGGAAGTCGAGCGGAAAGACCTCGCCGGAGGGGTGCGCCGCGGTCGGCGCCTCGGCGGCGGCGCCGAAGCTCAGGATGCCCGCCAGAAGGAACGCCATGAAGCCCAAAGCGCCGCGGAAAGTAC
>CAZXGB010000172.1:0-6149 GCA_964640005.1 uncultured Actinomycetes bacterium | reverse complement strand
TGATCGTGATCCCGCGCTCCTTCTCCTGCGCCATCCAGTCCATGGTCGCGGCGCCCTCGTGCACCTCGCCCATCTTGTGGAGGCGGCCCGAGTAGAACAGGATCCGCTCGGTCGTCGTCGTCTTGCCGGCGTCGATGTGCGCCATGATCCCGATGTTCCGGACCCTCTCCAAGCGCGTCGCCCTCGCCGGCGCGTTAATAGCCACTGCCAGTTTCCCTAACTCCTCTTCGCTCGCCCTAGTAGCGGAAGTGGCTGAAGGCCTTGTTGGACTCAGCCATCCGGTGGGTCTCTTCCTTCCGCCGCACAGCGCCGCCAGTGCCATTGGCAGCGTCAAGCAGCTCACCCGCGAGCTTCTCAGACATACTCTTCCCGTTTCGCTGGCGCGCGAAACGAACCAGCCAGCGGCGGGCGAGGGCGGACCGGCGCTCGGGCCGGATCTCGATCGGGACCTGGTAGGTCGCACCGCCGACGCGGCGGGGCTTGACCTCGAGGAGCGGGGTCGCGTTGCGCATCGCCTGGTCGAAGATCTCCAGCGGCTCGCGCCGGCCATTGCGGCCGGCACGACGAAGCGCGTCGTAGATGATGCGCTCGGCGACCGAACGCTTGCCGTCCTTCATCACGATGTTGATGAACTTGGCCACGCCCTCGGACCCGTAGACGGGGTCCGGGACGATGACGCGCTTGGGTGGCTTGTTGCGGCGGGGCATCTCTTCCTGGTTCCTTAGCGGCCCGCCGCTGCCTTCTCGCGCTTGGCGCCGTACTTGGAACGGCCCTGCTTGCGGTTCTTCGTCCCGGCGGTGTCGAGGGTGCCGCGGATGATGTGGTAGCGGACGCCCGGAAGGTCCTTCACACGGCCGCCGCGGATGAGGACGACCGAGTGCTCCTGGAGGTTGTGGCCGATGCCCGGGATGTAGGCGGTGACCTCGATGCCCGTGGTCAGGCGCACGCGCGCGACCTTACGGAGAGCCGAGTTCGGCTTCTTCGGCGTGGTCGTGTAGACGCGAACGCACACCCCGCGCCTCTGGGGCGAACCCTTGAGGGCAGGTGACTTCGACTTCTTGACCGAGGGTTCCCGGCCAGTCCGAATCAGCTGCTGAATAGTGGGCAAACTGGTCTCCGCGATTGAGGATTGACGACTACTTGTTGGACCCGCGCGAGAACGCCCGCGCGGACGACAAGCGGACAGTATAGCGCGGGTTCCCGAACGCTGTCCGCCTTACACGCTTCCGGGTGGCGCCGCGGTTTGCTCGTGGAAGGGTGCACCCGTCCGCCGATGCACGTATCGGCGGCTCAGGCAAGGGTACATACGCCCGCCGATGCGCGTTTCACCTGGTCGCGGGCGGCGCTACTCCAAGGAGCCCGCGAGGCCGCGTTCGGGTTGCGCGCGCGCACCTCATTGTTAACGACTTCTTGACAAGCCACCTAACATCGCAGCATCCCCCGGGCGGGTGGTATAGGTGGAGGGCCGGTAAGGAGGAAAGCCGCGAGTTATTCGTAGCCGGGCGGAGGGGTGAAGGTGCAGCCCAGCTCCCGCTCGAGCAGGGATGCGAATTGTAGGCAGGTGGCGTCCTCGAAACGGCCTCCGATCGCCTGGATGCCGATCGGGAGGCCATCCCGCGTTCGCCCGACCGGGATCGCGGTCGCCGGCAGGCCGCTGAGAGCGGCAAGCCCGGGATACACCTCGAGCCGCTTGTAGGGCACCTCCTCCCCGTTCACGAGCAGCCGCCGCCGGAGGAAGGGACCGTGATCGTGCGGAAAAGCGGGGACGATGGTGGCCGGGGTGAGCAGCAGGTCGTGGTCGCTGAAGAAGCGCGCCCAAACCTCGCGCCAGCGCTCGCGCTCGGCCAGCATCCCCGCGTACTCGGACTCGCCCGCGCGGACCCCGCGCAGCATCGCTGGGGCGAGCGGTTCCGGCGCCTTTGCGATCGCTTCCGCAACTTTGGCGCGAACGGCGGGATCGGGGTCGAAAGTGGCGTAGGCCAAAAGGGCCGCATAGATCTCCTCATGCGCCCAGGCGTCGAAGCCATCAGGCGCGGCTACCGTCGCGGTAGGCAGGCGCCCCGCGAGTGCTTCCAGGGCCGCCGCAACCTCCTGGTCCACGGGCAGCCACTCGATCCAGGGCAGCACCGCCACCCGGATGGCAGCCAGGGTGGTCGCGCGCGCCGGCGGAAGCGGTCCGGCGATGATGCTCATCGCGAGCTCGAGGTCCCGGGCCGAGCGGGCGAGCGGACCCTGCACGCTCATCACGCTCGCCGCCGGGAACTGGCCGTCATTCGGCGTCAGGCCCTCGCTCGGACGGTGGCCGAAGACGCCGCAGAAGGCGGCGGGCACGCGTATCGAGCCCCCGATATCGCTGCCGAACTCGAGCGGGGTCAGGCCGGCGGCCAGGGCGGCCGCTCCGCCGCCAGTAGAACCGCCCGGGGTGCGCTGCGGGTTCCACGGGTTGTCCGTCTGCCCGAAGAGGTCGCCGTACGTCTGCCAGTCGAGGGCATGAAACGGAACGTTGGTCTTCCCCAGCAGCACACCGCCGGCCCCGAACAGGCGCGCCGCGAGGGTGGAGTCACGGTCGGCGACGGACCCCGCCCGAGACGAATCCCCTGACGTCGTCGGCAGGCCCGCGACGTCGATCGTGTCTTTGATCGTCAGCGGCAGGCCGGCGAGTGGGCCCGCCAGAGCCTCGCGGGCGCGCCCGCGCGCGCGTTCGATGCTTGGGGTGACGATCGCGTTCAGCGCCGGGTTGAGGCGGGCGATGCGGTCGAGGTGAAGTTCGACCAGCTCGGGAGGGGAGATGGCAGCAGCCTCGAGGGCCGCCAGCATCTCCGTCGCGCTCGAGAAAGCGTCGAGGACCGGCACCGCCACGGAGCGGATCCTAAAGCGGAGAGGCGCGCTGCTAGTGCGCGGCGATCCAGAGCGAGGCCGAGTACGTCTGGCCCGGCCAGTTGTCGATCGGCACCGGCTGCCCGCCCTTCACGTAAGGCTGCACCAGGCCCCACCGCTCGCGCTGGACGAGAAAGGTCACAGGCGTGTCCTGCTCCAGCAGCTGCGCCGCCTGGCTGTAGAGCTGGTCGCGCTTGTCATCCGACGTCTCGATGTCGGCCGCGCGCACCAGCGAGTCGTAGCGCTGACTCCGGTAGCGGGCGCCGTTGTTGCCGTTGGTCGCCTGGAAGACGTCGAAGAAGTCCTGCTGATCGGGGTAGTCGGCGGTCCAGCCTGTCGGCCCCGCGAGCCCGAAGTCGCCTTGATGCAGGTGCTTCGTGTAGTCGGCGATGGACAGCGGCTGGACGGTGACGGTGACGCCCAGGTTCCTCTGCAGCTGCGAGGCGACCACATCGGCGATCTGCTTGTCGAATGCCCGGTCGCGAACGATCAGGGGGATGTTGGCCAGCTGTTCGTGCGTCACCTGCGCTTGGTCGAGCAGTTGTTTGGCCGCGCTCGGGTTGAACTCCTCGGGCTTGCCGTAGTCGGGGTGATAGCCGCGGAGGCCGTTCGGAATCAGGGTGGTCGCGGGTTGGGCCCGGCCCGCGAAGCCCTCGGCCGTCACCAGGTCGCGATCGATCGCCTCCGCAAAGGCCTGGCGCACGCGCGGATCCGTGAAGGGCGGGCGGTCGACGTTGAAATCCAGCCAGAAGACCGTGGGCTCGGGCAGCCGTACCAGATCATGGCGAAGGGAGGGGGTCACGGTGCCGGTAACGCCGGCCAGCACTTCGAGCTCGCCCGAGCGGAAGCGGGAGAGCGCTGAGGCCTCGGAGCTGTAGTCGAAAACCAGCTTCGAGAGCGTGGTCCGGCCCGCCCAGTAGCTGGGGTTGGGAACGAGCGTCGTGTGGTCCTTGCTGGCATCACTGACGTGGAAGGGGCCGTTGCCGACCCCTCCCGGCCGGGCCACCAGGTCCGGCCTCTCGGGCCCGCCCTCGGCGAGTGTGGCGATCCACTTCAGCTGGGGCACCGGCTGGGGCGCCGTCACCTGAAAGGTCTGGTCATCGGGCGCGCTGAGCCCGAGAGCCCCCAGGGCAGCGTCGACCCGCGCGCTGTCATGAGCGTCCAGCGCGGCCGCCTCGACGCCGCCCTTGACGACCCCGGCGAACCAGTCGGCGTGCGGAGCCGCGGTTCGCGGGTCGATGAGACGCTTCCACGCGTAGACGAAGTCCTGGGCCCGGACCGGCTGTCCGTCCGACCAGCGAGCGTTGGCGCGGATGCGGAATGTCCAGGTGGTGCCGTCTGGAGACACCGAATACGACTCGGCCGCCGCCGGCTGCACGTCGCGCAGCCCGGACTGGCCCTTGAGCAGTGGCTCCGAGAACTGGCTGACCACCGCCTGCTCACGCTCGTCCAGGCCAAGCGCCGGGTCGAGGCTGCGCGGCGCCTCGGGTAGGTGAACACGCAGTGTCTGGTCGCCGGCCAGGCTCTGGCTCTGGCTCTTGAGTGGTGCCGGCACGGACGTGGTGCAGGCGGCGGCCGCATTGGCGACCGCCGCGACGGCGAGCAGGGCCACGAGCGGGCGCGCCGCCCTCGGGCGGAGCACGGAACCTACGGTAGCAGTTGCTCTTCCGCGTTCCCTGTGATGTGTTGAGGCGGCCGCAGCACCGGATCTCTCTCCCTGAGCTGGCGCATCGCGACCTGCGGCGGTGTGCCGGCGGGCGCGGTGAGGACGGCATCCCGGACCGGCCCCAGGACCTTGGCCGGAGTCAAAGGCGCGGCCGGCCGGCCGGCGGTTCCACGCTGGAGCACGTCGGAGACGGTGCCAAAGCCCAAGCCCCGCTGCCGGATGCCCTGGATGATGGTCCGCAGCGCAGGCGCCGTCATGGGAGCGTTGGGGCCGCCGTGGAGGTGGAGGATCACGATCGAACCAGGCTGCACGCCGCGAAGAACGGTGGCGGCGATCACGTCCGGCGAACCGTTGAAGCCGTCGCCCCCGCGTACGTCGCCCGAGATAACGGCCATGCCGAGTGAGCGGGCAAGCGCAACATCTGAGGCGTCATAGCAGTCACCGGGAAGACGCAGCAGCGACGGCGCCACTCCGGTGACGTCCTGGATCTCGCGCGTGGCCGTGAGGATCTCGCCGGTGCGGTCGGCCGTTCCCGGCAACCCGTAGCAGGGCGTCCGGAAGGCGGCGTGGTCATGAGTGTGGCTGCCGATCTCGAACAGCGGATCGGCGGCCAGCGAGCGCGCCACGTCGGGGTACGTCTGGGCCCAGAGGCCGGTTAGGAAGATCGTGGCCGGCACGTGCTCGGCCACGAGAATGTCCCGGACGTCATGGTTGTACCAGCTGCGGACCTGCCCGCTGCGAAGCTGCTGGAGCATGCCGGGGGTCATGTCGGCATCGAAGGTCAGCGCGACCTTGCCGTAGCTGCGGGGACCGTTGTCGAAGCTGCTCAGCTGGTCCACCGGCGGGTGGTCGACAGTCACCGGCCCGACCGGCAGCCGGCCCTGGACCGGCGGCAGCACAGCCTTCTTCGTGGTCACGGCAAGCGCCGATCCAGGCAGCGCCGCCAACGACAGGGCGCCCAGTACTGTCAGCAGGCACAGGCAAGCGCGTATGCCTGAGACCCCGCCCTCTCTCCTTTCCAAGTCGCGCCGCCGAGGGTAAAGGAAACTGTCGTCGTAATGCTGGCGGCACCGGTTAAAGTTCGCCAATGGCAGAGCCGGAATACACCCCCTCGCAGCAGCTATTCCGGGAGCTGCAGCGTCTGCGCTGCGCCGTCTGGCGCGGAAATGACCGCGAGTGGCTCCATGTGAACCGGGACGTCTTCGTTTCCGCGCTGACCCGCATCGAGCTGATCGCCAAGCAGCTTCAGGCCGAAGGCCTGCCCCTCCAGCTCGATGAGCGATGGCTGCTGGCGGTCGCCGGCCCCGACTCGGAGCCCGACTCCGAGCAGGCGGTGACCGCGCCGGCCTAGGCGCCCGGTCAGCGTTTCTCGGCGGCAGGCTGAAATGGATCGGAGGGTTAGCGAGCGGTCGCCAGGCGTGCTATCGCGTCACGAGCCATGAGCGCGGCGAGCGCCAGCAGCGCGGCGATCGGCGAGATCGCGGCCGGCGCCAGGGCTTGGGTCAGGTTGGTCGCCAGTGCCGTTCTCACGACTGGTCATGATCGAGACCGGTTGTCAGGGACTTGTCAGCGGTCCGGCAAGAATGAGCTAGCCGGCCGCCGGCCT
>CAZXGB010000171.1:0-6154 GCA_964640005.1 uncultured Actinomycetes bacterium | reverse complement strand
TCAACGACAAGCTCGGGGAGTGGTCGTTCTGGACCTTCTTCATCGGCTTCAACGGGACCTTCCTGGTCATGCACACGCTCGGCCTGGAAGGCATGCCGCGCCGAATCGCAACCTACCCGGGCGGATTTGGTGAGGAGGGCTGGGGAACGATCAACACGATCGTGACCTTGTTCTCGTTCCTGATCGCCCTCTCGACCCTGCTCTTCGTGATCAACATCATCAGGAGCTGGAAGCACGGCGAGCTCGCCGGCGACGACCCCTGGAGGGGGAACACGCTGGAGTGGGCGACCACATCGCCCCCACCGCCCTACAACTTCGAGCGGGTGCCGGTGGTCCGGAGCTTCATGCCGCTGCGTGAGATCCGCGCCGAGCGCGAGCGCCGGGCGCCAGAAACCGACCCGAACCCGTCGCTAACGCCCGCTCATTGAGGAGATAGGCGGCCCCCGCCGTCGCTTCGCGGGGGACACGGGCGCTAGCGCCAGCCGCTGAGGAGCTCGCTGTCCTCCTCGCGCTCCCTGGCGACCCAGCGGTAGAAGAGGGCGATCGCGGCCACCAGGTAGCTCGTCTTGCCGACCAGCTGCAGAACGGTGCCGGCGACGTTCTGGTCGATCACGGGGTCCCAGCCGGGAACGCGGTGGGTGGCGTACCACGGGTAGAAGAGCTCACGGGAGAACTGCAGGATGATGGCCACCGCGTCCTGCGGAAACGTGCCTACCAGCAGGTATGCGAGCTTGCCGAGGTCGCCCAGCTGCCAGTGTGACTGGACGCTGGTCGCCGAGAGTACCGGCCACCAGAAGAGGGCGCCGCTGGCGATGAACGTCAGGTGCTCCAGGATGTGGACCCAGTCGTTGGTGACGGTGAGGTTGTAGAGGGCCGGAATGTGCCAGCCGATCATCGCTGCCGCCGGCGCCAGCTGGGCGGGCACGGGTTCGGTGATCGCGCGTACGCCGGGAACACGGGCCAGCGCCGCCGCCATCGACGGCGAGAGCCCGAGCAGCAGCATCGGCGGCGCGATGACCGCGAGCAGAACGTGCTGAAACATGTGCGCGCTCTGAAGCTGTTCGTCGGAGACCACGTCGAGCGGCGTCTCGAGAGCCAGCCAGAGGACGACCACCCCCGATAGGAACCACGCGGAGCGAGCAGGCGTCCAGTCGGTTCGCCCGCGTGCCAGTGACGCATAACTCACGCAAAGAAGCGCGAGACCGACGTAAACCGATGGGTCGAAGGGCCAGGTCCGAAACGCGGGGCTAGTGTCCTGAGTGGCGGTCGCCTTCGGCTTCTACGACGGAGTCGATGGCAGAGCGGTTGATCCGGTCAGCTCTCAGCACCCAGGCCGCGATCCCGACGATGCCGATGATGGCAACCAGGAAGGCCGCGGTGAAGAGAACGTTCGAAATCCACCACTCACCGACTGCGACGACCGCAAGGAAATCCACGCGCCAATTATGACTACTGACAGCCGGCGGCCGAACTCCCGCTTCCCACTACCCTTAGTTCCATCAATCTCGTCGACCTTGTCATCATCGCCGCCGTCCTGATCGGCATGGCGAATGGGTATACACGTGGCGCCTGGCTTTCGGCTGCCCAGTACACGGGCCTGGTCATCGGCGTCATCGTCGCCGCGACCGTCGCCCCCAACGTCACCGATGCCCTCGGCATAACCGACGTCGCCATGCGGAGGCTGGTTGCGGTCCTCGTGCTCGTCGTCGGTGGCAGCCTGGGATCGAGCCTGGGCTACGCGGGCGCCGCTGTCGTTCGGCGCCGTATCGCCCGTCCGCCGAGTGAGATCGAGCACATCGCCGGCGCGCTCTTTTCGGGCGTCGCCGTTCTCGCGGTCGCCTGGTTCCTCGGCCTCACGTTCGACCGCGGCCCGAGCGCCCAGGTGGCCAGCCTGGTCCAGAACTCCAGCATCCTCCGGACCCTCGACCGGATCGCTCCGCGCCCGCCTGGCGTTCTCGCTCGGGTCGAGGCGACCCTGGCCCAGGCACCGTTCCCGCAGACCTTCGCCGAGCTCGCGCCCAACCTGCCGGGGTCCCTCTCCCCGCCGAGCTCGATCGACACGGCTGGAGTCCGCAGCGCGGCCGCGGACACGTACGAGGTCCAGAGCCGAGGCTGCAGTGGCATCGTGACCGGGAGCGCGTTTCCGGTATCGGTCGACCACCTGGTGACCAACGCCCACGTCGTCTCTGGAACTACAGGCACACGCATCCTGCAGGAGCAGCTTCGCGCGTCGCTGCCCGCCAGCGTCGTCCTCTTCGACCCCCAGCGGGACGTGGCGATCCTCTACGTGCCGGGCGCGCACTTCCGGCCGCTTGTCGACGCCAGCGCCGCCCGCGGCACACAGGGCGCCGTCATCGGCTATCCGGAAGGCGGACCGCTGACCGAGTCGCCCGCGGTCGTGGAAGGGGCGATCCAGGCACGGGGCCGCGACATCTACAACCAGGACGTGGTCGACCGCCAGATCTACGTCCTCGGGGCGGAGGTTCGCCCCGGCAACTCCGGAGGCCCCCTGGTCGACCTTGACGGGCACGCGCTCGGACTCGTTTTCGCGGCCTCGAGCACCAACCCGAGCCAGTCCTACGCGCTGACCAACCAGGAGATTGCGGGCGACGTGCAGGCGGGATCGCAGCGAACCGGCCGGATCGACACCGCCCAGTACGCCTGCGCGGTTTAGGGCGCAGAGCGCGGCGCTAGTAGCTTTTGGCTTCTTCGATGAGCATCACGGGGATGCCGTCGGTGATCGGGTAGCGGAGCCGGCAGGTGTCACACTGCAGCGCGGCGCCGTCCTCCACCAGCTCGACCTTTCCCTTGCACTTGGGGCAGGCCAGGATTTCCAGGAGCTCCTGAGAGACCACGGCCGGATCATAGCGCGAGCGCCTCGCGACGCCCATGAGCGCGGCGGCTACTGATGCAGCGGAGGCGGGGGCTGTGGCCCCTCGGGGCGGGCGAGAGGGCTTGCGCCCCCTCGCACCTCCACCGAGCATGGCTGCGGGGGTGAGGTTCTAAATTGGCTCCGGCTTCGGGGCCCACGGCTTGGGTTTTCTCCCAGGCCGCCTCCCTTCTCCTCTCTCGAGGGCCCCTGGCCGGCTCGCCTGCCGGCCGGTTTCCCGATCGGCAGCTTGAATATTACCCAACAGGAAACCCTGCGCAACCCCCTTATTCCATACATTTTCTGGGAAGTTTGGCTATCCACTTGGAATTTCCAAGACAGCGAGGGCGGCAAGCAGCAGCGCCTGGCATCCGAGCACGAGATGGTGGTCGTCGGTGCTCTCGAGGGGCGAGTGCGATATACCCGCCTGCGAGGGCACGAAGAGCATTGCGGCAGGTACGCGCTCGGAGAGCGGGCCAGCGTCGTGACCGGCGCCGCTTACCAGCCTTGTCCAGCGCGCGCCGAGCGCGCTGCAAGCCTCCTCGACAGCCTTCACCAGCCGGACGTCCATCGGGGCGGGCGGAACGCGCGACCGCTCCGCGACCTCCCACTCGCAGCTGGCCGCCGACGCTGCGGCCGCCACCTCGTCCCGGAGCGCGACCCCCGCCCGCTCGAGGGAGTCGCGCTCGAGCGCTCGCAGCTCGACCACAAATCGCGCCTCCCCGGGCACGACGTTGGCGGCTCCTGGAAGCAGCCGGATCTCGCCGATGTTCCCCACCATGGCGGCATCGATCCGAGCGAGCAGACCCGGCAGCCCGTGGAGCAATCGGCCGGCCGCGACGCCGGCATCTCGCCTCATGTCCATCGGTGTGGTGCCGGCATGGTTGGCGGCGCCGCGAATGGTGACGTCCCAGCGGTCGATCCCGACTATGCCCTCGACGGCGGCCAGGTCGAGCGCGGCCGCTTCCAGCCGTGGCCCCTGCTCGATGTGCAGCTCCAGGTAGCCTCGGATCTCCTCGATGTGCGGTGATTGGGAGAGGAAGCGGCTCCCCCGCACGCCACCGCCCCCCACCACGCCCTCTTCGTCGAAGAAGCTCACCACCTCGATGGAGTCAGCAGCCGGGTGGCCGGAGCCGTGGAGCGTCCGCAGAACCTCCAGGGCGGCGACGACTCCGTAAGCGCCGTCCAGGCGCCCACCCGCGGGAACGGTGTCGGTGTGCGAGCCGAGTAAAAGCCAGGGCCCCGATCCCCCGGGGGCGCGACCGAAGACATTGAGGATTCCGTCCGTACGCGCCTCCAGCCCTGCCTCGCGCAGCCGGCCTTCCAGCCAGCGCCGCGCCTCCAGGTCGGCATCGCTGCCGGCCACGCGGTCGACCCCACCGTCGGGCCGGCCGCCGATCCGGGCCAGCTCTTCGAGGTCCGCGAGCAGCCGCTCAGACGAGATCGAGGGGCTGCTCATGCGGCATCCGTTCGAGATAGCCGCCGAATCCGGGATCGGCGAGGACCCTGCCGCGGTCATAGATGATCCGCCCGCGCAGGAGCGTCGTCCGCACCCGGCCGGCCAGCTCGAGGCCGGCGAAGGGCGAGAACCCCGAGGCGCTGTGCAGCTCGTCATCCCGGAGCGGGCCGCGCAGCGAGGGGTCGAAGAGTACGAGGTCGGCATCGGCGCCGGCTGCGATCCGGCCCTTCCGCGGCCAGAGGCCGAAGATGCGGGCCGGGTTCCCGGAGAGCAGCCGCACGAGTGCGGACAGGCTCAGGCGGCCCTGAGCGACCCCGAAGGAATAGAGAAGTGGGAGCACGGTCTCGGTTCCCGGAATACCCGGGTTGGCGACCTGCCGGAAGTCGGAGGTGTCACCACGCTGGGCGAGCGAATACCCGCAGTGGTCGCTGCCGAGGCTGTGAACTTCGCCGCGGGCTACACGCTCCCACATCCCTGCCACCAGCTCCGCCGGCCTGATCGGGGGCGTCATCAGGAAGCGCATCGCGTCTTCGCGGAGGTAAACCGAATCGTCCAGGCAGAGAAAGTGCGGGCAGGTCTCGGCGATTGCCGGGATGCCGCGCCCTCGCGACTCGGCGACCAGGTCGACGGAGAGCGGGTTCGACAGGTGGACGAAGTAGATCGGGCTGCCCGTCGCCCGTGCCATGAAGAGGCCGCGCGACACCGCCTCCGACTCGGCGATCGCCGGCCTTGACTCCCCGTGGAAGGCGATCGATGTCTGGCCCGCCAGCGCGAGCTCGCGCCGGCGCCCCTGCAGCATGTCGTCGTTCTCGGCGTGCATCTGGACCAGGAGCCCGGCTTCCCCGGAGCGCTGCATGAGCCGGTAGATCGTCCAGTCGTCTACATAAAAGACGGAGTCCTTGTATGTCGTGTAGACCTTGGCGCTGGTCACCCCGGAGTCGACGACCCGGTCGAGCTCGGCCTCCCAGCCCTCGTCCAGCCGAGTCACGTTCAGATGGAGCCCGTAGTCGATCCGCGTGCGACCGCGAGCCTGCGCGTGAACAGCGTCGAGCGCCTGCTGAAAGGACTGCCCCGGGTGCTGGGTGGCGAAGTTGATGACGCTGGTGACGCCGCCCGCCGCCGCCGAGGCGCTGCCCGAGGCCCAGTCGTCAGCGGTGGGCCCGGTGCCGCTGTCCAGCGAGAAGTGGGTGTGGGGATCTATCACGCCTGGCAGCACCAGCAAGCCGGTGGCGTCCAGCTCCTGCTCGCCCGGCCGCGGCTTGAGCCCCGGCCCTACCTCGGCGATCCGCTCGCCGTCGATCCGGATCGCAGCCTCGAGCGCGGACTCTTCGCTGACAACGGTGCCGCCCCGGATCAGAAGCGACATCGCTCACGCCTCCTCGAAAGCGATGTCCTGGGCACCCTCCCACAGCACGCGGCGCCCCAGCTCGGGAAGCTGCTCGCCCCCCTCGACGATCGTCGCGAAGTGGTTGCCGGCCAGCTGCCCGAGCTTGGAGGCAAAGCAGGTGGGTCCGTAGGGGAAGAGGATCTCGGTCTCGCTGTAGCCGCCGGGATAGAGCAGGATGTGCCCGGGTGGTGGATAGCTGGTCGCGTTCTCGAAGCCGACCGCGAGCTCGAGGTCACCGAACGGGATCCAGGCCGATTCGCCGCTCCAGCGGGCCTGGATTATCTTTGACCGCAGCGGAAGCAGCCGCCGGAAGGCGGCCACCGACCTCGGCGCTGCGTGTTCCTCCAGCCGGGCCGCAAACTCGAGGCTCGCCGCCGTTATCCGCAGCATCGGGAGCAAGTCTTTCATGAACCAGGTGACCATCTCCACGCACGTGCTC
>CAZXGB010000170.1:0-6161 GCA_964640005.1 uncultured Actinomycetes bacterium | reverse complement strand
ACGCGCTCGCGATCCTTCCCGGCCTGACCCACTACAACCTGGCCGACTCGCCACTTTTCGCCGCGGTCACCCTCGCCTTCCTGGACGAGCAGCCGAGCTGAACGCAGCGCGGTGAACCCCGGCGCCACCCGGAAGGGGTGGCGCCGGGACGAAAGCCGAACTAGCCGACCGAAGGACCGTGCAGGGGCTGCCCGAGCAGGGACTCGACGAGAATGCCCGCCTTGACCGCCGCCTGGCCGCTGTAGCACTCCCACTTCAGACCGTCGTCCGACGTGGCGAGGCAGCCACCGGCGATGGTTCCGTCCGGCCCTGCCAGCAACTGCTTGTCGTTTCGGTAGGGGTAGTGAACCTCCCGGGTGGGAGCGTGCGCGAGCACGCAGCTGTACTCGACACCCTCCTTCACGACCGTGCACTTCGGGGATGTCCCATCGAACACGACCGAGCCTCCGGGCATGCCCGTCTCCACCTCGCGCGGGGTCAGCAGCGTTCCGGCCGCGACGACGGCCGTCGGCACCAGGACGAGGGCTGCGGGAACGGCGATCAAGAGCGCCAGCCGGCGGCGCGGACGCCGCGCCCCGCCCTCATCCAGCGCGCCGGCCACGCGTGACTGCAGAGCCGGCGAGTGCGCGGGAACCCCGAGGCCCGCCTTGAGGAAACGCGAAAAGTCAGCTTCATTCATCACCGAGAACCTCCGGAATTTCGAACATCGGGCGCATCCGCGCGAGCGCGCGATGCGTCCGTGACTTGGCCGTGCTGGGCGAGATGCCAAGGGTCCTGCCGATCTCGTCGAATGGCAGGTCGAGGTAGTAGCGGAGCACGATGACCAGTCGCTGGTCGTACGAGAGCCTGTCCAGGGCCTGCCGGATGGCGTGGTCGGTCGCGACCTGCTCCTGGGGTGCCTCGATCGCGCCGCGATCGACGGAGGGCGACCTGAGTGCCTTCCACCAGCCGCTCCTGAGCGTCTTCCGGCACTCGTTGGCGACGATGGTCAGGTACCAGGCCTTGAAGTCCGTCCCGGCGCGGAAGCTGCGGATCTTGGCCCAGGCCTTGAGTGTTGCCTCCTGAACGACGTCCTCTGCCTCGCTGGGGCTGCGCAGCATTGCATAGGCCAGGCGTTGAGCCGGGCGCAGTAGGGGCTGGACGAGGTGCAGGAACTCATCTCGATCGATTGCTTGGACGTGGGCCAGCCGGCCCTCCGCTTCTACCATCACGCCTCTTCCAATCCCCGACCCGGCGCGAATGTCCCGGCTGCCTCCTGACCCGCGCTCGTAGGGTGGGCAGCATGCACGAAACCGTCGCCCAGGCGATCGTTCGCTGCCTTGACGAGTGGGGGATCGAGCGCATCTACGGGTATCCGGGCGAGACCATCAACCCGCTCCTCGACGTCCTCCACCAGACCGGCCGCCCGGCCTTCGTACAGGCTCGCCACGAAGAGGCGGCGGCGCTGATGGCGAGCGGTCAGGCCCGCTTGACCGGGAAACCGGGCGTCGTGCTGACGACCACTGGGCCGGGCGCGGTCCACCAGCTGAACGGGCTCTATGACGCCCGCCTCGATCACCTGCCGGTCCTGGCGCTGATGGGCTACCCGGCGCGGATGGCGATCGGCTCCAGCTACCAGCAGGAGATCGACCTGCTCAGCCTCTTCAAGGATGTCGCGGGCGCCTACGTGGAGATGGTGACGGTGCCCGAACAGGTGCCGCAGGTGATCGACCGGGCGCTACGCACCGCTCTCGGTGAACACACGGTGACCGCGCTGATCCTCCCCTACGACGTGCAGAGCCTGCGCGTCCCCGACGAGCTGCCCCGCGACCACTTCGTCTGGTACACCGCTCCCGGCTACACCGAACCCAAGGCAACGCCGCCCGACAACGCGCTCGATCAGGCGGCCAAAGTCCTGAATGCGGGCCAACGGGTGGCGATGCTGGTCGGGGCCGGCGCGCGCGGAGCGGTGACGGAGGTGATCGAGATCGCCGAAGTTCTGGGGGCTGGCGTGGCGAAGGCGCTGATGGGCAAAGACGTCCTGCCGGACGACCTCCCATACGTCACCGGCACGATCGGCCAGCTGGGGACGCCGGGGAGCGCCCGCTTGATGAACGAGTGCGACACGCTGTTCGTGGTCGGGTCGAGCTTCCCATACGCGGAGTGGCTGCCCAAGCCGGGGCAGGCGCGAGGTGTGCAGGTTGACCGGTCGGCGCGGATGATCGGCATCCGCTACCCGATGGAGTCACACCTTGTGGGCGACGCGCGGGATACCTTGCGCGCGCTGCTGCCGCGGCTCCACCGGAAGCCGGACCGTGGCTGGCGCGAGCAGGTGGAGATCAGCGTGCTCGAGTCGGAGCGCGAGCTCGAGCGGCGGATCTACGAGCCCGCGGACCCGATTAATCCGCAGCTGGTGGTTCGCCGCGTGGGCGACCTGCTGCCCGATGACGCGGTAGTGGTCTCCGACTCGGGGACCTCGACGTACTGGTATGCGCGTCACGTGCATCTGCGCGAGGGGATGCGCGGGTTGTGCACCGGGCTGCACGCGACAATGGGCAACTCGGTGCCTTACGCGCTCGCTGCCAAACTCGTCGACTCGTCGCGGCCTGTGTACGTCATCACCGGCGACGGCGCGATGCAGATGCTGGGCAACAACGAGCTGATCACGATCTCCACTCGCTGGACCGACTGGGCCGACCCGAGGCTGGTCATCCTCGTCCTCCACAACGACGACCTGGCCGAGGTCACGTGGCTCATGCGGAACCGGGACGGGATGCCCACCTTCCCCGACTCCCAGCACCTGCCGGCCTTTCCGTACTCCGATTACGCGAAGCTGCTCGGTCTCGACGGCGAGCTGCTGGAAGATGCAGCCAACGTAACGGCCGCCGTCGAGCGCGCGCTGGCGGCCGAGCGGCCGTACGTGCTCGAGGCGATCGTCGACTCGACCACTCCCCTGCTGCCGCCCGAGATCCGTACCAAGACCCAGCAGGCCATCGACCGCCTTTTCGAAAGGGGCGACCCGGACGTGCCGGACCCCCAGCGCCTGCGGGAGAAGCTGGAGGCGGAAGGCTTCCCACCACGATAATCACTCAGTGGACGAAGCCTCGATCCGTCAGTACATCGCCACCACGTTTGGCGGCGTCGACATTGACGTCGCCTCGGAAGCGAGTGGAGCTCCCGAGATGGCGTGGGGCGACACCTTCTTCATCTACGATCCCGAGCGCAACCTCGAAGGCGCTCGCCGGTTCCCGTTTGCGACGATCGTGACCAAGGACTACGGCGACTTCGACAACGCGTCCAATCTCAACCGCCCCGGCGTGTTCCGGCTGAACATCGGCCTGACGAAGGAAACGCACGACTCGCTGTTCGGCGCCGAGGGCGATTACGACTTCACCGCGCTGGACCAGCTGCTCCCCCACCCGGTATACGGACGCAACCACTGGGTCTGCGTGCTCAACCCCAGCGATAGCACCTTCGAATCCCTAAAGCCACTGCTCGAGGAAGCGTATGGAGTGGCGGTGAAGCGCCACGAGTCTCGCGAAGCTCGCACCTAGCACTCCTCCCCACCCGGCGAACGCCCACTATGATCGCGTTGAACCGCGATGGTCGGAACTGGCCGCGTCGCCGTGGTCGGAGGCTCACTTGGCGGCCTCACCGCCGCCCTCCTCCTGCGCGACCTCGGCTTCGATGTGACGATCTACGAGCGGTCGGGCGCCGAGCTCGAGCAGCGCGGCGCCGGCATCGGCTTCCTCCCCGCCAGCTACCGCTACCTGGCCGAGCGGGCCGCCGTCGACCTCGACGGGATAAGCGTCACCACCAGGTACATCCGCTACCTCGACAGGCAGGGTCGGACCCTCCACGAGCAGGAACAGCTCTATCGGTTCAGCAGCTGGAACACGGTCTACCGCTCGCTCCTGCGCTGCTTCGGCCGCGAGCGCTACCTCCTGGGCAGTGAGTGCACCGCCATCGAGCAGCGCGACGGCCTTGTCCAGCTCACTCTGGGCGATGGCAGCCAGCAGGAGGTCGACCTCCTGGTATTCGCCGACGGCGTCGGCTCGCATGGTCGGGCCTGCCTGCTGCCGGACGTGAGCCCGACTTACGCCGGCTACGTCGCCTGGCGTGGCATGGTCCCCGAGCAGGAACTCGGCCAGCGAGCAGAGGTCCTGCTCGACGCCATCACCTACTACGTCTATGCGAACAGCCACGTCCTCGTCTACCCGATCCCCGGGCTCAACGGCTCCGTCGAGCCCAAGGACCGCCTGATCAACTTCGTCTGGTACCGCAACTACCTCCCTGGCAGCGACCTGGCCGACCTGATGACCGACTGCGAGGGCAGGCAGCACGACGTATCGCTGCCGCCCGGCACCGCCCGGCGCGAGCACGTCCAGGAAATGCGCGCGACCGCCGCTGCGAGGCTGCCTGAGCG
This sequence comes from uncultured Actinomycetes bacterium, assembly GCA_964640005.1. Classification (GTDB taxonomy): domain Bacteria; phylum Chloroflexota; class Dormibacteria; order Dormibacterales; family Dormibacteraceae; genus CAZHAC01. Next base: position 1,756 of record CAZXGB010000170.1, on the reverse strand, counting down.
CATCGCGGACGTCGTACTCGCAGTAGAGGCGCCGTTCGTGCAGGCGATCCTCGAGGTGGAGGTGCCGAAGATGGCCTTCGGCCGCGTCTGCCTGGTGGGCGACGCCGCCTTCGCCGTTCGTCCCCACGCCGCCGCCGGAACAGCCAAGGCGGCCGCCGACGCCTGGGAGCTGGCAAGGGCGCTCGAGGACCAGCCCGACGTCCAAACGGCCCTGAAGGTCTGGGAACCCGGGCAGCTCGAGCTCGGCCACGACCTCCTCGAGCGAACCCGCCGGATCGGCCGCCGGTCGCAGGTCGACTGCAACTGGAAGCCGGGCGATCCCGATCTGATCTTCGGTCTCTATGAGCCAGGGCGCTGAGGCCGTCGCCGCTCGCATGGCGGCGGCCGCGGGCGACTTCCTCGAGAGCCTCGACGGCGAACAGCGGCGCGTGGCCAACTGGTCGTTCCCGGAGAACGAGGAGCGGCTCCGCTGGTACTACACGCCGACCGACCACGGTGGCCTGCCCCTCAGCGACATGCGGCCCGGACAGCAGCAGCTCGCCTTCAAGCTCCTGGCGGCCGGGCTCTCCCGCCCCGCCTACGTCACCGCGTGCACGATCATCGGGCTCGACAACATCCTCGACGAGCTCGAGGGGTGGAGCCTCAGCTGGGAGCGCGAACGAGGGCGCGACCCCGGGCTTTACTACCTCCGGGTCTTCGGCGATCCGCGCGCCAACGAGCCGTGGTCGTGGCGCTTCGGCGGCCACCACGTATCGATCCACCACCTCGTCGCCGGAGGCAAAGTGGAGGCGAGCACGCCACTCTTCTTGGGCGCCGACCCTGCCGTCTCCCCACTTCTCGGCGGAGGCGAGCTGAGGCCGCTCGGGGCCACCGAGGACCTCGGCCGCGAGCTACTGATTTCGCTGGACCGGGCTCAGCGCCAGCAGGCGATCGTCTGCCCGGTCCCGCCCTTCGACCTGGTCACCGGAAACCGCTCGCTGATCGGCGACGGCGACCTGCCGCTCAAGCTGCCGGAGATCTGGCGGGGGCGCTTCGAGGGTCCCACGGGTGAGCTGCTCGAGACCATGCAGCAGCGCCTGGAGGCGAACCTTCGGATAAACGACGAGCACCTCGAGTCTCTCCGCTTAACGCTGCCGCCGAAGGGCATCCGGGGGCATGAGCTCGACCGCACGCAGCGCGAGCTGCTGAGGCAGATCGTCGCCGCCTACGCCTGCCGCCTTCCGGATGAGCTGGCCGAGGTCGTGATGGCCAGGTACACGGACGAGGCGCTGGGCGGCCTCTCGTTTGCCTGGGCTGGCGGGACCGAGCGGGACGTGCCACACTACTACCGCGTACAGGGGCCACGCCTTCTGATCGAGTACGACAACGCCCAACGCGCCGGCAACCACGCCCACAGCGTTTGGCGCGACCCCGACGGCGACTTCGGGATGGACGTGCTCGGCGAGCACCTTCGGGGAGCCCGCCGCTGACACAAAGTGCTCGAGGAGGCTTCGATGAAGGTCGGGTTTGCGCTTCCACACCAGGGCCCGGTGGCCACCCGCGACAACATGCGCCTGGTCGCCATCGAAGCCGAGCGGATGGGCTATGACTCGTTGTGGACCAACGAGCGGCTGCTCGTCCCGGTCAACGCCAAGACGCCCTATCCAGGCAACGCCTCGGGCATCCTCGACGAGGAGTACAAGACCCACATCGACCACCTGACCGCCATGACCTACGTCTCGGCGATCACCGAGCGCGTGCGGCTTGGCGTCAGCGT
>CAZXGB010000169.1:0-6184 GCA_964640005.1 uncultured Actinomycetes bacterium | reverse complement strand
TCGTCGACCACGCCCTGATTCTTCTTCTCGTCGTTTGCCATTGCGACTCCTAGCTCACCGCCACCAGAACGATCGCGGTCGCAACGACATTCAGGAGACCGATTGGAAGCAGGACCTTCCAGCCGAACCGCATCAGCATGTCGTAGCGAAGCCGGGGGAGGGTCGCCCGCAGCCAGATATAGACCGTGGCGACCAGGAAGATCTTGAGCACGAACGCAATCACCGGCGGCACCACCCAGAGATACCAGCCGCCCAGGAAGAGGATCGTGATCAGCGTCGACTGGGTGAGCACGCCCACGTACTCAGCCAGATAGAACATCGTGAACTTGAGCCCCGAGTACTCAGTCAGAAAGCCGCCCACCAGCTCCTGCTCCGCTTCGGGCAGGTCAAACGGAGCCCGGTTGGTCTCGGCGACTGCGGCCACCATGTAGATCAGGAAGCTGAGCGGCGCCACGACGATCATCGGGACCAGGAAGCCGCCCCAATGCACGCCGTTGACAATGTCCTGCAGGCGCAGGCTGCTCGTGATCATGAAGATCGGCACCAGCGCCAGCGACATCGCGAGCTCGTAGCTGATGAGCTGGGCAGCCGAGCGGAGTCCGCCCAGCAGGGAGTACTTGGAGTTCGAGGACCAGCCGCCGAGCATGATCGCGTAAACGTTCACCGAAAGGACTGCGAGGATCAGCAGGACGCCGATGTTGATATTTGCGACCCAGTACGTGATTCCGTACCAAATGCCGACCGGGATCACGGCCCACGAGAGGAAGGCGGCAGTCACCGCGATCGCCGGTGCGGCAACGTAGGTGATCTTGTCGACGTCGGCGGGCAAAAAGCTCTCTTTGAAGGCCAGCTTCACGCCGTCCGCCGCCATCTGAAGCAGGCCGCGGGGTCCGACGCGGTTGGGGCCCGGACGGCGCTGCACCCAGCCCAGGTAGACGCGCTCCCAGAAGACTGTGTAGGCGGCCGCTGTGAGCAGCACGAAGACCAGGAGCAGCATGGCGACGATGAGGATCACCCAGTAACCAACCGGGCTGGCGTACCAGCCGAACGGATCGGGCGTAGCTAGATAAGTCACGGCCGGGCGGGTCCGTAGAGCACGGTCGTCGGCGGAGGGGTCGGGGCCGGCGGATCGGCGAGCGGCGCCAGGGCCGGGTGGGAGGCCGCTGCCTCACGTTGGAGCTGGAAGATGCCAATGTAGTCGGCGTCGAGTCCGGCACGCTGGGCCAGCTCGGCCAGCACCTCCCAGCCCTCGCGCAGAGGCGGCCTGACGGTCAGCACCGGGCGCAGGAACTGCACCCTTCCCTCGACGTTCATGTAGCTCCCCTGGGTCTCGGCGAAGGTCGCGTCGGGCAGGAAGACGTCGAGCTGGCGCTCGCGCTTGAGGCAGTCCCAGGCGGCGACGAACTTCGCGCTCTCGGGCGCGGCACCCGGCCCCCAGAGGATCACGGCGTCACAGCCGGAGAGGTCGTCGTCGCCGACCAGGCCGAGCTCGAGGAGCCCCCGCTCATTGGTGCCGCGATAAAGGGGCATGAGATCGCCCCCCACGGTCCGCGCGAGCTCGGCGGCGGCGGCCGCAATGGCGGCGCCGTCCTCGGTCCCCTTGCCGTCGCCGTAGAGGATGGCGACGGGTGCTTCTTTGAGGAAGTCGTGGGACTTGAGCCCGCGGACCGCGTCCGCCGCCTGGCCGCGCTGGTAGTGGACGTGGTCCACGCCTCGGGGCCAGCGGTCAAGGTCGAGCTCGTCGGGATGGACGATCACGAGCTTGGCGGCACGCTTGCTGACCGCCTTCTTGATCCGCAGGTTGATGATGGGCACGTCGTCGGCGGTGTCGCTGGCGATCACGACGATCGCCTTCGCCCGCTCGATGTCTTTGATGAGGAGCGTGTCGACGTCGGGTGCCGGCAGTGCGGTCCGCTTCTCCATTGCCACGCGGGCGCCCTTCCAGGGGCCGTCGAGCAGGCGCTTGAGCAGGTAGGCCTCCTCGAGCGTGATGTCCTGGGGCACGAAGATCCCCGGCCGCTTCCGGTTCCGCATGCCCTCCTCGAGTGCGTCGAGAGCTGCCGCCCACGTCGCCGGCCGGCCTCCGACCTCGGGGACGTGCACCCGCTCGGGGCTGTTCACCTCGGTGTAGTCGAAGCGGCCGCGGTCGCAGATCCAGCCGTCGTCGATCTCGTCGTTCTCGTGCGAGGTGATGCGGACCAGCTCGTTGCGCCGCTGCCATTGCGTCACGTTGCAGCCGACGGAGCACTTGGAGCACACCGAGAAGGTGCGGTCCATGTCCCAGGGCCGAGACTCGAAGCGCCACACTCGCGAGGTCAGGGCGCCGACCGGGCAGAGGTCGATGATGTTGCCGCTGAAGATCGACTGCAGAGGCTGGTCGAACTGGCTCGTGATGTAGCTGTGGACGCCGCGCTGATCCGTCGTCAGCTCCTGCTCCCAGGCGATCTCGTCGTAATAGCGCGTGCACCGGTAGCAGAGGACGCAGCGCTCGCGGTCGAGGGCGATCTTGTCCGAGAGCGGGATCGGCTTCTTGAAGTGGAGGCGGGGCGCGTCGATTCGGCTGGTCGGGTAGCCATGCCGGAAGGTGTAGTCCTGAAGAGGGCACTCGCCGCCCTTGTCGCAGACCGGGCAGTCGAGCGGGTGGTTGACCAGTTCGTACTCGAGGATGTCGGCGCGTCCACTGACCGCGAGCGCGCTGTTGGTCTTGACAACCATGCCCTCGGCGACCGGCGTCGTGCAGCCGGTGGTCGGCCGCGGCGGCCCGGGCGAGATCTCGACCAGGCAGAGCCGGCAGGCGCCGACCGGGTCCATCTTGTGGTGGTAGCAGAAGACGGGGATTTCGATCTCGAGCTGCTTCGCCGCCTCGACGACGAGCGTTCCCTTGGGTACGGTGACCCGCCGGCCGTCGATCGTCAGCGTGACCTGGTCGTCAGGCACTGACTGCCACCTCTTCTTTCACCGAGCAGTGGTTGTGCAGAGCGTGCTCTTCGAACTCCTCAGGAAAGTGCCGCATCGCGGACATGACCACCCAACCGGCGGAGTCGCCCAGGCCGCAGAGGCAGCGGCCGTCCTGGAGGCTGGCCTGGATGCGGTCGAGGATCTGGAGGTCTACGGCTGAGCCCTCACCGGCCAGGATCTTCTGCACCGTCCGGACTGCCCAGTTGCCGCCGACGCGGCAGGGCGTGCACTTGCCGCAGGACTCGTGGGCGTAGAACTGGAGCAGCCGCAGGGTCGTCTCGACCATGCAGGCTCGATCGTCGGCGACCATGATCCCGCCGGAGCCGGCCATTGAGCCGGCCGCGGCCAGGGATTCGATGTCGGAGCGGACATCCATCATCGAGGCGGGCAGGACCGGCGCCGAGGACCCGCCGGGCCAGAAGGCCTTGAACTCGTGCCCGGGTAGCGGCCCGCCCGCGACGTCGTTGAGGATCTCGGTGAAGGGCGTGCCGTTTTCGATCTCGTAGCAGCCGGGCTTCGACACGTGCCCGCTGATCGAGACCACACGGGTCCCGTGGTTTTTCTCGGTCCCGAACTTGGCGTACTCCTCACCGCCGTGGCGAAGGATCCAGGGCAGGGTGGCCAGGGTCTCGACGTTGTTGAGCAGCGTCGGCCGGCCCCAGGCGCCCTTGACGGCAGGGAAGGGGGGACGGGACCGCGGCTGAGCCCGCTTGCCCTCCAGGGACTCTAAAAGCGCCGTCTCCTCGCCACAGATGTAGGCGCCGTGCCCGCGGTAGACCTGGATGTCAAAGGAGAACGGCTTGCCGAACGGCATCTCGCCGAGGATGCCGGCGTCGCGCAGCTCGGCGATCGCCTCCTTCAGCATCTCGTACGGGCGGTCGTACTCACCGCGCATGTACACCCAGGCCTGGGTGGCCTGGATGGCCCAGCCGGCGATCAGGATGCCCTCCAGGAGCATGTGCGGAGAGTTCTCCATGAGATAGCGGTCCTTGCTCGTTCCCGGCTCGGACTCGTCGGCGTTCACCACGACGTAGCGGGGACCGCCGTCCGGCGGAGGCAGGAACGACCACTTGGTGCCGGTGGGGAAGCCGGCGCCGCCGCGCCCGCGCAGGCCCGACGTCTTGACCTCGTCGACGATTGCCTTCGGATCCATCTCGAGCGCCTTCCGGAATCCGGCGTAGCCCTCGGCGTGCTCTCGATAGACATCGAGGGTGTGCAGCCCCGGAGTGCCGAAGGAGCTGGTCAGCAGGTGGATGCGGCCGGGGCCGTAGGACCCACGGAGCTCACCGCTGGGATCGTTGGGCGGCAGGGCTTGCTTACCCCGCTCGCTATGCGGGGGCAGATTTCGTTCAGTCACCGGCTGGCGTTCCTTTGGTCGACTTGCGCTGCTTGGATGGCTTGGTTGTGCCGGGGTCGGCGCCTTCGATGGTGCCGCCCGTCTCCACCGCCTGGCGCCGCTCGGCGATGAGCTGGTCGATCTTCTCCGGCGTCAGGTCGTAGTGATAGGCGTGGTCGAGGCGCAGCATCGGCGCGTATTCGCAGGCACCCAGGCACTCGACCTCCTCGACGCTGAAGAGGCCGTCCGGGGAGACTTCGTCGACCCGTTCGACACCGACTGCCTCCTTGATGTGGTCAACGATGCCGTAGGCGCCTCGGAGCATGCAGGCGAGGTTCGTGCACACGTAGAAGCGGTGGCGGCCGACAGGTTCGAGGTGGAACAGCGTGTAGAAGGTGGCGACGCCCTCGACGTAGCCCGGGTCCAGGTCCAGGGCCTCGGCAACCTGGGCCATCGCGGGCGGCGTGAGGTAGCCGATCTCCTCCTGGGCGATGTCGAGCGCGGGCATGACCGCCGACCGGGGATGCGGGTAGCGGGCGGGCAGCTCGCGGATCTCCTGGAGCGCGTGTTCGCTGAGCCGGATGTCGGCCGGCTGCTGGAACAGGCTGTCCTCACCGGGCCGCGTCGGCGTTTCCTGGGAGCGCATTCCACTCATCGGTCGGCGTCCCCCAGCACTGTGTCGACGGTGCCGATGATCGCGATCAGGTCGGCGACCATCGAGCCGAGCGCCATCCGCTCGACGCTCTGCAGATTGACGAAGGAGGAGGAGCGGAACTTGATCCGGCGCGGCTTGTGGGTCCCATCGGAAACGGCGTAGACACCGTGCTCGCCACGTGGCCCCTCGACGCCGGCGTAGACGTCCCCGGGGGGCACCGAGTAGCCCTCGGTGAAGAGCTTGAAGTGGTGGATCACCGCCTCCATCGAGGTCTCGAGCTCCTCCCGGGGCGGCGGCAGGATCTTGCGGTCGTCGACGTTGACCGGACCCCCGGGGATGCTCTCCATAGCCTGCTTGATGATCCGTACCGATTCCCGCATCTCCTTCATGCGAATCTGGTAGCGGCCGTAGCAGTCGCAGAGGTCGCTCGTGGCGACTTCGAAGTCGTACCTGTCGTAGCCGGAATAAGGCCGGGTCTTGCGGAGGTCGTAGGGAATCCCGGAGCCGCGAATCATCGGACCGGTTGCGCCCAGCGCGGTGGCGTCTGCCGCGCTGAGAACTCCGATTCCCTTCGTGCGCCGCAGCCAAATCGGGTTGTTTGTGAGGAGGTCCTCGTACTCATCCACCCGCTTCGGCATGTACTCGACGAACGCGTGAAGCAGCTCCCAGAAGCGATCGGTGGCGTCGCCGCTGACCCCGCCCGGCCGGATGTACGAGGTGTGCATCCGGTAGCCGGAAATCTCCTCGTTGAGGTCCATAACCTTCTCGCGCTCGCGAAGCGCGTACATGAAGACCGACATCGCGCCCAACTCGAGGGCGCTGGTGCCGATCCAGATGCAGTGCGAGGAGATTCGGTTGAGCTCGCACATGATCACTCGCAGCGCCTGCGCGCGCTCGGGCGCCTCGACGCCGAGCAGCCGCTCGACCGCCAGCGCGTAGGCGAGGTTGTTGGTGAGTGGCGAGAGGTAGTCGTGGCGGTCGGTGACGACTACTGCCTGCTGCCAGCGCAGGGCCTCCGCCTGCTTCTCAATGCCGGTGTGGAGGTAGCCGATCACCGGCTTGACGCGGCGAACGACCTCGCCATCGAGGTCGACGATAAGCCGCAGCACGCCATGGGTCGATGGGTGCTGGGGACCGAAGTTGACAGTGAGCACCTCCGTGCCGGGAGCGCCCGCCGGCGTCGTCGTGACCGACATGCGGTGGCGGTCGATTTCCTCTTTGGTCTCCATCAGGCT
>CAZXGB010000168.1:1530-6193 GCA_964640005.1 uncultured Actinomycetes bacterium | reverse complement strand
GGATATCCGACCTCGAGGTGACCACCTGTTTGAACTCGAAATTGGCTCCGGGACAGAGATTCGAACTCTGAACCTTGCGGTTAACAGCCGCCTGCTCTACCGGTTGAGCTATCCCGGAACGACCTTGAATTCTAGGTGCTGCCTCCGCCGCCCCGCCATCGGCCCGCGGGGGGAAGCCGGTGGCGCCAGAGATCGGGCGGGCAGCTAGTCCGCGGGGACGTTCAGGGGCTCGTAGCGAACGATCAGCACCCCCTCCCCCACCGGCCGCGAATCGATCAGGCGGAAGGGCCACGCGTGCGCGCTGTCCGCGAACAGCCGCCGGCCGCTGCCCACCACGATCGGGTACACCATCAGCCTCACCTCGTCGACCTGGGCGTTCGAGATCAACGCGTGCACCAACGTGCAGCTGCCGTTGACCAGGATCTCGCCTCCGATCTCGCGCTTCAGCCGTGCCACCGACTCGATGACGTCCCCCCCGAGCACGTGGGTGTTGTTCCACTTCGGGTTCTCGAGGATCTGGGAGACCACGTACTTCGGCATCGAGTTGAGCTTCTCGGCGAACCCCTGCTCGTCCGTGCGGCCAGGCCAGTGCGCGGCGAAATCCTCATACGTGCGCCGGCCCAGCAGCAGCACCTCGGCGGACTGCAGCTCCTCGAGCTTGAAGCGGTCGCCCTCCGGCCCCCGATTGAACCGGAACGCCCACCCCCCGATCGGGCTTCCGTCCGACCCGCCGGGGTTCTCCATCACCCCGTCCACGGTGATGAACTCCGAGACCACGAGCCTGCCCACCCGCCCAAGTTACACCGCGGGGCTCTTGGGCGGCATCGGCCCCTAAACGGCCCCTTACGCGCGCATAACCCGGCTTGGGCTATCGTCGCTGCGATCGGAGCGACGCGGCCGTCGCTTCCGCCAGCAGTCGGCCTCGAGCTTCACAGGGGGTAATGGGATGAGACGGCTGATTCGGCTCGCGGCGGTGGTGGCGCTGGCCCTCGGCTGGCAGGCGGCGATCATGCCGGCCACGCAGGCAGGCTCGCCACACGCCTCGAGCGGCGCGCAGTCCTCGACCTCGGGCTGTCATCTCGGCAACGGGACGGAGCACGTGGTCAACGTGGTCTTCGACAACGTCCACCTGACCCGCGACAACCCGAACGTACCGTCCGACCTCGAGCAGATGCCGAACCTGCTCAACTTCATCGAGCAGAACGGCACCATGGTCACGCACAACTACACGCCGCTCATCTCGCACACCGCGGACGATATCGTCACGACGCTCAGCGGCCTCTACGGCGACCAGCAGGGCCTCGCCGTATCGAACAGCTACGGCTACTACAACCCCGACGGCAGCGTAAGCGGCTTTCCCAGCGCCTTCCAGTACTGGACCGACAAGATCGGCAACGGCACCTACAACAACCTGACGGCCGGCGGCGCCAACACGCCCGCTCCGTGGGTTCCCTTCACGCGCGCCGGGTGCGACGTCGGCGGCGTGTCGACGGCCAACATCGAGCTCGAGAACAACGGCAACATCGTCAACGTCTTCGGCGCCGGCTCCGCGGAGGCGCTCGAGGCTTCGAGCAACCCGAGCCAGGCGACCAGGGACTTCATCGGAATCGCAATCCACTGCGCGCAGGGCTCGGACCTGTGCTCGGCGGCCAACAACGGCAAGCCCGACGTCCTGCCCCAGGAGCCTGGCGGCTACGACGACTTCATGGGCCTGTTCGGACACAAGTACGTGCAGCCCGTGATCGCGCCGGGCGGCCTCAACGACCTGAACGGCAAGCCGATCAACGGCTTCCCGGGATTCGGCGGCATCAGCGCCGCCCAGTCACTCGCCTACACCGCGGCGATGCTGGAGCATGGCGTCCCGGTGACCTACTCGTACATCGCGGACGTACACGACAACCACTCCTTTCCGTTCGGCGCGTACGGACCGGGCGAAGCGGGCTACGTCGCGAACCTGAAGAGCTACGACCAGGCTTTCGGGACGTTCCTCTCGCGGCTCGCGGCGGACGGCATCACGCCGCAGAACACGCTGTTCAACTTCAGCTCGGACGAGAACGACCACTTCGCCGGCAAGCTGCTGTCCGGCTGCGACGGCGTCAACACCCCCTGCGTGTACGACCACAGCAAGGGCACCGGCAACATCGGCGAGATCGCGACCAACCTGACCGACCTGATGAGCAAGGCCGGCGTCACCACCCCGTTCAACCTCCACTTCGACTGCGCGCCTGCGGTCTACCTGCTGCCGCAGGCCGGCCGCACCGACGCGGTGACGCGCCAGTTCGAGCAGGCCGCGGCCACGCTGGTAGACCCCAACAACTACGTCACCGGACAGTCCACCCCGCTGATGCAGCGGATGGCCGACCCGGTGGAGATGCGACTGCTGCACATGATCACCGGCGACCCCTCGCGGACGCCGACCTTCATCTTCTTCGGCAACGCCGACTACTTCTTCCAGACCTTCGGCTCTCCCGACTTCCTGCAGAACCCGTCGTTCGCGTGGCAGCACGGTGACTTCCAGCCCGAGATCGTGACCAGCTGGCTCGGTCTCGTCGGCCCGGGAGTCCTGAACCTCGGCGTCGACGACACGACGTGGGCCGGCCACGCCGACCTCCGACCCACCATCCTCGCCCTCACCGGGCTGCAGGACGACTACGTGAGCGAGGGCCGCGTCCTGTTCGAGGACCTCGACCCCGGGCTGCTCGCGCAGTCGACGCGGGCCGGCCACGGGATCCTGGTCAAGCTGGCCCAGGCCTACACGCAGATCGACGCGCCGGTCGGCCAGTTCGGGCTCGACACGCTGAAGATCTCGACCACCGCGCTCGCCAGCAACTCGTCCGGCGACGCGACCTACAGCTCGCTCGAGAACCAGCTCACCGGCTTCGGCCAGCAGCGAGACTCCCTCGCGGCCCAGATGATCGCGGCGCTCGACGGCGCCGAGTTCGGCGGCCGGCCGATCAACGAGACGCAGGCGCTGAGCCTGATCAACCAGGCCGACGACCTGCTCGCCCAGGTGCACGCGGCCGCTCAGTAGAGCGTCAGCGGACGACTTCCGAAAGGGCCCTCGCCGCGCGGGGGCTCTTTTCTTTTGGCGCCGCCGGCGGCCGGCGGGTCAGGCCCTCAGATCGAGGTGTGCGGCTGGGTCAGGAGCTCCGCGATCGAGCCTTCGAACTTGGCCAGCTGCTTGTGGACCTCGATCACCTCGTCCGAGCTGACGGGATCCGTCGGGTCGACGTCGGTGAGGCGCTCGGTCCACTCCTTGCCGCAGTCGCAGCGGTGGAAGAAAAAGCGGTCGGTGTGGGAGCGGTAGGTGTAGACGGCGGCGTCCTTCAGGCGCCTTCCGCAGACGCATCTGCCTCTCTCTGGTTCCAACTTCGACCTCTGCAATGACGTAAACCTCGACCTGTATAACGTTGCGGAACCGAATTTCGTGGCATGGTACACCGCCGCCCGCGGAATTGGAAGGATCAAAGGTCTGTAAAAAGGCGCCCCGCGTTTCGTGTGCCCCGCACGGAAAGCGGTCAGGCGGAGGCGTTCAGCTCCTGGAGCAGCCCTTCGAGATTTCTGAGGCGCTCGGTCTGGGCGGCGTGCTCGAGCGTCTGGTACTGGGAGAGCACGTCCACGAACCCTTCGCCGAGGTCGTAGCCGTGACGGCGGAGGAGGTCACGGCCCCGGGCGCCGAGGCGCTCGACGACGTCGCGCACCTTGCTCGCCGGGCCGAAGCCCGCGTCGTGGGACGGGTGGTGGTTGTCAGGCACTGGGCGGCGGCTCGGCCTGCTTGACGATGACGCGATGCCCGTGCCAGCGGCCGGGGACCGCCTTCGGCTCCTCTCCCTGCCAGGTCAGCTGCAGGCACCACACGCCGTCGACGTCAACGGGCGCCACGTTCAGCTTGCTCTTCGGGTTCGCCGGCTGCAGCGCCTGCACCAGCGCGACGCCGTAGATGACGAGCGCCAGGGGGAGATTGTTGGTATTGACCCGGCCGCCCTCGCTGGAGCCGTCGACGCCGGAGGTGCGAGAACCGAGGGGGAGAGCTGCCATGGAGCCGGAACTACGATATCGGCTTGCGGTGCTCCAGCGCCGCGAGGATCGCCTCCACCGTGGCCTCGTAGCCCAGCCGCCCGGTGTCCAGCACGAGGTCGTAATGGCCGGGCAGGTTGCGGTCGTGGCCGTAGACCTGCTTGATGTAGGCGGTCCAGTTCTCGTCGGCCTGCTTCAGCCGCCGCCTCGCCTCCTCCTCGTTCGGGATGTTGAAGCGGGCCATGATCGTCTTGACCCGGACCGACTCCGCCCCGCGGAGGAAGACGTGGAGGGCGCCGGGGTGGTTGGCCAGGATGTAAGCGCCACCCCTGCCCACGATCACGACGTTGCCCCCCCGCGCCGCCTCCTGGATCACGTGCTGGGTGATCGACAGCACCGCCTTGCGGGTGTCGAAGGTGGGGCCGGCGTTGGGCGGCGTCCAGGCGGTGGCCTCGGGCGGGATCATCGGCTCGCTGGTCGCCGAGCCGAGGGCCACCAGGAGCCGGGCGAGGAGGGAGCCCGGCTGCTCATCCTCGGCCTCCACCTCCTCCTTCGGCAGCTGGAGGCGGCGGGCGACCTCGTCGATGATCTCGGAGTCGAGGAAGTCGGCCTTGAGCCGGGTCGCCAGCATGCGGCCGACCGTGGC
>CAZXGB010000168.1:0-1430 GCA_964640005.1 uncultured Actinomycetes bacterium | reverse complement strand
ACGACCACGCCGGCGATCACCGCCACGTCGAGCGGCGAGATGGAGAAGATCAGATCGCCGGTCGGGGCCTTGAAGGCGTCCAGGCCCTCCCGCCCGGGCATCACGTCCGGGGCGTAGACCATGCGGTTGCTCTCGTCGTACGCGGCGGAGTTGCCGGCCCCGCGGGTGGTGACCGCCGTCACGTAGTCGATCGGATTCCCTCCGAACAGCGCCACCTCGGACGGCTTCGCGTCAGGCGCCGCGACGAGGAAGCGGTCGATCGAGGGGTAGTACGTGATCACGTCTCCCCCGCCGACCTGCGTGTAGCTGAGCATGTCGGAGGGGTTGCGCAGGTTGACGCGCACCAGCCACGAGGCGCACGCGATCAGCGCCTGGTCCTGATTGGGGTTGATCGCCATCCCCTTGGGCTGGCAGCCCGGGACGGCGATCCTGGCCTTGATCGCCCCGCTCACCGGGTCGATGCGGAACAGGGCGCCCGCGTCCGGGCTGGTCACGTAGAGCATGTGGTCGGCCGGGTTGAAGCGCGGCTGCTCGAGCGCGTACCCGACCTTGAACGTGTGGAGGAGGGCCTGGGCGCGGACGTCGACGGTCGCGATCGAGCCTGCGGCGCCCTCCGCGGCATAGAGGGTCCCGGTCTGGGGCGAGTAGTCGATCAGGTCGACGGACTTCCCGCCGGTGACGATCGTGTTGACCAGGGTCTCCTGCCTGGTGTCGATGATCGCCACGGAGCCGTCGCCCAGTCCGGCGAAGGCCAGGCCGAGCTCCGGGGCCACGGCCATTCCGCTGGGATCGGCGGGCATGGCGATGCTCTTGAGATAGCGGGCGGGCGCGCCCGAGACGTCGAAGACGTCGATGGAACCGTCAGTGCGGTCGGCCGCGTAGAGCCGGTGCGCCTTCTGGTCGATCTCCACGACGTCGATCGAGGCGGCGGCCCTGCCTTTCAGGTTCGGCACCTTGACGTGCTGGACGGCGACCTGCGCGCCGCTGCAGGCGGCCATGGCCAGCAGCAGCACCGCGCCGACGCCGATCAGGCGTAAGAAGGACTTCACCCGCTCTCCGCCGAGGGAACGCCCCGGCAGCGGCGGCTACTTCCCGGCCAGCCGGGAAGGGTCTACTCCAGGTAGTCCCGCAGCTTCTTCGAGCGCGACGGGTGGCGCAGCTTGCGCAGCGCCTTGGCCTCGATCTGGCGGATCCGCTCCCGCGTCACGCCGAACCGCTTCCCGACCTCCTCCAGCGTGCGCTGGTGGCCGTCGATCAGCCCGAACCGCAGCTGCAGCACGCGGCGCTCGCGCGGCGTGAGCGTGTCCAGCACGTCCTCCACCTCGGAGTGCAGCATCGTCAGCGACGCGGCGTCGGAGGGAGAGACCGCCTCGCGGTCCTCGACGAAGTCGCCGAGGTGGGAGTCCTCCTCCTCGCCGATCGGCGTCTCC
>CAZXGB010000167.1:0-6315 GCA_964640005.1 uncultured Actinomycetes bacterium | reverse complement strand
CCAGGTCGGCGTTCTCGCGATCGGCTACATCGGTGATCACTGACGCCGGCCGGCCATCCGCCAAGACGGTTCGTGACTTGAGGCCAGACTCAACCATGGGCTTGCACCACACCTGCTCGAACAAGCGCTTCATGTCCGCGCGCAGCTCCGGGTCGAGCTGGGCCGGAGCGATCGGGGGATGGTATCCAGGCGCGAAGCCGAAATACATCGGTGTCGGGATCACGTAAACCGCGATGATCTCGGCGTTCAGCAGCCGCGCATACCTGATGGCCCATTCCAAAGCCGCTGCAGCCTGTTCCGATCCATCCACGCCGACAACGATTCGCTTGACCGCGTGTTCCGGAGACACGGCGTGCACCTCCTGTTCATACCGCTACTCGCAGTCTGCGATCGATGGCGTGGCGGGGTTAGGGTCGATGGACTCTCCGGTCGCGGGACCTGCCAGAAGCCGCGCAACCAGTTGTCGCCTGCGTGTCGCCGGCCGGTCCCATGTCCCCTGCTCACCGGGGGGCCAACGACCCGGACGCCGAGGGGCGTCCAGCCCTGCCGCCGGGCGGCCAGGTGACGGAGCCTATTGACATGCAGGCAAAGGTCCAGGACGTGATGAGCTTCCCGGTGCACGTAGTCACAGCTGACACGTACTTCAAAGACGTCGCCGCCCAGCTGCAGCGCCATCGGGTCAGCGCCCTGCCTGTCGTCGACGCCGACCGGCGCCTGATCGGAATCGTCTCCGAGGCAGACCTCATGCTCAAGGAAGAGGAGGACCTCACCGAGAAGACGACCTTCTTCGAGTCGCGCGGTCGCCGTCACCAGCGGAGCAAAGCGCTGGGGTTGACCGCGCGCCAGGTGATGACCTCGCCGGTGGTCACCGTCGGGCCGGACACCAGCATTGCTCAGGCTGCACGACTTATGCGCGAGCGTCGGGTCAAGCGTCTGCCGGTCGTCGATCAAGATGGCTTCATCCTCGGAATCGTGAGCCGCGGTGACCTGCTCAAGCTCTTCCTGCGCGACGACGACGCGATCCGCCGGGACATTGCAGAACTGATTTCCCGCACCTGGCCTGGCAGCAGCGGGGTGGAGATCACCGTTCGGGCGGGAATGGTCGTGCTGACTGGGGCGGTCGAGCGTAAGAGCGATGTCGAGCTCCTGTCTCATCTGGCAAAGCGAACGGACGGCGTGGTCGACGTCCAGAACCTGCTGACTTTCCGGATAGACGACCAGGCGCCAAAAACCGACCTGCCGCCACCCTGGCTGAGCTACGGGCTGATAGGCCGTCCCCATACCGATTAAGACTGTTTAGGCGGCGGAGACGACGATCAAGGAGACCTGGAGGAGTGGACGAGATGGCCGCGGACCAAGCAGTCAAGCGAATTGTGGTGGGGGTGGATGGATCCGAGCCTGCGGCCAAGGCGTTGGATTGGGCGATCAGGTTTGCCCGTGCGCAGAACGCCGAGATACTCGCCGTCTTCGCGATCTCGCCCGCCTACAACTATTGGTCCGCGTACGCCCCGCCGGCGGTTCCCCCAGAGGCCGATCTTGAGTGGCGGGCGAACCTGAAGGCCGAATTTGAACAGGAATGGGTGAAGTCACTGGCCGGCTCGGGCGTGACCTATCGGACGGTGATCGCGGACGGGCGCCCCGCGTCCGTGATCGAGAATATCGCCGACAGCGAGGGAGCCGACATGATCGTGGTGGGCCGGCGCGGTCGGGGCGGTGTTACCGAGTTCCTCCTGGGAAGCGTGAGTCACGAGCTCTCCCACAGCTCCCGGCGACCCGTCCTCCTGGTTCCCTGAGCGCCAACCCCTCACCTCGCCTCAAGTCTGGACTCCAAACGTCCCAGAGATATTGGGGCCATCGTCACTGTGGCCGGTAACACCGGTGATCTAGGTTGGAGGTGGCCCCGAAAGGCTGAGTACGGTAAAGCTGGAAATACCGAACGTTAATTAGGAAAAGGCTGCGGCCAGTTCCGAAAGACGAATAGGGAACTTCAGGCTAAACAGAAAAGTCTTCCGGGGTCACTCCTTTGTCTGGGCCTTCCTATGAGGCCGGAGGAGCCAGCGGCCCGCTAGTGAACCGCCGCCCCGTGACCTGGTCCGCGTAAAGCGCGAGCCAGTACCGCCTTTCACCGGGCGCGAACGGCTGGACCGGCAGCGACCGCAGCCGCTCGGCCCGCTCATCCACGGCGTCGGTGACTTCGGAAATGACGCCGTGCACCATTACGCTCCAACCGCTGCCCGTGCGGCTGTCCCAGCCGTCGATCTCGAAGCAGGCCTGGGTCATGGGCGCGTGCGCCAGCTTGGCCCCCGGCGCGGTCCGGAAGACCACCGCCCCCTCGCCGGCAACGTAGTTGACCGGGAAGATGTCTGGGCGGCCGTCGATCACCACCGCGACGCGGCCCAGGTCGTGCATCCGGAGCAAGCGCCAGCAATCATCCTCCGGAATCTCCGTCATCGGCTCGGGCAGTGGCTGGCCTGACCTTCCAACGCTTGGCGTGTCCATCTGCCATCGATCCTAGGCCCGCAGCGAGGAGGGGCCGCCGGCCGAAAGGCCCTGACGAAGTCGGGACTCAACCCCGGCTGGAGCAGGCCGAAGGGCCTTTCCCACGCGGCCGCCGGCCGGGTTGACTCATTGCACACCAAATCCACGGGAGAGCCCCGATTGAAGGGGACCCACAACAGGAGGACTTATCGATGCTTACCGGAATGAGATGGCGGATCATCTCGCTGCAAGCGGTGCTCGTCTTGGTGCTCGGCTTTGTGTCGGGCTTCCTTTTCTGGGCCAACAACTTCACCACCAACCAGGTTCGCGACGAGCTGGTGGCGCAGAAGATCTACTTCCCGGGGACGGATCAGATCAAGGCGGGTGGCGCTCTCGACCCGGCCGAGTTCCCGCAGGAAATCCGGCAGTACGCCGGGCAGCAGGTAGACACAGGCGAGAAGGCTCGGGTCTACGCGAACGACTTCATCGGCATCCACCTCGACAAGGTCGCCAACGGCCAGACCTACTCGCAGGTGAGCACGGCCGCCATGGCCGACCCGACCAACACCAAGCTGGCCGGCCAGAAGGCGACGCTCTTCCAGGGTGAGACGCTGCGCAGCATGCTGCTCAACGCCTACGGCTGGTGGACGATGGGGATCTACGCCGGATACGCGGCGTTCGCCATGGTGGCGGCCACGCTGGCGATCTTGGCAGCCCTGATCTTCGAGCTGGTGCTGGCGATTCGCGCGCCTCGGACGGCGACCGCTCCGGCGAAAGTCGCCAAGGCGGCGGTCTAAGCAGGGTGGTGAAAAAGGGTCGGCGAGTGATTCGGTGATCCAGGTGGCCCAGATTCGGGCGCATTTCCGAGCACCGCAGGGAGCGCATCTGAACGATGCGTGAGCGAGGAGCGCAGGAAATAAGCCCGAAGATGGGTCGCATGGGCGCCGAAGCGCCGTCGAGGCCGAAGGCCTGAAGCCCTTTTTCAACAGCCTGCTAGCACAATCAACGGCCGGGGCCTCCGGGGCCCCGGCCGCCACGTTTATCCAGGAGCTCCACATGATTCGCGTGATGCTCGTCGACGATCACGAGGTGGTTCGCCAGGGGATTCGCTGGCTGCTCGAAGCGCATGGCGACTTCGAGGTGATCGCCGAGGCCAATAACGTCAAGGGGGCCGTCGAGCAGGCCTCCGTCGGCCAGCCCGACGTCATCGTCATGGACGTTCGCCTCGGCAGCGAGAGCGGGATCGAGGCCACTCGCGAGATCCTGTCTGGCAACCCCAAGACGCGGGTGGTGATGCTGACCACCTACGACGACGACCAGGCGCAGCTCGCCTCTATCATGGCCGGCGCCTCCGGGTACGTGCTCAAGCAGGTGCGAGGCGGCGAATTGGTCCGATCGATTCGGGCGGTCGCCGCAGGCGAGAACCTGCTCGACCAGCGAATGACCGCCGCAGTGCTCGAGCGCATGCGGCGGGGGAAGCACCTCACGCACGACCAGCGCCTGGGCCGCCTCTCGGCCCAGGAGGAGCGGATCCTCACTCTGGTCGCCCAGGGGCGGACGAACGCTGAGATCGGCGCCCAGCTCCAACTCGCTGAGAAGACCGTCAAGAACTACGTGTCGAGCATCCTCTCAAAGCTCGAGGTGCGGCGGCGAGCCGAGGCCGCCGCCTACCTGGTCACGCACACCAGCCAGTGACGATTACTCACCCGGCGTGCGGGAACGCCGGGCGAGATAGGCAGCCGCCTCGGCTCGGCGGGCGACTCCCAGTTTGGAGAGGATGGCGGAGACGTAGTTCTTCACCGTCTTTTCGGCGAGGTGCAACTCGTCCGCGATGTCTTTGTTGGTCCTGCCGTCGGCGATCAGCCGCAGGATGCGCTCTTCGTGTGGGGACAAGCGCGCGAGCTTCTCGTCCTTCAACAGCTGCCTTGCGTTGCGCAGCTTTTCGAGCACTGAAGCCGTCATCGCCGGATCCAGGAGAGCCTTCCCCTCCCCCACCGTCCTGATCGCGCGCACCAGGTCACCGCCACGGATCTCCTTCAGGACGTAACCCGCCGCGCCGGCCATGATCGAGGCGAAGAGCGCGTCCTCATCGGCGTAAGAGGTCAGCATGATGACCTTTGTCTGCGGCCGCTCGGCACGGATCAGGCGGGTGGCCTCGATGCCGCTGCCGTCGCCGAGCATAACGTCCATGACGACGACGTCGGGCCGGGTGGCTCGGGCCTGAACCAGCGCCTCGTCGAAACCGCCGGCTTCCGCGACCACGGCGATCTCGTTGTTCGCCTCGAGCAGCGCGCGGATGCCCTTGCGTACGACCTCATGGTCGTCGACCAGCATCACGCGCAGGCGATGGATTTCGGTCGACACGGGCGAACGCTAACATCACCCGCCCGGCTGGTTCGACCGGCCCACTGGAAACGGGCCGTCCGACCCTCGTGACGCTTCCCTCGCCCGGGCGATAGTGCTTTCCAGCGACCGGGCATCCGCGGGCGCACTGAAGGAGGATTCAATGAAAGCCGCGATCGTTCAGGCATTTGACAAGCCCCTGCGAATCGAAGAGGTTCTGACGCCCACCCCGGAAGCCGGCCAGGTCATCGTTCAGATCGAAGCTTCCGGACTCTGCCACACCGACATCCACGCCGCCCACGGCGACTGGCCGGTTAAGCCGGCCCTCCCCTTCATCCCGGGTCACGAGGGCGTCGGCATCGTGACCGAGACAGGGGCGGGCGTGACCCGCGTCAAAGCGGGCGACCGGGTTGCCATCCCCTGGCTTGGACGCGCCTGCGGCACCTGCGAGTACTGCACGTCGGGCTGGGAAACACTCTGCGAGCAGCAGCTGAACACCGGCTACTCGATCGACGGCAGCTACGCCGAGTACGCGAGGGCGTACGCCGACTATGTCGGGTCGGTGCCTCCGGGCCTGGATCCGTTTGCCGCCGCCCCCCTAACGTGCGCGGGCGTGACCACCTACAAAGCGGTGAAGATCTCGGGCGCCCGCTCCTCCGACCTGGTCGCCATCTTCGGCGTCGGCGGACTCGGCCATATGGCCATCCAGTACGCGAAGATCGCCGGCAGCACGGTGGTCGCCGTCGACCTCCTCGACGACAAGCTCGCGATGGCGAGGGAGGTGGGCGCCGACTACGTGGTCAATGCCGTGTACCAGGACCCCGTCGAAGAGATCAAGAAGCTCGGTGGGGCTGATCAGGCGATTGCGCTGGCG
This sequence comes from uncultured Actinomycetes bacterium, assembly GCA_964640005.1. Taxonomy (GTDB): domain Bacteria; phylum Chloroflexota; class Dormibacteria; order Dormibacterales; family Dormibacteraceae; genus CAZHAC01. The sequence goes on along the minus strand of CAZXGB010000167.1, from coordinate 620 downwards.
GTCACGCCGAAGGCGTTCGAGCAGGCGTTCCGATCACTGCGCCGGAAGGGAACGCTGGTTTTCGTGGCCCTGCCGGCCGACAACCACGTCCAGCTGCCGATCTTCGAGACGGTCCTCAACGGGATCACCGTCGTCGGCTCGATCGTGGGCACGCGCGTCGACCTCGCCGAGGTCTTCGAGCTCCACGCGGCCGGCCGAACCCACGTGCTGTACGAGAAGCGCCGGCTGCAGGATGTCAACCAGGCCATGGAGGACGTCGAGAAGGGTCGGGTGACCGCGCGCTGCGTATTTGACATGACCGGCAGCAGCCAGCAGCCCACGAACCGCGATCGCACCGTCATAGCTGTGAGCTAGCCGTCCTCCCCGCGTGGCGGGGAGGTCGCGCCTCCGCGCAGCGGAGCGCGGGTGGGGCATCGCGAGACGCCGCACAGGAACTCCAGACCCAGCGTCGACACCCAACGTGTCACCTCGATCCGGCACTCCCAGGGGTCGCCCGCTCCGCAAGCGTTACGTTATGGGGCGCCGGCCGGCTGCCGGAACGCCTGACCATGCCCGCAACCAACCGCGCCCGCTCCGACGCGCTCGTTTTCTTCGGCGCGACCGGCGACCTGGCGCACAAG
>CAZXGB010000166.1:0-6328 GCA_964640005.1 uncultured Actinomycetes bacterium | reverse complement strand
CTTGTTGGCCGCCATCATGTAGGTCGCCTGCAGCCACGGGATGTAGTACTGCTTGTTGGTTCCGAGCTTGCCGTACTTCAGCAGATCGGCGTTGAAGTGGCGATCCTGCTGCAGCTTCTGAAGGAGCGGCGTCAGGTCCTCCAGCTGCCCCGCCTGGGCCAGGCCCGGAAAATCGCCGTGGAGGCCGCCGACCAGGTCGATGTCCACCTTGCCGGCCTGCTCCTCCGCCTGGAGCTGCTGCACGATTTGGGAGTCGCTTCGCGAACTGTCGAAGTTCGCGGTTCCGTTGAACCCGCCGAGCACGTCGCGCCGCATGCCTTCGGCCTCGTTGACCGGCTGAGCCTGCGACGACATGAAGGCGACCGTGCCGGCGTTGGCCTGCGTCTGCGACGTCGCAGCCGGCGCGGGCGTGCCCCCGCAGGCCGCGAGCGCGGCTGCCAGGACCGTCATCACGGCAAGGGGCTTGTTCACCCCGAGCCTGTTCAACGGAACGATCGATCCCATATGCGAGCTCCCCTTATCTGCTTTGTACAACCCACGCCAGACGCGATCTGTGAACAGATCATCAGGTGCAGTCCACGATTTGTCTAGTACGATTCTTTGGCCAGTGCTCCCCGAACCGGCTCGCGGCCTCACCCATCGTCGCATTCAAGCCGAGCTCGAACGGCGCATCACGAGCGGGGAGTGGCCGGTTGGGACACGGCTGCCGCCAGAGCCGGAGCTGGCGGTCGAAATGAGCGTGAGCCGCGGTACCCTCCGGCGCGCACTGTCCGCCCTGCGCGCTCGAGGACTCGTGGAGGCAGCCCCCGGACGTGGCAGCCACGTGATCAGCGCATCGCCCACGCTTCAGCGCGTCCGCCGCGTCGGGGTCGTCGTGCCATCGGTCGCCAAGCCGTACGTCGGTGGGATCGTCCAGGCCATCGAGGACGAGCTCCACCAACATGGTTACTCGATGCTGTTCGGAAGCAGTGGCGCCAGCCGCGAGCAGGAGGCGGGCCGGGTGGCACGGATGCTGAAAGACGGCGTCGCCGGCCTCATCGCATATCCCATCGACTACGAGCCCGCCGCAACCGTCTACGAGGAACTGCGCCTCCGAGGCCTTCCACTTGTCTTCGTCGACCGCTACCTGCCTTCCGTGGCGGCCGACACCGTCATCGCCGACAACTCGCGCGGCGCTTACGAGGTGGTGTCGCACCTCGCCGCGCTCGGGCATCGCCGCATCGCCTTCATGTCGACCGACAACATCACGACGACCTCCGTCGCCGAGCGCCTGCAGGGGTACCGTCAGGCGCTCGAGGCCGCCGGCCTCCGCCCGGACGACCAAATCGTGTCCTGCCAGATCCCCGTCGGGGCGACCGGCTGGGCAGCACTCGACGGGCAGAAGGCCGAGACGCGGAAGGTGATCTCTGACTTCCTGTCGGGATCGGCGCCGACGGCCGTGTTCGCCCTCCACGACCGACTGGCGTTCGACGTGCATGAGGCGGCGACCGCAATGGGGTGGCAGGTGCCTCAGGACCTCTCGATCGCCGGCTTCGACGACGATCCGGTGGCGCAGAGCCTGCTCAGGGGATTGACGACCGTGCGCCAGCCTCGCGAACGGATGGGCCGCCTCGCGGCCCGGCTGCTGCTGGAGCGAGTCCAGGGCTCAAACGAGGAGCCAGTGCGCTATTCGCTGTCGACCACCTTCCTGCCCGGCCGCTCTACCGCGCCGCCTCGAACGGCCGCGGCGGCGGCCGCGCGCCCGTGAGGCCGAGCCCTGAGGAGCTGGCGGCCGGGGCGGCCGCCGTGCTCCGCGCCAACGACGCCGGCCGCTGGACAAAGCCGTCCGCGCATCAGTACCCGCACCAATGGAACTGGGACAGCGCCCTCGTCAGCATCGGCTGGGCGTGGTTGGACTGGCAGCGGGCGGTCCGCGAGATCGAATCGCTCCTCGAAGCGCAGTGGTACAGCGGAATGGTTCCGCATGTGCGGTACGACCCGCGGCACCTCGAGGATTACTTTCCCGGACCGGATCGCTGGCCGAACGCGGCCAGGCATCACCCACCGCAAGTGCTGACCAGTGGGATCTCGAATCCACCGGTCCTGATCACAGCCGTCCGCCGGGTCGCTGCCCAGGCCCCGTCCGCCGCGCTCGGGACTGAATTCCTCCGCCGGACGTTTCCGGCACTGGAGCGCTGGCTTCGATACTTCGCGCGCAGGCGCGTGCTGGACGGCTCTCCTCTGATCACGGTCGTCCATCCGTGGGAGACCGGCTGGGACAACTCACCACGCTGGGACCACCTGCGCACCGCCGGGCTCAAGCCGAAGCAGCCCTTCGTCCGCCGGGACACGCGACACGTGGGGGCCGACCAGCGGCCGCACGACCGCGACTACGACGCCTACCTGGCGCTCATCGAACTCCTGGACGAGTCCGACTACGACATCGCCCGCTACCGAGAGCTCTCGCCGTTTGTCGTCAACGACGTGTTCTTCAACGCCTGCTGGTTCCGGGCGGCCCAAGATCTGAACGCGGTTGCCGACCTGCTCGGCCTGGGCCGGGCGTTCGAACGGAGCGAGCTGGAGGAGTTCGCGGCCGCCTTCGAAGAGCGGTTTTGGGACCCCGACCTGGCCACCTACCTCGACTACGACGTGGTCGCCGGGCAGCGGATTCGGGTTACGACCCCAGCCGGAATTGCGGCGACCGTCAGTGGGCTGGTGCCGCCCGAGCGGGCAAAGCGCATGTGGGACGCTTACACCTCCGAGGGGCGCGATTGGCGGCTCATTTGGACGCTCTCACCGCAGCACCCCGCGTTCGACCCCGTTCGCTACTGGCGAGGTCCGGTTTGGGTCCACCTGAACTGGCTGGTCGCGCTCGGACTCGCGACCGCCGGCCTCGAGGGGGAGGCGTCAGCGCTCGAGCGCAGCACCGTCGACCTTGTCGCCGAGGCAGGTTTCTACGAGCACTACAGCCCTGTCGACGGCTCCGGAGCGGGAGCCTCACACTTCTCCTGGCCGGCCGCAGTGGTCCTCGACATCCTCGGCCGGAGCGAGGTGCCTACCACTTAAGAGCGGTTCAGCGGAGGAATGCGCTCTTTGGAGCCCCCACCTAGCCTCCCCCCAGCCCGGGGGAGGAACTGGCCGGCTGGTGATTTCCTACGCGAGGACGACAGCCATCCGGTTGTAGACCCAGTAGGTGGCCTCGAAAGTCGCCTTGTCGATCCACTGGGGACCGGACAGCGGGTTGTTGACGAGGACCTCACCGGGATTGACACCGACAACGGTAACCGCGTGTTCCACCGGACCCGCATACGGAACTGCTCGTCCGTCGAAGGCGACATAGTCCTGCCGCGCCGGCACCGTCCATTGATAGGTGACCCAGGCGACCACCGGATGACCGGCAAGCACCGCTGAGTAGAGGTCTTCGGGCGCGATCCCCTCACCGCTGGCGACGACGTGACCCCCCAGCCGGGTCGCGGCGGAGGCAATGGTGGGGTGGTACGTGCCGTATCCGGTCAATGCCGTCTCGCTCCCGTTCGGATTGCCGACGAACGTCGAGTACGGGTCGCCCCAGGTCAGCGCGCCGTTCCGGAAAGTGGCCGGGTGGGTATCGTCGCCGATGATTTCAAGAATGGCGGCGTCGGTGGTCGCGATGCCCTCATAGGCGAGTCCCATGCGCAGGGAGGCCTCCTCGCAGCTGAGCTCGTAGACCTGGAGGTAGGAGGGAACGTTGAGAACCCGGGAATCGGGAGCCGGCGGCGGGACCGATGCCGGCGCCGGCGCCGGCGTTGAGTTGGCGCCCGGCACGGGCTTGCGCGAGGCGACATCGCCCTTGGCGGCGGTGTGATCGACGAGCAGAGTGTTGCCGACCTTCGTCGCCGTCAGGTCGACGCTGACCTGGCCACCGTAGAGACTGATCACCACCTCGCCGCCACGCGCCTGCGGCCAGACAGTGATCGAACGATCGGGGGAGGGCTCCTGCTCACACGGACAAACGTGAGCCTGGGTCGCCGTCCATTGGGATCGCAGCTTGTTGGTCAGCGGACAGGCCGAGTAGTCGTTGCCGCCTTGCGGCGCGTTGCCGTTTTGGCGGAGGTTGACGCACTCCACGTAATTGCTTTGACCTGGCTGCTGGACGATCACCCGTCCGGCCACCGCCTGCAGGTCCGCCACCGTCGGCGTCGCTCCCTGCTGGCTTCCGGTCTCACACGCCGATGCGACGAGGCAGAGCGCCGTGAGGAGCACGCAGAGTTGCCCGGCTCGGGATCCCATCCTGGTCACTGTCCCTCAGGATCGGTGCGGCTCTGAGCGGGGGCATCTGTCGGATGACCAGCAGTTGACGACCAGGAGTGCGGCCGGCGCCCGCGGTCGCGGTTAGATTTCTGGTCGTCCTACCGATGCCGGACAAAGGCCCAGAACGCAAACTGAAGGCTGTGGTCGTGGTACTGGAGAGCAAACGCCTATGACGACGGTTACCGTCATCCTGCTCACGATCTTCCTCGCCTCCTGCGTGGAAGCCATCGAGATGATTGCAATCGTTCTTGGCGTCGGCGCGACGAGCGGCTGGCGCTCGGCGCTGACCGGCGCCGCCTTTGGCTTCGTGCCCCTGGCTGTGATTGTCGCCGTCCTGGGGGCCGCGCTCGCCGCCATCCCGATCAGCCCGCTGCGCGTGCTGGTCGGAACCTTACTGCTGCTCTTCGGACTCCAGTGGTACCGGAAGGGGATCGTTCGGGTGGCTGTGAGAGGACTCGCCGGTATCGGCGAGCAAGCACATGCGGAGCGAACAGCCCGCCAGGAGGGCATCGATTGGACCGCCTTCTTCGTCTCGTTCAAGGGAGTGTTCCTGGAAGGGCTCGAGATCGCCATCATCGCCGTGTCGTTCGGAGCCAGTTTCGGCGGCGCGCAATTGTTCTGGCCGTCCATCGCGAGCGGCGCCGCCGCGATCGTCTTGATCGGCGGCATCGGCTTCGCTTTGCACAGGCCGCTTACCAGGATCCCGCGCAGCGTGCTCCAGCTGATCGTGGGAACGCTGTTGACCACTTTCGGCACGTTCTGGGCTCTCGAAGGACTTGGCGTGAGCTGGCCTCAGAGTGACGGCGACATCCTCGCGCTGTTCATCGTGTACGGCCTTGCAGCCGCCGTCTACATCGGGCTCGAGCGACGCCGCCGCCGCCAGCGACCGGCGCTGCAGGTGGCCTCGTAGTGGAAAGGGTGGGTTCGGCGGCCGTCGGGCTGGGACGGTTCCTCTACAACTACATCTTCGGCGATGACTGGACGGTCGCCGCGGTGATTCTCCTCGGGCTCGCCGCCACCTGGGTCCTGGCGGCGAACCGGATCTCCGCCTGGTGGCTGGTTCCGCTGCTGGCGATCGTGATGACGGGGATCAGCATCCGCCGCTCGCACCGGCGAGAGCTCAGGCGGTAAGGCTTACGGATTCAAGTCCTCTTCGAGCGCCCGATCGAGCGGGAGCAAGCGCTGCTGAAGCGCGTACAGGGCCGCCTGACGGCGGTCGGCCAGGTGAAGCTTGGCAAGGATGTTCGAGACGTGGGTCTTGACGGTCTCCTCGCCGATACCGAGGTCGCGCGCGATCTCTTTATTGGAGCGCCCGCGCGCGAGGCCGATCAGCACCTCCTGCTCTCTCTTTGACAGCTGGTCGACCCGCTCTCGATCCCGCCTGACCTCACCCATCAGACGCGCCGCCACCGCCGGCGCGATGTGGCTTTCGCCGCCGGCGGCTCCACGAACCGCGGCAACCACCTCCTCGACGCCCGCACTCTTGAGCAGATAGGAGGTCGCCCCACCGCGGATCGCCTGCAGGATCCGCTCGTCGTCCTGGTCTGAGGTAAGCACGACGACGCGCGCTTCCGGCCGGACGGCCTTGATCTTCGGGAGGGCTGATACGCCGTCCAGCTTCGGCATCAGGAGGTCCAGCAGTACGACGTCTGGGCGCAGACGGCGAGCGGATTCGATCGCCTGCTCGCCGTCGGCCGCCTCCCCCACGACCTCAATGCCTTCCTCCTGGCCGAGCAGGAAACGCAGGCCCTGGCGGACCAGCTTGTGGTCGTCGACGACAAGGACGCGGATCACGCTGGGATCGAGGCGACCAGGCGCGTTCCCCGACCGGGCCGGCTGCTGATCACCAGCGACCCGCCCAGCTCGCGGACCCGCTCCCGCATCACCCGCAGGCCGAGCCCATGCGCGGCTGCCTTTGAGGGGTCGAATCCGCGGCCGTCGTCGGCGACGACCAGCTCGGTGCGGCCGCGGCGCAGTCCCAGCCGGACTCGGATGCGGCGCGCGTCCGAGTGGCGCACCGCATTGGCGATCCCCTCCTGGGCAACCCTGAGCATCGCGT
>CAZXGB010000165.1:0-6364 GCA_964640005.1 uncultured Actinomycetes bacterium | reverse complement strand
GCACCTCCTGCGCGCACGAGCTGCCCGGCATCCAGTCGGAGTACCGGCTGCACGCCGGGCAGGGGTTCACCGTGGTCGGCGTCAACAGTCTGGAGAATGGCGACGGAGTCGCCTTCTACCACAGCTTCGGCCTCACCTTCCCTGCTGTCTACGATCCCGGCAATCCGGGCCGGATCGGCGCCGCCTACCACGTCACCAATGGGCTGCCCGCATCGATCTTCATCGACCGCTCCAGCCGGGTTGATGCGATATACCCGGGCGAGGTGACCACGGCGACCATCGAGACCGAGCTGAAGAAGCTCCTGGCCGCCTAGTTGCCGCTCCAGCTGGGCTCGATCAGCCTCCCGCTCGCCTTCGCCGCCGGGCTCGTCTCCTTCCTGTCGCCCTGCGTCCTGCCGCTGGTGCCGGCCTACGTGGCGTACCTGGCGGCAGCGTCTCGGCGGCCGCTCCTGCGAGGTGCTGCGTTCGTCGCCGGCGTGAGCGTGGTTTTCATCGCGCTCTTCTATCTGCTGGCGAGTCTGCTCGCTCCTACGCGGACCTTCCTTGCTCCCATCGCCGGCGTCGTGATCGTCCTCTTCGGCCTGCACACCGCGCGCTTGCTGCGCATTCCAGGCCTCGATCGCGAGTTCCGCCCGTTTGCTGCAGCTCCCGAGCGCGGCGGCGTCGGCGGCGGCTTTGCGCTGGGACTCGGGCTCGCCCTCGGTTGGACGCCCTGCATCGGGCTCACGCTGGGAGCCGTCCTCAGCTCGGCCGTGGTCCACGGCCCCTCGCCCGCCGGTCTGGCGCTCATGGTCGCCTACTGCCTGGGGCTCGGGCTGCCCTTCCTGGTCCTCGGCGGCGCGATCGGCAAGACCGTCGCGGCCACCCGAGCGCTCGCTCGCCACCGGCGCGCCATCGACCTGGGCTCCGGCGCCGTGCTGGTTTCGATGGGAGTCGTGCTCTTGCTGACCGGCAACCTCCTCCTGCTTACCAGGGCGTTCTCCGCCGTCCTGCCGCGCCAGCTGCTCGACCCCTTCGGGCTCTGACGCTGAGCATGGCCTGCCCAGATATCTCCCTGGCCAGCCGCCGCAGCGGGTGGACTGAAGGTCTCAACCCGTTGCCAGCAAGACGGCACCGGCTAGGGCGAGCGCGATCCCGGCGAACCGGCGCGGGCCGCCCTCCTCCTTGAAAAATGCGATCGCCAGCCCGCCCGCCAGGGCGGGGCTCGTCGCGACCAGCGGCACGACCGCCGACGCCGGCCCGGAAGCGAGCGCCAGCAGGTAGCCGATGGTCGCCACGGCGGCGATCGCATAGGCGACGATCGTGAAGATCGCCGCTCGCCCCCGTAGATCCCCCGCCGACCATGCCCAGGGCGGCGCCAACGCCAGGCCGACCACAACCTGGACAGCTGCGCTCATCAGCAGAAGCGCCGAGGGGCCGCCCGGCGTGACTACAAGCTTGGCGATGAAGGCGCCCACGCCCTGCAGAGCGAGCGAAGCCATGGCCAGCCAGAGCCAGCTTCCGCCTTTGGGGTCGGAGCGGCCGCCCGCGCTCAACAAGGCGATGCCAACCGGTGCGAGCGCAATGCCTGCATAGCTCCAGGGCATGAGCTTCTCGTGGAGAAAGCCGATTCCCAACCCGGCAGTCAGGGCCGGGCTCAGCGCAGTGATGGGAGACACCGCTCCGAGCGGCCCGCGCCGGATCGCCTCGGTGGTGATGCCGAAGGTCACCGCCATCAGGCAGGCGATGCCGAACGCGGGCAGCAGCTCATCAAGCGCTGGCGGCCGAAGGACCAGGTAAGGCGTGTAGGTGATGAGCGAGACGACCGCGCTGAGCAGGTAGAACTTCCGGGTGCCGAGGTCGCGCAGCGCGATTTTGCTGAGCAGGCGCTGCAGCGACCAGGCGACCAGCGCGAACAGAGCGGCGAGCAGCCACGGGTGCAGCGTCGACAAAGCTTCTTTTGGTCCCCACACAACATCCGTGATGCTCGTCACGGTCGTGCGGAATCCGGCGGCGGCTGCGGTGTTATCAAAGCGTGCGACCTGGATGGCGTGGACTTGTCGCGCTCTTGCTCCTCACGGCATGCTCGCCGGCGACGACCTCGACCCCTAGCAGCGGGCCGGCGCACGACTCTTCCAGCGTGGGCTTCAGCAAGGCTGGCTGGAAGACCGACTTCTCAATGCACGGCGTCCCGCTCAGCGAGATCAGCAGCGGGGGACCATCGCGCGATGGAATCCCGCCCCTCGACCATCCGAGCTCTGTTACACCGGCTGCCGCGCAGGCCTGGCTGAAGGGACGGGAGCCGGTCATCGCGCTCGAGATCAACGGTGACGACCGCGCCTACCCGCTGGAGATCCTGATCTGGCACGAGATCGTCAACGACCAGGTTGGCAGCGTGCCGGTCACGGTCACCTTCTGCCCGCTCTGCCACACGGCCATCGCATTCGACCGGCGCGTCGCCGGCCAGGTGCTCGACTTCGGGACCAGCGGTAACCTGCGCAAGTCCGACCTGGTGATGTGGGATCGCCAGACCGAGTCCTGGTGGCAGCAGGCCACCGGCACCGCCATCGTCGGCTCGCTTACCGGAACTGTGCTCTCGGTGTCCCCGGCCTCGATCGTGAGCTTCGACGCCTTCCGGCAGGCGCATCCGGATGGAAAGGTCCTCTCGCGAGACACCGGCTTCAGCCGGCCGTACGGTGAGAATCCGTATCCCGGCTATGACGATGCCAACAGCCGGCCCTTCCTGTTCGATGGGACCCCCGATGGCCGGCTGCCCCTGAAAGAGCTCGTGGTCACCGTCTCGTTGAACGGCGAGCAGGTCGCCTACCCCTACTCGGTCCTGCGAAAGCGCGGCGTCGTCATGGACAGCGTCGGCGACACCAGGATCGCGGTCTTCTACCAGACCGGAACGGCCTCCGCCCTGGGCGGATCGTCGATCCCCGACAACGAAGACGTCGGAGCCACGGGCGTCTTCAAAGCCCAGCTGGGAGACAGGACCCTGAGCTTCCACGGCGACTCAAAATGGTTCGTCGACGACCAGACCGGCAGCCGCTGGGATCTCCTCGGCCGCGCCGTCTCCGGGTCCCTGGAAGGAAGCCGCCTCACGCCGGTCGTCCACGGCGACTACTTCTGGTTCGCCTGGGCCGCCTTCCAGCCGCAGACCCGGATCTACAGGTGACCGGCGCCGCCGACTCGCGTGCTTACATTCGGCTTGTGGGCGTAAGCCCGGAAGCCGGCGGCGGCGAGATCGCCGAGCAGATCGCGGCTCTGCGGCCGCGCCTGCTCCGATTCGCGCTGACTCTCACTCGGGACGGCGAGGACGCGGCCGACCTGGCGCAGGACACCCTGGCCCGAGCGCTAGCCGCCAGCTGGCGCTTCGCACCGGGCACCAACCTTCCAGCCTGGCTCTTCAGGATCATGCGCAACCTCCACCTGAACCGCGTCCGCGACGGCCGCGCGGTGCCAAGGCTGGAATCGCTTGATGGCGTCCGCGAAGCGGCTGCGGCCGAGGACTTCGACTTCAGCTCGGTCGAACGCGCTGCGATCGAGAGGGCGAGCCTGGAACGAGTGCGGGCAGCTTTCGCGAAGCTTCCCGACAAGTACGCCATCCCCATCCACCTGGTCTCGGTCGAGGGGCTCAGCTACGCGGAAATAGCCGAGGTCCTCGACATCCCGATCGGGACCGTGATGTCGCGCATCTACCGCGGCCGCCGCCTTCTCATCGCGTCCCTGGGAGGCATCCCGTGACGGCTTGTGCCGAGCATCGCCCCTTCTTGGGCGCCGTCGCCGACGGCGAGATGGCAGTCGTTCCGACGGCAACCCTCGACCATGTCCGCGACTGCCCAGACTGCGCCCACGAGGTCGACCTCCAGCGGGCGGTGGCGAGCCGGCTTCGGCAAGCGGCCGAAACGCCGGCCGTTGAACGCGCGCCGCTGATGCGGCGCCGGCGCGTCGGTGTCGCCGTCGCCGGAGTGCTGGTGGCGGCGATTCTGGCAGCGGGCGGCGCCTTCGCCCTCAACCTGAGCCGTCCCGATCCAGTGCTGGCGGCGGCGCAGGTCAGCCAGCAGCCGGCTCAGTTCACGTCCAACAACGGCACCGAGATCGGTGCCTGGTGCGTGCGAGAGTCGGGCCGGCCAATGCCGGAGATGGAGCTGCCGCCCTTGCAGCCCGTCGGCGCTCGCATGGACCGGCAAGCCGGCGTCGGGATCGTCACCGTCTACTACCTCTCACCAGGCGGCGAGCCGCTGACCGTGAGCTGGCTCGACGACACCGCCGCCCCAACCGCGAGCCGCGCCGTCTCATCGCGGATGATAGGCGGCCGCCTGGTACTGGTGGCGCACTCGCCGCATGGAACCGCGGTGATCAGCGGCCAGGCTCCGCCCTCACTTCTCTGGAACACCGCGGCGCAAGTCGAGGACGGAACCTGAGCCGGCTGCGCCAGAACTGGACCACGGTGGCGGTGGTGGTGCTCCTGCTCACCGTCGTGGCGGTCCAGACCCGGAATCCGGCCAGCTACGTCTCGGAGGGCATCGCGCGGATCACCGAGGGCCCCGGGCCGGCCGCGCCGGTCCACCAGCTGACCAGCATCGACCAGCTCAAAACCCAGTTCGACGCGGACCAGGGTCATCCGCGACTGATCCTCCTGCTCTCCCCGACCTGACCGACCTGTGCAGCCGGCGCCCGTTGGGTGCGCGACGAGATCCTGGCCCGCCATCCCGGCTCGCCGATCCGGGTCTATGCCGTCTGGTTCCCGGTCCTGGCGGGCGACAGCTCGGTAACAGTCGACGGGCGGCTGCTAAGCGACTCGCGAGTCACGAACTACTGGGACCCGAGAAGGACGGTTGGCGACTGGTTCTCCGCGCACATGACTGACCAGCCGGGAGTCACCTGGGACGCCTACTTCCTCTTCGGTCCAGCCGCGACCTGGAACTCGACGCCGACACCGCTCGCGAGCTCGGGGAGCCCGGTGATCGGTCGCCGCGACTCGCTGTCGACGGCGTTCAAGGAGCTGAACGCCGGGAATTAGCTCCGGCCTCTCGTGTTGTCCGTGGTGGAGCGGGTCGAGAGCCCGCAGATCGCGCGCTGCACACGAGGAGGTTTCGGATGGAAGCCACGCGGAACGTCGATCGGCGCTTCATCGGGCTCGCCGCTGTCGCCGGCATTGCGGGCGGAGCCGTGATGGCGATGTGGATGATGATCTACTCGGCCGCCACCAACAACGGCTTCTGGACGCCCCTCAACGTCTGCATGGCGTCCTTCATCTACCGCTCCGACGCGGAGATGCTGATGAAGGACATGATGCAGCACCCGGGGATGTCGATGAACATGCCGGTCGATCCCGCGCACCTCGGTGTCGGCTTCATCGTCCACATGGGCTTCTCGATCGTGGTCGGGATCACGTTCGCTCTGGTGCTGCTTTTCGCGATCCGGATCCTGCGGCTACCGCTGTTGACGACGTGGTACGGCTACGTGGTCGCCTCCGTGATTGGCGCTCTCATCCTCTTTGTGCTCATGGAGTACGTCATCCTGCCACCGCCCATCGGGGCGAATCCTGTCATCCCGGACATGACGCCGCGCGGCGCCTTCATCGTCGGCCACATCCTCTACGGGCTCGTCTTCGGACTTGTCGCCTTCGCGCTGCTGCGGCCGGCGATCACCGCGCCAAGCCTTCGCCGAGCACCCGCCTGACCTATCCGCCCGCCGCGCGCCGGAGGGCGGCCATCACGTCCGCCACCGGCGGGCGGTCGTCGGACGCTCGGCTGACGTGGCTCAGCGTCAGGTTGCCGTCGCGGTCGAAGACGAAGTCGCCGCCCATCTGGGCGACGTCAGCCTGCTCGGGGCGCCAGATCTTGCCCTGCAGTGTGAAACGGAGGTAGCCCCAGAAAACGCGCATCGGTAGGACCGCCTGCAGCCCGCGCCTGCTCACCCCCAACGCGCGGTAGCTGGCTCGATCGGGATCAGCGAGCCAGAGGTACGGGTACCCGAGCCGATGCGCGAACCGAGCCAGGTGCTCCGGCCTGGCGAAGGAGATCACCGCGACGCGCCCGCCGAGCTCGTCGATCTCGCGGTCGAACTCTCGCAACTGCGAGAGGTGCTCCTGGCAATAGAGTCAACCCAGGTAGCGGAGGAGAACCAGGATGGTGGGCCGGCCGAGCAGCCCGCGCGCCGGGAAAGGATGGCCGTCGGTCGTGAAGAGGTCGAAGTCGAGGTCGACTCGCATGGGTCAGCTTCGGTCCGAAATAGAACGCAGCTTGCCGGTCTCGCGGATCACGATGTGGCGGCGCGCCGGCTCGACGATCCGTTTGCGGCGCCAGTCGCTGAGCAACCGGCTGACCGATTCGCGGCTGGTGATCAGCGCGCTGGCGAGCTCGTCCTGCGACCAGTC
>CAZXGB010000164.1:0-6405 GCA_964640005.1 uncultured Actinomycetes bacterium | reverse complement strand
CGCCGCAGCAGAAGCCCGATCGCGGAGTCGGCGATCAGCTTGAAGGGGATGCCGTTCTCGCGGAGCTCAAACGCGGTCAGCTTGGCCCCCTGGGCTCGGGGGCGGGTCTCCATGGCATACACGAAGACTCCGCGCCCGGACTCGTGCGCCGCCCGAATGACCCCAAAGGCGGTGCCGTAGTCGACGGTGGCCAGAGCTCCGGTGTTGCAGATGGTGAGCACCCGTGCGCCCGGCGGCAGCAGCTCCAGGCCGTGGCGTCCGATCGCGCGGCACTGCTCCACTCCCTCACGCGCGATCGCGTGGGCTTCCTCGAGCGCCCCCTGGGCGCCGCCCGCGAGGAAGGCGCGCTCGATTCGCTCGAGGCTGGTAAAGAGGTCGCGGGCGGTAGGCCGGGCGGCCCGGAGGAGTGCGGCACCGCACTCGAAATCACCCTCCCTGGCCGCTAGAGCCGCGCCGTAGGCAGCCGCGGCGCCGATGGCGGGGGCCCCGCGGACCACCATCTCGCGGATGGCTTGCGCGATGCCGGCCGCGGTCGTGACGGTGACGGAGACCTCTCGTTCCGGAAGCTGGGTCTGGTCGATGAGCCGGACGCCGCCCGCGGCCGCATCCCACTCGACGGTGGCCATCAGGCTCTGGGGCGCCAGGTTCGGTTGAGGCGCCCCGTGGCGTAGCCCTCGAGGTCGAGCGCGACGAATGTGTAGCCCGCCGCGCGGACGCCCTCGACCACCGCCGCCCGCTCGGCGAGCAGGCGCTCGATCTCGTCCGCCTCGACCTCGATCCGGGCCACGTCGCCATGGTGCCGGACCCGGACCTGGCGGAAGCCGAGCGCCTGGATCGCGGCTTCCGCTGCCTCGATCTGGCGCAGCGCCTCCACCGTCACGGGAGTGCCGTGCGGGATCCGCGAGCTGAGGCAGGCGAATGAAGGCTTGTTCCAGTTGGGCAGCCCCAGCCGTCGCGCCGCGGCCCGGATCTCCGGCTTGCCGAGCCCGGCCTCCAGGAGCGGGAAGCGAACGCCCCGCCTCACCGCCGACCCATGGCCCGGGCGGTGGTCGCCGGCGTCGTCAGCGGTAGCACCGTATGCCAGCCAGAGCAGGCCCTCTCGCTCGCGGATCGGCTCCAGTGTGGAGAAGAGCTCCTCCTTGCAGTGGAAGCAGCGGTCCGGGTTGTTGCGCTGGTACTCCTCGAGCTCGACCTCGCTCGTGTCCACCTCGACGAGGCGTGCGCCCAGCGAGCGCGCGAGCGTCCGGGCCTGCGCCTGCTCCGCCTCCGGGTAGGCCGGCGAGTTCGCGAGGACGGCCAGCACGCGCTCGCCTGGAAGCTCGTCGAGAGCTAGCTTCAGCAGCAGCGTCGAGTCGACGCCGCCCGAATAGGCGACGAGCAGCGAGCCCAGCTCGCGCACAATGGCGCGGGCTCGATCGAGGGCGGCGCTGTCGACCTTGTCGAGCTGGATCACCGTCCCCGACTCTAGCCCGAATCCGGGCTTATCCGACGGTGACGGTCGCCTCCGACGGCTCCACCGCAGGCGCCCCGCAGAAGGCCTCGTAGTCGATCAGGCCGTGAACCGTCGGGTTGTCGCCGCAGAGTGGGCATTCCGGGTTCCGGCGCAGGTTGACCCTGCGGAACGACATGTCCATCCCCTCGAAGATCAGGAGCCTGCCGATCAGGGTGTCCCCGATGTTGAGGATGTGCTTGATCGTCTCGAAGGCCATCATGCTGCCGATGATCCCGGGCAGGACGCCGAACACGCCGGCCTCAGCGCAGCTCGGCACCGCCCCCGGCGGTGGCGGGGTGGCGAAGAGACAGCGGTAGCAACCGGTGCCCTTGGCCGCGTCGAACATCGTCATCTGTCCCTCGAAGCGATAGATGGCGCCGTGCACGAGAGGCTTGCCCAGGAAGTAGGCGGCGTCGTTGGCCAGGTACCGGGTCGGAAAGTTGTCGGTCCCGTCCACGATCACGTCGTAGTCCTTGAAGATCTCGAACGCGTTCTCAGAGTTGACGTGGGTCCGGTACTTCACGACCTCGACGTCGCGGTTGATGGCGTTGATCGCGTCGGCCGCCGAATCGACCTTGGGCCGGCCGAGGTCGTCGATCCCATGCAGGATCTGGCGCTGGAGGTTGCTGGCGTCGACCTCGTCGAAGTCGAGGATGCCGAGCCGGCCGACCCCGGCCGCGGCCAGGTAGAGGGCGGCCGGTGAGCCGAGGCCGCCGGCGCCCAGGAGCAGGACGCTCGAGTTGAGGAGCTTTCGCTGGCCGGCACCGCCGACCTCGGGCAGAATCAGGTGACGTGCGTAACGCGAAACCTGATCGGGGGTGAAGTTCTGGACCATCTCGAAAGGGAATATACCCACGCAATTCGGCTGGGTATTCCGGCAGCCTACCTAGAATTCGGCCGTGGACACCGAATACCTCGATGACGAGCAGGTAATCGCCCTCTACAACAAGGTGCGGACGGGCCGCCGCACCTGGCCGGCGGGCATCTGGTCGTCGCCCGCCGCGCTCCAGTATGCCGTCACGGTCTTCGACTACTGGATCCACAACGTGATGGGCTGGAAGAGCTGGGTCGACGCCCGGGGCAAGATCGACCCGGTCGTGCTCGAGCAGCACCGCCTGGCCGACATCGTCGACGGGGTGTTCGTGCCCGAGTTCGGCGAGGACTGGCTCGACTTCGAGGTCGTCCTCAACGAGTCCATGCGGCTCTCCGACGATCCGGAGTGGGGCGGCGATGTGAGCGACCGCCAGGAGCGCGTCGAGGCTGCCTTCGAGCACGCCTACGAGCAGCTGATCGGCTCCCCCAAGTCGCCCGACCAGCTGAGCCGCTACCACCGGTTCCGCAACCATCTGCTCCGGATGTGGGGCGCCTATCAGGAGGCGCAGGCGGAGCACGACAAGGCTGAGCGCGAGGCGGCGGAACGCTTCTGGCAGGGTCTGCGGCTGGTCCGGGCGACGCGCGGGCGATCGGCGGAGGGCTGGTCGATCGTGAACGGCGAGGAGGAGCGCGTCGGAGAGATCACGATGCTCTGGGGCGATCCTCACCCCTACTGCCTGATCGTTCTCGACGAGCAGCTCGGAGCCGACCGGGTGCCGGCCACCGGGCAGGGGGCCTGGGAGCAGGTCATCTTCCGCCTCGAGGAGGAGATCCTGGTCGAAGAGCCAGGCGTCGTCACCTACTCGGTCTGGCAAAAGGGCTTCATCGGGGAGTTCTACCGCTGCGCCGACTGCGGGGAGCTGCACAGCCAGTTCGACGACGACAACGGCGGCCTGGGCGGCCTGATCGAAGAGGACGACGACGAAAACTAAGGAGTAAAACCCTCCCCACTCGATGGGGAGGTGTCGCCGCGCAGCGGCGACGGAGGGGCGCCTGGGGTAACCCGGTTAGTCCCAGTGGTCGCCGGCCACGCACCTCACCTGGTGGTTCTCCGCCACCCAGCCGTCGGCGTGACGTGACGTCCACTCGACAACCCTCCCTGGCCGGAAGACCTCGGTGGGCAGCTCGGCGACCCAGAGGTCGAGTCCAGTCTCGAGCAGTTCGGCGTCCTGGAACGAGGCCCAGCCGTCCGCACTCCAACGCACGGTGCCTGGCGAAGCCAGCTGGACCAGGACCTTACGGCCCTCGGCGAAGGCGCCGAACCGATGGCCGAGGTGCCAGACGAACGCCGGCGCCTCGGGTGGCGCCGCCGCGTAGCGCCGCTGGGCGGGCTCGACCACGTCGGGCCGGGAACTGGTCGCCAGGGCCGCCAACAGCTTCAGGTACTCAGCATGGGCCCAGCCAAGCGGGCTGCAGGACCCGGTCGCGCGGCCCGGCTGCAGGCCCTTGCCGGGCAGCGCCGGTCCATCCCAGACCTGTTCCGGCAGCATGAGCTCGCTCCCCGCGAACTCTTCCAGCGCCCGCACGTACGCGGCGGGCGTCTCACCGGCGGCGAGCGCCCAGTGGCCGCGCTCGGCGCAGAGCACGGGCCACGGGCGTCCCACCCCCGATCCTGGCGTCCACGGCTCGCCGCTGTCGGTCTCCCCGTAGGCATCGCCCACGTAACGGCGCCAGGCGGGCCCGCCCGGCAGATCCGAGCGCAGGATCGCGTCGGCCGTGGTCAGACTGTGGCGCACGCGCGGGTCGTCGGGCTGACGCAGGCCCCGCCGGACGAGCTCCAGGAACTCGAGGGCAACCGCCGATTCCCGGGCGGGGGGCCGGTCCGGATCTGAGTTGAGCCGGACGTAGTGGCGGAAGGCGCGCAGGTAGCACCAGGCCTCGAGGCGGTCGTTCCAGTAGTCAGCCACCCGGCGCAGGTACTGGGCGGCCAGATGCTCGCCGGCGTCGCCGGCGAATTCCGCGCCCGCGGCGAGCGCCCCAATCGCGGCCGCCAGGGTCGACGGCGACAGGCCGCCCCCATCCTCCCAGCGGTCCAGCGGCGTCGCCGGACCGGTGACCAGCAGGTGGCGGACGGCACGCCGGACGAGGGCCCGGTAGGGGTCATGGTCGAGGGCGCCGGCGACGCCGAGCCGCCAGGCCAGGAGCACTGGATAGGCGGTCTCGTCGAGCTCGACGCCGCCCCAGTGGGGTGTCCCGTCCAGCCGGCAGTTCTGAGGCCAGGAGCCATCCGGGCGCTGGAGTTTTTCGAGGTAGCGCAGGGCGCGCAGGGCAGGCTCGGGATCGCCCACTTCGAGAAGCGCGCTCGCCTGCTGGTAGAGGTCGCGGGTCCAGACCAGGTGGTAGACCTGGTTGCCGTCGTGCACGTGCTCGCCCCAGGGGGCACCGGGCGCGGCGACGAAGGCACCTGGGTACGTCTTGTCCTCGAGGCTGCGCAGGATCGCGACCGATGCCTTCGCGAGCAGGCCGCCATCACCCGCGACTTTCAGCAGGTTGGGCGGCAGGTCGGGCTGCCGGCGCCAGGCACGAGCCAGCTCCTCCCGGGCGCGAGCAGCGCCGCGCTCCTGCGCCCGGCGCGCGACCTCCTCGGCGTCGGCACGGGTGGCGGCGAATCCGACCGCCAGCTGGAAGGCGCCGGAGCGAATCCCGAGGCGGGCGCCAACGGCGGCATTACCACCGGGGGCGGAGTCCCAGCCCCCCGCCGGCCGGCCTTCGTTGTCGTCGATGTCGACGAGCAGGTCCGAGCTGTGCAGGTATCCGGCCTGTGCTTCCGCGAACGGTCCGACGACGGCCATCCAACTGTCGGGCGTACCCGGCCGGCGCAGGCAGAGGACCGGCGGGTCGCGGTCGAGCACGGAGCCGTCACACCCGTGTGATCCCGGGTCGAGGTGTGCCGATGCCTGCAAGTAGAGCAGCACGTCCGGCATCTCAGCTGAGAATTCCCCGGCCACCAGGACCGCGTCCAGCTCGGGGTCGCAGGCGAGTTCCTTGACGAGCCGGTACTCAAGGTGGGTGCTGACGACGCGGAACGCTGGGACGCCGGGCTCGATCCAGCGGACATCGTGCGCGGCCTCAGTCGCGTCATCGATCGGGGGTGCGCCGGGGGCGGCGACGATGAAGCGGAGCTCGTGCAGGCACGGCTCGTCCAGGCGCGGGTAAAAGACCTCGCTCAGGTTGCCGCGCGCGATCGTGAGCCAGACGCGGGTTTGCGGGTTGGGTGAAGCACCGAAGCCCTGTTTGCGCCCGGGCCCCCATGAGGGCGGGGCGCCAGGAGCGCCTGGGGCCTTCACAGCGCGAAAGTATGCGGTCCCCGCCTGGGGCGAGGACCGCATTACGCTTTCAGGCGCCCGCTAGACCGCCTTGTTGGCTCTGATGTCCCAGCCGGCCGTGACCGGCGTGCCGCCCGTCCCGTCCGGCCGCTGCGGCGTGTAGCTGAACTGGACCCTGCCGAAGTTGAGCGATACCTGATCAACCGGCAGCGTCTCGCCCTCGCTTCCGCCGCTTTGGAAAGAGCTGACCAGCACGTCGGTCAGTTCGAGCTTGAGGAACTCGAGGGATGACCTGTCACCTGCCTTCCTCGCGACCAGCGTCGCCGTTTTGATGTGCTGGCCCGACGCGCAGGCGAGAAAGAGCTTGGGCGAGGCGATGCTCTCTGCGGCAGCGAAGTGGAAATCCTGCATGCTCACCTTCCCAGCTCCACCGCCGCCACCCACGGCGTGAGCGCCGGTGTTCTGTTCGCCCCAGCTGAACGACAGCAGCTGGATCTCGCCCTTGTGCTTGGAATCGACGGACTCCCCGGGGATGCCGTCGATCTTGAGGAACATGTCAAACGCCATTCGAGCCTCCTGGCACGATCAGATTGAAGGTGAACTCGGCCGTCCCGTCACCGCCCAGCTCGAGCGGCCGCTGCACTGCCTCGTAGGAGCCGGAGGCGTGCGCGTAGCGGCCGGTGCCTCCGATCACCGCGAACCGGGAAGGTCCGGTCACGTGCCAGGTGCCGGTGCCGACGATCGTCCCCTCCTCCAGGTTGAAGTGATGGGACT
>CAZXGB010000163.1:0-6406 GCA_964640005.1 uncultured Actinomycetes bacterium | reverse complement strand
CGCGACCTTCGAAGAGGCGCTCGACTTCGAGTTCCTGCTCCAGGGCGTGCAGATGGCGGGCGCCGACTTCCGGGAGGGCGTGACCGCCTTCCTGGAGAAGCGGCCGCCGCACTTCAAGGGGGAGTAGCGGGTTGGCGGTCGACGTACGGGAAGCAGTGGTGGTAGCAACCGCGCGCACGCCGATGGGGCGCTACGGCGGGCAGCTCAAAAACGTGCGGCCTGACGACCTGGCGGCGACCGTCATCGGCGAGGCCGCAAGGCGGGCGGGAGTGCAGCCGGAGGACGTCGAGGACGTCGTGCTGGGCTGCGCCAACCAGGCGGGCGAGGACAACCGGAACGTGGCGCGGATGGGGCTGCTGCTGGCCGGCTTCCCGGTCGAGGTGCCGGGGCAAACGGTGAACCGCCTCTGCGGCTCGGGCATGCAGGCGATCGTCACCGGGTGCCGCGAGATCCAGTCGGGCGCGGCCGAGGTCATCCTGGCCGGGGGCGTGGAGTCGATGACGCGCGCGCCCTGGGTGATGGCCAAGCCCGATGGCGCCTTTCCGCGCGGCCCCCAGACCGCCTATGACACCTCGCTTGGGTGGCGGTTGGTCAATCCCAGGATGGCCGAGATGTACGGCACCCTCCAGATGGGCGAGACGGCGGAGCGGGTGGCGGCCAAGTACGAGATCACGCGCGAGGAGCAGGACGAGTTTGCCTTGCGCTCACATCAGAAAGCGGTGCGCGCTCAGCGCGAAGGGCGGTTCGGTCCGGAGATCGTTCCGGTCGTCGTTCCCCAGCGGAAGGGCGAACCTCTGGAGTTGACCGAGGACGAGGGCCCGCGCCCCGACAGCTCCCTGGAGTCGCTGGCGGGCTTGAAACCGGTGTTCGAGAAGGACGGGACGGTGACCGCCGGCAACGCCTCGCCGCTCAACGACGGCGCTTCGGCCGTGGTACTGATGTCGGCCGCCGAGGCGGAGAGGCGTGGGCTGAGGCCGCTGGCGCGCCTGGTCTCGGCGGCCGCCGCCGGCGTCCATCCGAGCTACATGGGCATCGGGCCGGTGCCCGCCAGCGCTCGGGCCCTCGAGAAGGCCGGGCTCACCGTTGCC
Source organism: uncultured Actinomycetes bacterium (assembly GCA_964640005.1). Taxonomy (GTDB): domain Bacteria; phylum Chloroflexota; class Dormibacteria; order Dormibacterales; family Dormibacteraceae; genus CAZHAC01. The sequence goes on along the minus strand of CAZXGB010000163.1, from coordinate 5,318 downwards.
GATGTCGACGTCTGGGAGATCAACGAGGCGTTTGCCGCGCAGTCGGTCGCCTGCGTCAAGCTGCTCGGGATCGACCCCGCGCGTGTAAACGTGAATGGCGGCGCGATCGCGCTCGGGCACCCGCTGGGATCGTCAGGGTCGCGGCTGGTTTCGACGCTCGTGCGCGAGCTGGACCTGCGGGGCGCGCACTACGGAGTGGCCACGATGTGCATCGGCGTCGGCCAGGGCATTGCCTCGGTTTGGGAGCGGGTCTGAGGCTCCTCGTTCTCGGCGGAACCGCGTTCCTTGGGCGCCATGTTGTCGAGGCCGCGCTCGGGCGTGGCTACGAGGTCACGATCTTCAACCGCGGCCAGACCAAGCCGAGATTGTTCCCGGGTGTCGAGAGGCTTATAGGCGATCGCAACGGCGACCTCTCGGCGCTCCGCGGCCGCAAGTGGGAAGTCTGCGTCGACCCGTCGGCCTACCTGCCGCGGCAGGTGCGGGCCAGTGCTGAGATCCTGAAGGATGCGGTCGAACACTACGCGTTCATCTCGTCGGGCAGCGTCTACCCGCTCGACTGTCCCAAGTCGGAGGATTCGCCGGTGCTTCCGCTGGAGGATCCGGATTCGGAAGATGTCACCCGCGACTACGGCCCGCTCAAGGCGGTGTGCGAACGGATCGCGGTCGAGGCGTTCGGTGAAGGGCGGGTGCTGAACGTACGCAGCGGCCTGATCGTCGGTCCCTGGGATCCGACCAATCGCTTCACGTTCTGGCCCCTCCGTGTGGCGCGCGGAGGGGAGGTGCTGGCGCCCTCGTCACCGGACTATCCCCTCCAGTTCATCGATGCGCGCGACCAGGCGGAATGGATCCTGGACTGCGCCGAGCGCGGCCTGAGCGGCACGTTCAACTGCACAGGGCCTGAGGAACCACTGACGCTGGGCGACTTCCTCGATGCCTGCCGGGAAGTGGCCGGCAGCGACGCCACCTTCACGTGGGTGCGAGACGACTTCCTGCTCCAACACGAGGTCGGTCCCTGGAACGAGATGCCGCTCTGGCTCCCGCCTGGCGAGGGAACCCTCCTCGACATGCCCATCCAACGAGCGATCGCGGAGGGGCTGACCTTTCGACCGGTCGAGCAGACTCTTGCCGACACGCTCGCCTGGGCGCAGAGCCAGGAACGTGCGCACACGCCCGAGGACTCGACCGGGCGGGTTCGGTCGTATGGCGGCATCGACCCCGACAAGGAACGGCGGGTCCTCGACGCCTGGCACGCCGCGCAGCGTTGAGCGAGCGGGATCCGGTCGCGGTTCGGTCGATGTTCGACCGGATCGCAGGGCGCTATGACCTCCTCAACACGTTGCTGTCGGGAGGGAGCGATGCCCGCTGGCGGCGGCTGGCGGCGGAGGCGACGCGACTGACGGCGGGCGGCTCGGCGCTCGACGTGGCTTGCGGCTCGGGGCGCCTGGCGGTCGAGCTGCAGCGGCGGGTTGGGCCCGAAGGCGAGGTCATCGGGCTCGACTTCTCGAGCCGCATGCTGGAGGTGGCCTCCAGGACGGCGCCCGGACCGAGCTACGTGCGCGGCGACGCGCTCTCGCTGCCCTTTGGCCGCGGCCGCTTCGAGGGCGCCACGATCGCCTTTGGCCTGCGTAACCTGGCAGACCCTGTGCGGGGGCTGGAGGAGATGCTGCGCGTGCTCCGCCCCGGTGGCCGGGCGGTCGTCCTCGAGTTCGTGAAGCCACGCTCAGGACTGGTCGGCGCCGCCTACCGCGCCTACCTGCGGACCGCGCTGCCGGCGATCGGCAGCCTGGTCAGCGGCGACCGGCGCGCCTACCGCTACCTGAGCGACACCATCGACTCCTACCGCACGCCCGAGGAGCTGCTCGCGCTAGCCCGTAGCGCCGGGTGGCACAAGCCCACGATCCGGCTGCTGACGCTCGGGACGGTCGGGCTGCTGGCGGGCGAGCGCGAGTAGGCCGACCAGGCTCCAGGCGCCGGCCAGGGGCAGGATGACGCCCGGCCAGCCCCAGCGCTGGAAGGTGTAGGCGGTGAGTGGCGCGGCGGCGGCTCCGCCGATGTAGTAGACGGTCAGATAGCGGCCGACCGCTTTCCGTCCGTAGCGGGCGACCCAGCCGCTGTGCGCGGAGTGCAGCCCGGTGGTCGCGCAGATCGAGCCCGCGGCGCCGGCGACCGCGAAGGCGAGCTGGTCGGTCAGGAGCAGCAGCAGCGCGCCCGCCCCAGCGGCGGCGACCGCCATGATCACGGCGCGCGCCCCCCAGCGCCCGACCGCCAACCCGGTCAGGAAGCTGAAGCCCGCCCCCAGCAGGTAGACGAGGTAGACGAGGTCGGCCTGTTCGGGCCGGAGCCGGAAGACGGGACCGGTCAGCCGGTAGGGGAGGAGGTCGAAGAGGCCGACGTTCACGAAGAGGATGAAGAGGCCGGCAACGACCAGCGACAGGGGCAGCCGACCCTGGCCGGCGCCGGCCGTGTCAGAGCGCCTGGTCTCCGCGTCACGGCCCAGCCAGCGCAGCGTCATGCCGACCAGGCTCAGGGTGGCGGCGGCGCCGACCAGGAACGCGCCGCGCCAGCTCAGGAACAGGCCGCTGTAGCCGGCGGCGCGGCCGCCCAGGCCGCCCATCGCGGTGCCTGCAATCAGGGCGCCGTTCACGCGAGCGGCTTCCAGCGGAGGCAGGCGCCGCGGCACCTCGGCCATAGCGCCCGCGACCAGCAGCCCGACGCCGATTCCCTCGAGCGCGCGCGCCGCCAGCAGGACCAGGAAATGGGGGCTGAGCGCGGCGCCGAGGCTGCCCACAACGGTCAGCCACATCGCCCGCCGCAGCGCCTGCTGGGGGTCGCCCTCGCCGAGCAGGCCGGCGAGCGCGAATCCGAGGAGGGCCGCGGTCATGACCAGGCCCGTGACGCTGGGTGGCGTGTGGAACTGGCGGTCGAGCTCCGGGAGCAGCGGCTGGGGCAGATAGAGCGCCAGGAAGCAGCCGACACCGAGCAGGAAGAAGGTCAGAGTGGCCGAACGGCCGGTCGTCCTAACTGCTGCGATTGACTGCTGAATAAGCCAGGTCCATGAGGGGATCGCGGACGCCGTCGAGCTCGATGGCAACCAGTTCCTGGACGGCCATCTCGACCAGGTCGAGCGCCTCCTCGCCAACCCGCTCCAGCGCGCCCGACTCTTTCACGAGCTCGGTCACGCGCTCCACGTGGTCGTCGCTGAGCGGCCCCTCGAGCAGCGCCCTGACCTCGGCGCCGACCTCTTCGTGCTCGATCGCGTAGATCAGGGGCAGCGAGAGTGTCCGCTCGCGGATGTCCTGGCCGGCCTGCTTGCCGGAGGTCCCGCTGAAGTCGACCACGTCGTCGGCCATCTGGAAGGCGATCCCGAGCATGTCGCCGAAGCGGCGCAGGCGGTCCACGGTCTCCGAATCGCTGCCCGAAAGCTGGGCGCCGGCGACGCACGCGGCCGCCATCAGCGCGGCCGTCTTGCCGCGCACGACCTTCAGGTATGAGCTGCGGTCGCCGGGATAGCTGCCGCGCAGGGCGACATCGTCTATCTGGGCTCCGCAGATCGCCTCCATGGCCTCGGCGATCGTCGAGGTGACGGCCGGCGAGCCGAGCTCGGCGATGACCCGCGTCGCCTTGGCGAAGTAGTAGTCGCCGACCTCAATCGCGCGCCGCGGGCCTTCGAGCGCGGCGACGGTGGCCCGACTGCGGCGAACGGGCGCCTCGTCGACGTAGTCGTCATGCACGAGCGTGGCCGAGTGGATGAGCTCGACCGCAGCCGCCAGGGTGCTGCTGCGCAGCGGGTCGTGGTTCGGCCCCAGGCGTCCGGTGAGCGCGACCAGGGCGGGGCGGATCCTCTTGCCGCCAGCCTCGACCAGCCGCCGCATCGGCTCCCGGAGCGGCTCCGGGTCGACGTTGAGCAGGCGGCTCAGCTCCTGCTCGAGCAGTTCGCCTTCGACTCGCGGCTTCGGCCGGTTGCTGAAGTCGCCCTCGAGCTGGACGGCGAGCTCTCGCTCCCGAGGCCCGTCGAGCTCGACCGCGAAGACCGACTGCCAGCGGCCGAGGAGCAGGCGGCCGTCCTCGACCAGGAGGGTCTGGCTGGGGGCGAGCAGGAGCAGGCGGCAGTGCGCGTGGCCGTTGGCCGGTTCACCCGAGCTGATGCCGACCCGGCGGCCGAAGTCGTCGTGGAGGTAGACGGCACCGGACGGCGCCAGGCGGTCGAGGAGATTCTCGAAATCCCCCAGCAGAAGCGGCTCGTTCTCGTTGACGGCAATGCCGAGCGTGGTGTGCAGCGACTGCAGGTAGACGCGTCCGTCGCGGAGGCCGCTCGCGACGATCTCGCGTTCGACCAGGTCCGTGATGTCGATGAACTGCGTCCCGCGTTCAGTGGCCAGCCCGAGACGGCGGCTGATGATCACACCCGGCTCCCGAGGACCGAGCGCAGAAGCTGCCGGATGTCGCTCACCTCGCGCTCGGCAGCGGCCTCGCTGCTGACGCGCTCGACGACGCGGGCGAACGCGACCTGCAGCTTCTGGTCGGCGACGTCGGCCAGCAGCCGGGAGGAGCGGGCCAGGCAGAGGTCCCCGAGCAGGAGCTGACCCGGTGCGGCGAGGTGACTGCCGATCCCCTGCAGCCGGCAGCCGGTCTCGACGAGCGCCGCCGCCAGGGCGACCCGGTTGTCGCGCGCCAGGCCGGCGTAGGCGTCATAGGCAGCGCCGAGGCCGTCCGCCCAGAGCCGATCGAGCGTCTCGAGGTCGCGAGGAGCGATCTCCACGGTGGTGCGGCTCTTCAAAGCTAAATTGGCTCGACCAGGGTGGGGGCGATCCGCTGGAAGGCGGAGAGGGCGCGCAGGCAGGAGTCGTCGTCGCGCGTCACGACGTAGTAGAGGCCGAACCCGAGCACGGTGTTGAGGACCAGAGGCACGAGCACCTCGCGCTCGACTTTGAAGCGGACGCGGCCGTCGCGCTCGAGGCGGTCGAGCTGTTCCTGAATCACCTCCCGATAGCGGGTGAAGAGCTCAGGCAGGTAGGCCTGGAGGCGCTCGTGCTTCGGGGCCTGGACGAGGAGGTCGAACGCGGCCAGCTGGACGTCGCCGAGCTGGCGCAGCGAGTTCCAGATCGACTCCACGCCGACCTGGAGCACCTCCAGCGGATCGGTCAGCTGATTGAGGGCAAGGCGCAGCTCCTCGACGGAGCGGGCGGTCAGGTAGCGCCAGGCCTCGACCAGCAGCTCCGACTTGGTGGGGAAGTAGTACTGCAGGTTGCCGATGGCGACGCCGGCGCGTGACGCGATGGCGCGAACCGAGGTGCCGGCGTAGCCGTTCTCGAGAAGCG
>CAZXGB010000162.1:0-6540 GCA_964640005.1 uncultured Actinomycetes bacterium | reverse complement strand
GCGCGGGATTTGGCTCCTCTGGCGCATAACGCGTGGAATCGAGCCGCGACTGTCGCGACTCCGCGGGCGACCCGGCTTCAGTGCGGGCCGAGCTGCGTGGGCTGTGGCGCCAGGGCCCCGATCTGGAGCCATGAGCCGACGAGGAACGCCGCAAAAATGATCATGATGAGTGCGGCGCTCGCCGTCGTGTAGATCACCCACGGCGAAGGACCGGCGCCCGCGATCCGGAGCTGAAGGTCGTGCCAGTCAGCACCCCGGCGAGGCGTCCAGGTGTCGACCTCGGCCCGGATCATCCGGGCGACGTCAGACTCAGAGGGCGTGACCGCCCCCTCCCGAGTGGTTTTATCGTCCACGTAGGGCACCTTCACTTCTCGAACGCTTCGTGTCCTCGGGTTGATCGCTTCCCATCGCCTTTCTCATGATGGCGACCGCTTTGGCGATGCGGGAGGCCACCGTCCCGGCGGGGACGCCGAGCGCGGCCGCGATCTCCTCGCGCGTCATTCCCTCGTAGTAGTGAAGGACGACCGCGGCCCGGAGCTTCGGGCTCAGCTCGGCCAGCGCCTTCTCGACCACGTCGCGGGCCTCGGCCCGGTCGTAGTCGCGGCGGTCCGGGGCCACGTAGAGCCTGGCGGGAAGGAAGCGGGCGAGCTTCTGCCGGCGGAGGTGGGAGATCGCGAGGTTGATGCCGATCCGGCGCAGCCACGCGCCCGGAGGCGCGGTCGGGGTGTAGCGGAGGCGGGCCCGGTAGGCCCGGACGAAGGTCTCCTGGGTCAGGTCCTCAGCCGCCGCCGAGTCCAGGACCACGGCCCGGATCGCGCGGTAGACCGACCGGTACTCCTGGTCATAGAGCTGGCGGAACTGGGTTTTGGGGTCGAGCTGCTCCGCCTCGGACACGCCCATAGTTTGACCGACGCCGCCGCGGTCTCCATCCCCTGTGAGGGCGGGTAGTGCTGCGATCTCAACCGGAGTACGGGACAATGCCGGCGCATGAACGCTGAAGCACCATCGCTGGCCGGCGTGAGGACGCCTGGCGAAGCCAAGGTTGCACTCGCCGCGGGCGCCTGGCTGGCGAACCTGGCTCTGGTGCTCAGCGTGGTGGGGATGCTGGGGAGCCTGGTCCTGCCGGCGTTCATCGTTTCGGTCTGGATCTATGCCGCCTTTCACGGCGGCCAGCTGCCTTCGGGCGCGCCTTGATAACCGGCCGCGGGATCGTCCCGTTCACGAGTGCGTGAGGGTTGCGGTAGTCGCCGCGGCGGGATTGCTGGTGACGTGCTGCTCCAGCCCCACAACCGCGGTTCACTCCGTGTCGCCGGTGGCCGCCTCGTCATCCCGCTCCGCGGCGTCCTCGCCGTCAGGCACGCCGAGCCCTTGGGCCACACCCCCGGCGGGAGACGTTCCGCTGACCAAAGTGTCCTTCAGCTGCCGCCTGCCGGTTCTGATTGCTCCGCAGGTCGGGGAGGGCGATTACCAGGGGGCGTTCATCACGTTCCCTGCGGCGACGATGGCAACGGATCCATCGGGCGCGTTCACCCCCGTCATCACTTCAAACCTCCTCAAGACCGTCCAGACCCCGGTCCTCGTCGGCGGATCTGGTCTCGGTGCGGGACTTCCCTTCTACGACGCGGCCGAGCACCGCTGGCTGCCGGTGAGCTCCGGCCAGGCGAGCCCGGACCGCAGCCACTATGCGTACCTGGATCAGTCGATCCATGGGTCGTCGACGCTCTTACAGGTGCATGTCGTTTCCGTCATGAGCGCCACTGACAGGACGTTTTCATTCCCACCGGCAACGCCCGGAGCGATCTGGACCCAGGTCGCCGACTTCGACGGAGCGGCCGTCTACCTCGTGTACGGCAACGGCCAGGACTACAGCTACTACGGTCTCTGGCGCCTGGATGTCGCGACCGCAAGGGTCACCTCGATCGCCCACATCTCCTACGTGGAACTGGTCAAGGGCGGAATCGCGTGGGTGGGCCTCAACGATCCTCGCGATCCCAGTCCTCCGGGTGGGGGCCAATCGTTCGACACGCTCATCTCCGTGAACCTGGCCACCGGTACGCGGACGCTGTGGGACTACGTGCCACGGCACACCGTTTCCGTGAGGTCGGTCGATGGTTCGGGGCGTCCGACTGTCCGGGTCAGCGATCCCGACGGCGGCAATGGCGCGATCGAACGCCTGGTCGCGCCGGGCACGACTGACTTCATTCACGAGGACCTCGACCACTGGTTCGTGCAGCCGGATGGCAACCGGCTCTGGCTTGGTAACGATCACGGCGTCTACCTATACACGCCGGAGGCCGGCCTGCAGAAGGTATTCGTGTTTGCGGCCAAAACCGGCGACGTCCCCGAGTCGCTCGAGCCGGCAGGTTTCTGCCGCTAGTGTCCCGTAGCAGAAGCGATGACACAGCGCGTGACTCAGCGCTGCCTGTCGCGGTGGGCCGCAGTTTCCAAGACGCGAACCAACTCGCCGTCCTTCGAGGCCGGGCCATCTCGATCTGATTGCATGATTCGCTGATGGATCCCGCTGGCTGGGCGACCCGACAAGCCGAACATGAGGCGGCCATCGCAGCCGGGGCCGGCGGCGAGGCGTACCAGGGCCTGGCGATCGCGTTGTTCTGGCAAAACGACCTGGACGGCGCCCTTCGAGCCATGGAGGCGGCCTACGTGCGCTTCCGGCGCGACGCCGACTACGGCCGGGCGGCCTGGGCGGCCTTCTGGCTCGGCGGCCAATTCCTGCGTTACAAGAGCAACCGAGCGGCAGCCTCCGGGTGGATCGCGACGTCCGGCCGGCTGCTCAGGCAGGCGGAGCCGTCGGCCGAGACCGGACGCGTCATCCTCATGCACGCGCTGGCCACAGGTGATCCGGCCGAGGTCGAGCGTGCCGCCGAGCAATCGATGGACCTCGCTCGAAGGTTTGGCGATTCGGACTATGAGGCGCTGGCCCTCGCCTACGGCGGGCTGGCCATGCTGTCCATGGGCCGCGTGAAGGAGGGCCTGGCCAGGCTCGATGAGGCAATGGCCGCCACGACAGCCGGCGAGGTTCGTGCTCCGGAGGCGGTCGGCCAGATCTACTGCGCGCTGCTCGCCGGCTGCGAGCGGACGGCCGATTTCCGGCGCGCCGATGAGTGGCACCAGGTCGCGCAGCCATTCCTCGACGCATACCGCGAGATCGGGATGACCGGCACCTGCCGCGCCACGTACGCGGGGGTGCTCGCGGCGACGGGCAGATGGTCCCAAGCCGAGGACGAGCTGCTGAAGGCCCTCAGGATTTTCGACGCCGGTCCCAGGGGAATGCGAGCCGACGCACTGGTACGCCTGGCCGACCTTCGTGTCCGTCAGGGCCGCCTGGACGATGCCGCACGGCTGCTGGAAGGGAACGAGACCCACCCGGATGCACAGCAACCGCTGGCGGAACTCGAGCTCGCCCGCGGACGGCCCGAGGTCGCCGCTGCTTTGCTGGAGCGCCGGGTCAACCAGCTGGGGGAGACCAACTTGCAGGCGGGGCCACTGCTGCTCCAGCTGACAGAGGCCCGTATCGCAGCCGGAGACCTGAGGGCCGCCCGCCGTGCGGCTGTGGCTCTGGCCAATCTTGCAGCTACGGGTGCTGGGAATTATCTGAGCGGTCTCGCCAATCTGGCGTCCGGATTTGTCACCTCAGCCACAGGAGGAGACCCGGTGGTCGAGCTGGAGCTGGCGCTCGACCGCCTCCAAGAGGCAGGCATGACCTGGGAGGCGACCCGTGCGCGGCTCGCGATCGCCGAAGCGGTGGCTGCCAGCAATTCGGAACTGGCGACCCGGGAGGCCAAGCTCGCGCTGGCTTCGTTCATCGCGCTCGGCGCGGATCCCGGAGCCGACCGCGCCCGCCGGCTGTTGCGTGAGCTCGGCGTCCGCACTCCCGGAGGGCCTGCCGCCACGGCCGGCCTGAGTCGCCGGGAGCAGGAGGTGGCGCGACTTGTCGGCCTCGGACTCTCCAACGACCAGATAGCGGCGCGCCTCTTTCTGAGCCCCCGCACCATCGAGCACCACGTGACGAGCATCCTGCGAAAGCTCACGGCTTCTCGAAGGGCGGAGATCGCCGCCTACGCCGTGCGCTACCTGGGCCCTGAGTCCGACTGAGGATTGGGTACTGGCACCGATGCGCGGTCGGCCCGCCGACGTTCAAGCTCCGGCCATGGACGAATTCACGGTCATGGATCGGTTGAGATGGCTCGCAGTCACCCTCGTCGTTGCAGCCGTCGCGGTTCCCCTCTCCTTTGTGTTGTGGCGGACACCGGCTGGGGTCGCCGGCCCGCCGCCCAGCGTTCTGCCCATCCTCGTGCCGGTCGAGGTTGTCTTTCCCGCACTGTCGTTGGGCCTGGGCGTAGCCTTCCTGCTCTTCGGCAGAAAGCTCATCCGCGCAGATCGTCCGCCGGCGTTATCCCGCGCAGCGTTCCTCAGCATCTGGTGGCTGCTGGTCAATTGGTGGCCGCACTCGAATTTCCATCGTGTGTCCAGCGGTTGGGCGAGCCTTGCGGTGATCGACTACGTATTCCACGTCACCGTGATCATCGCGAGCGTCGTTGTCGCCGTCTTCTTTTTGTCCGTCGTGCGAGAGCGTCAGGGCGTCACCCGCGTCAACGCGGAAACTCGCGACCTTGGGGCGGCGTCGGCGATCGGGGGACGATCGTGATGCTGATCCTCCGCATCGAACATGAGGTCGGCGATTTCGACACGTGGAAGCGGACCGCCTTCGACTCGGATCCGCTCGGCCGGGAGAGGATGGGCGTTCGCCGGCACGTGGTTGCGCGCTCGATCACCGACCGGAACCTGGTGATGATCGACCTCGAATTCGACGGCCTGGAAAGCGCTGAAGACATGCACGCCGCCCTCCGCAAGCTCTGGAAAAACCCACTGGCGCGGATTGAAGGTCCCCAAGCACGAATCTTCGCGGCGGTCGAAGTCAAGGAGTACTGAACTCCGACGCTGGAGCGGCGGGCCGTAGGACATTGCAACGGTCGAAAGGAATGGTTTGCGAGACCCTCTCACCACGCTTATCTCCCTCGTGTGGCGGAGTGTCGGACAGCGGCCGCTGTAAGTGTGCGGCGGCTGCCGAAGCTGTGTAACCGGGCCGCCGAAGACGTCTTGCCGTCTGGCTACCGAGCGCTCATAGGAATCGTGGTGGGCCGTACTTTCCGTAACGCGAACCAGTTGGCAGGTCTCGAAACCGCGAGTGCCGGCAATCGCGGGAAATTCATGCGCCGCAACCCCGCGAGTGCCGGCGATGGCGGGGAATCCGGTGTGGTGGGCGACCCGGGACTCGAACCCGGATGGGTTACCCCACACGCCCCTCAAACGTGCGCGTCTACCAGTTCCGCCAGCCGCCCGGCTGTGAGCCGGTTGATTTTACCGAGTCATCCGGGGTCCCGACGCACGGGCCCGACCGAATGAACCTGCGCTAAGAGAGATCAAACCGGGGCCCCTGCTGGTTAACTTCGCGCTGCACATGAGCGCATGGGCCTCCTGGAACCGGCGGACGCGGATCTTCGCGGTGGCTGTGGCCGCCGTCGCCGTCGCCTCGGTCTTCTACGCCCTGACGCTCAAGTACGTCTTCTTCGGCGACAGGATCGTCATCGCCATCGACGATATCGGGGAGGCGAGCGCGGCGGCGACCGCCTGCGTGGCGTGCGCGTGGGCCGCCACCCGAGCGCAGGGCAGGAACCGCCTCGGCTGGGCGCTGATGAGCATCTCCACCGGGCTCTGGTCGTCGGGCCAGATCGCCTGGTCGGTCTACGAGGTCGTCCTTCGACAGCCCATCCCGTCGCCCGGGCTGCCGGACGTCGGCTTCCTGTCGGCCGTGCCCTTTGCCGTGGCGGGCATTCGCGCCTTCTGGGGCAGCGCCCGCGGCACCTCGGCGAAGTGGCGGATCTGGTTCGACGGCCTGATCGTCGCAATCGCGCTGACCTCCACCGCGTGGGGCTTCGGCCTGCGGCTGGTCTGGGGCTCGAGCAACGACCTGTTCTCGAGGACCTTCGCGCTGACCTATCCCGTCGGGGACATCCTGATCGGCACCGTGCTGATCCTCGCCATCCGCCGCGCGACCGGACAGCAGAAGGGCCGCATGGCCTTCCTCCTGTGCGGCGTGGCCGCCTACTCGATCGCCGACAGCGCCTTCGCCTACCTGACGGCGCAGGGCGCGTACGGCACGATCGGGAGCGTGCTCAACACCGGATGGTTCACCGGCTTTTTGCTGATCGCGCTCGCGGCCGCCTACCCCGAGGCCCCGCCGCGGCTCGAACAGCAGGACATGCCGCTCGACCTCTGGCAGCTGGCGCTGCCGTGGATGACCCTGCTGACCGCGGCCGGCGGCGACTTTTTCACCGCCGTCACCCACCAAGAGGCGGGCCTGTTCCAGCCCACGATGACGATCGCCCTGGCAGCCCTGCTGACGGTGAACATGCTCATCGAACGGCGCGAGTTCCTCGACATGGTGACCGCCCTGCGGGAGTCGAGGTCGACGCTGGAGCGCGAGTTCAAGGCCGGCCTGGTCGGGATCCGCAAGATGAC
>CAZXGB010000161.1:0-6609 GCA_964640005.1 uncultured Actinomycetes bacterium | reverse complement strand
TCCCGCACCGCGCTGCTTTAGGGCTGGGTTGCGACCGGGTGCATACAGCGGGCCGGAATCTGGCCCGTTTATCGGCTCGGTGTATACAGCGGGCCAGAATTTGGGCCTAGCGGGATCGCAGCCTAGACGCCCCGCTGCCCCTTCCGCTCCCGCTCCCGGGCACCCGGCTCCTCCCGCTTCCCCGGTGGTTCCTGGTACTCGGTGAGCTCGCGGTCGGTCTGCTCACCCTCGCCGGGCGCCTGCCGCTGAGGGACGTGGTCGCTCTCCGAAGGGTTGACGTCCTGCCCCTGTGATTCAGTCATTGACAAATAAGCTCCAAACACCGAACGGGCTGCACGGGCACACCCTCAGGTTCCCACATGTAGCGCGTATGCCCGGCTAGTGCCGGGCCCGTTTCAGCGATGCCGGCGGGCCAGAGAACTCGTGCTGGTCAGATAGATCCCGCTCCCGGTGACCTGGGTCGCGATTGACGTGTGGTCGCACGCCGGCTGGTTGTTGCTGGACTGGACGCAGCCGCTCGTGTTCTGGCTCCACTGGTCGTCGCTGTACACGATCGAGGCGAGGCCGGTCGCCGGGTCGGCGGCGACCCCGAAGTCATCGTAGAGATCGCGGTTCCCGGCACAGGAGACGCCTCCCTCGCAGACGGCGCCGGTGTGGATCAGCGGAGTCGCCGCCACCTGCATGAACGCACCGCCCCCGAAGAGATTCAGGTTCTGGGCGAAGTAGGCGTACCACTTGGTGCTCGCGGGGTAGTTGTCGGGGTGCTCGGTGCCGTAGTAGTCCGCACCGTAGTAGACGACATCGACCCGGCCGGCGTCGCCGGCAACGCTCCAGGGCATGATCGCCGTCTTGGCCGCACCGCTGTTGACCTGAACCGGCTTCGACCAGGTCGTGCCCTGGTCGCGCGAGTAGGCGATGAACGTGTTGTGGTCGTCGCTGAAGACGGAGTAGAGGTTCCCCGCCCGGTCCACGGACAGGTTCACGAACTGGTGGCCGTAGCTGACGCTCTGATCGGGGTTGACGTAGACCGCGTGGTCCGTGAAGGTGCGGCCACCGTCGCTCGACACGGCCACGTAGACGGCGTGGTAGCCGCAGCTCCCGGCCGTGGAGCAAACGGTCTCGCCCGCGTCCGCGATCGCGCTGAACGTCTGATAGACGTAGTGGTTGGCCGGGTCGATGGCCAGGTTCCCGATCTCGTTGTTGTCGATCGCCCACAGATGAGCGGCGTCGATGGCATCCCCGAGCTGAGTGAAGGTCGTGCCCGCGTCGCTGCTGCAGTTGACGTCGATGTTGAAGGTCGCCATGTCGTGGTAGCTGAGGCACACCTTGCTGGCGCCATCGGCTGCGATCCACTCCCGGTCGTCGCCCGGGATGGACGCACCGATCGGGTTCTTGGACCACGTCCCGCCGCCATCCGTGCTCGTGCTGACCATAACGTTGGCCAGCTCCAAGCTCGCCACGTACACGTTGCGGACGCCGTGCGAGTTCTTGACGGGTGCGGCCGCGATGTCAGTGTCGCCGCCGGCCGTCGAGATTGAACCCGTCGGGCCCGAGGAAACGATGTTGGGCGAAGCCAACGATGCGTAGTGGAGCCCGCGGTCGGTCGACTTCCAGGCCAGCGTACCTCCGCTCAGACCGTTCTCGCTGACGGCGTAGAAGGCGCCGTCGAGCGAGGCCCGGATCTGGGGCTCAGCCGCACCGTTGGTGCAGTTCGGCGAGTTCGCCTGCTGAGGGCATGCCGTCCCGACGGGATGCGGCGGACTGCCGCCCAGCTCGTAGTTGACGAAGGCGGCCGTACCCGTCGCCGCCCGAGCGCCGGCGGACGGGAGTGCCAGGAGGGAGACGGAAGCGGCCGCGGCCAGGAGTCGTAGACCCCGTGAGGAGAGCATGCACTGGAAATACGACAACGTATCGACGGCGGGCAAGCCGCCAATTCAGAGCAGCGAGCGAGCAGCCCGGGAATTGGACAGGAAGACCTTCGCCCCGGTCGCCTCGAAGGCGGCTCGCTGGCGGCCGAGACCCTGGGGGTCGCCGTCCGTCCCGATGAGGACGACCACCGACGGCCGGCCGGCCAGCGCCGGCGCCAGCTCGCTGGCCGGGTCGGGGTGCGCCCCCCGGCCGAGCACGACGTCGAGGTAGATCAGGCCGCGAGCTCGCCGGATGGCCTCGAGCCTGATCGTGTTGTCGATCATCGGGTGGGCGCGGCCATGCGTGAACTCGTCGGCGCCGTAGTCGACGGCGCTGAAGCGCGAGTCCTCGCCCCAGATCAGGGCCGCCTCATCGCGCAGCGTGCCGCCCGAGAAGATGCCGTCCACGCGCCCGTCCCAGCGGACCGGATCGGGATCCGGCGGCAGCGATCCGCCCCCTACGTCGAGGGCGATCGCGGTGATGTCCACCCCGGGTCCGAGCAGCGCCTTGACGAGCGGCTTACGGGCCGACAATTCGGCCGCAGCCGGCTTGGAGATGACCACGATGACGTCGGTGTCCGGGTCCTCGTCCAGCCGGCGGATCGCCTCTCGCGTCATCCGCCCGCCTACCTCCGGCCACAGATCACGCCCGCCGACCCCGATCGCCTGCGAGATCCCTACGCCCTGGTGGGCGAGCAGGCAGGTCAGCTGCTGGATGCCGGTCCCGGAGGCGCCTACGATGCCGATGCGCCCGCGCGGCACCGCGTTGCTGAAGCCGAGACCGGTCCCGTCGATGATCGCGGTCCCACAGTCCGGGCCCATGAAGAGCAGGCCCCGGCGCAGTGCCTCGTCTTTCAGGCGCACCTCGTCCTCGATCGAGACGTTGTCGGAGAAGCAGAAGACGTTGAGACCCTGGGCGAGTGCGTCCCAGCAGGCCCAGGCCGCGTGTTCGCCGGGCACCGAGACGACCGCCAGGTTTGCTTCCGGGAGACGCCGCGCGGCGGCGCGCAGGCTTTGGGGCGGGGGAAGTCCGCCTCCGTCCGCGCCAACTGTGCGCTCGGTCAACGCGGCCTCGGCCGCCGCGATCGCGAGGTCGGGCTGCTCGCCCCGGGCCGCCAGCACGAGGTCGTCAGCGCTCGCCTCGGCCACCTCCTGGGACCAGAGGCCCGATTCGCGCAGCATCTCCAGGTTGAGCGGGGTGGCCATCGCGGCCATGGCGGCCTCGACACCCGGCACCGACGCCATCCGCGCCGACGCCACCATCAGCTGGATCGAGTCGTGGTAGCGGCGCGGCCGCACCTCAACCAGCAGCTTCACCTTCCGATTATCTGTGTCCCCGATTCGCCGGCGATCACCGCCGCCGCTTCCTCGAGCGCGCCGATGGCGGCCCGCGCGGGTCCGCCGGCCGGCTCGACGAATCGCAGTGCGGCCTCCACCTTCGGACCCATCGATCCGGCCGCGAAGTGGCCGGCTCGCTGAAACCCACGAACGATGTCAGGGCCCACCCGCTCGAGGTAGCGCTGGTCCGGCCCTCCGAAGTTGACCGCCGCGCCGCGCGCCTCGGTCAGGATGACCAGGACGCCCGCCTCCAGCCGCCGCGCCAGCAGCGAGGCGGTGAGGTCTTTGTCGATCACCGCCTCGACGCCGATCAACCGGCCTTCCTCGCCCTCTTCGACCGGCACCCCGCCACCGCCGGCTGCGACCACCACCGCCCCACCCTGGACCAGTTGCCGGATCTCCGACTCCTCGACGATCGCGGTCGGCTCGGGTGAGGGCACCACCCGCCGCCAGCTGCCGTCGGGCTGGCGGGTGTACCGATGCCCCAACCGGCGCTCCTCGTCACGCGCCTCTATGTCGGTCAGGCGGCGGCCGATCGGCTTCGTGTACTCGAGCCGCCGGGGGTCGAGGGGATCGACGACGACCCGGGTGAGCACGACGGCCACCGTGCGCTGAGCACGGCGCCGGCGCAGCTCCCACTCCAGCGCCTCCTGGATGGCAAGGCCAATGGTGGCTTGAGTCTGGGCCACACACCAGTCGAGCGGCATCGGAGGGACCACGCCGGCCGCGATCTCGTTCTTGAGGAGCAGGTTGCCGACCTGCGGGCCGTTGCCGTGTGTGATCACGAGCTCGGCCCCGGAGGCGGCGACCGGTGCCAGCTGCGTCATGGCGTGACGCACGGTCCGGATCTGCTCCTCGGCGGTTCCCGCACCGCCCGGCGGGATCAGCGCGTTGCCGCCGAGGGCGATCACGTAGCGATCGGTCATCCGGGCCGAGGTTAGCCGGGATCCGTCGCGAGCGCGATCATGGATCATGGAGAATTCCAGTGACCGACGCTGACGGCTATGGCCCCAACCCGAACGAGGATGCTGTCAGCCGGCTGCTCGACGACTCCCGGACCCTTGGGCCCTCAGGGATCGAACGGGTCGCCGAGGCCTGGGAGCGGACGGCCGGCCTCGATCCCGAGCACTGGAACAGGGCCGAGGAGGCCGCGCTTCAGGCGCTCACGGTGACCAATCGCGGCGGCCATTGGGAGGAGCTGCAAAGCCGCTTCCATTCCGAGACCGAGGGACCGCACGCGATGGTCGCGTGGCAGGTGGAGCATGGTCCGGCCGGAGACCACGCCGAGCGCGCTCTCCTCGGCGCAACCCTGGCCTTGCTCGTGCGCGACAGCATCGATCCGAGTGAGTTCCGCACTCTGGCCGGCCCGATGTCGGCCGCCTTGCCCTGGCTGCTCCCGGGAGAGGATTTCTAGGAGGCGGCCGCGCGACGCTTCTCGAAGGCCGCGATCGCGTCTTCCTGGCGCAGAGTCAGGGCGACGTCGTCCCAGCCGTTGAGCAGGCACTCCTTTACGAAGGGATCGATCTCGAACCGACCCTCGAACCCCGGAGCAGATACGATCTGCGCCTCGAGGTCGACGGCCACCTCGGTCTCCGGGTCTTCCTCGGCGATCGACATCAGCTGCCGCACCTGACCTTCCGGCAGTGTGATCGCGAGCAGCCCGATCTTGCCGCAGTTGATCCGGAAGATGTCCGCGAAGCTGGGCGCGATCACGACCTGGAAGCCGGCGTCCTCGATCGCCCAGGGCGCGTGCTCGCGCGACGAACCGCAGCCGAAGTTGGGCCCCGCCACGAGCACCGACGCGCCCTGATAGCGCGGCTGGTCGAGCGGGAAGTCGGGGTCGGTCCGCCGCCAGTCGTAGAAGAGGAAGGGACCGAAGCCGCTGCGCTCGATCCGCTTCAGGAACTGCTTCGGGATGATCTGGTCGGTGTCGACGTCGGCACGGTCGAGCGGCAGCATCCGGCCCCGATGGGAGCGAAAGGGCCTCATCGGGCGAGGTCCCTGACATCCGCCAGATGGCCGTGGATGGCCGCCGCCGCGGCCATCGGCGGTGACAGCAGGTGCGTGCGGCCGCCCGCCCCCTGGCGGCCCTCGAAGTTGCGGTTGGAGGTCGAGGCGCAGCGCTCGCCGGGCTGCAAGATGTCGGGGTTCATGCCGAGACACATCGAGCAGCCGGCGTCCCGCCATTCGAAACCGGCCGCTGTGAAGACCTTGTCGAGGCCCTCCTTCTCGGCCTCGATCTTCACCAGGGCTGAGCCTGGCACCACCATCGCGCGCACCCGCGGGTGCACCTTCCTGCCATCGACCACGCGGGCCGCCGCCCGCAGATCCTCCAGCCGCGCATTGGTGCAGGAGCCGATGAACACCCGATCGACGGCGACGTCGGCCAACGCCAGCCCCGGTTGAAGGTCCATATAGCGAAGGGCCCTGAGGTCGGTCTCGCTTCGCGGTTCCGGGACCCGGCCCGAGATCGGCGCCGCCTGCCCGGGGTTGGTTCCCCAGGTGACGTACGGTTCGAGGGTCGAGGCGTCGATCTCCACCTCTTCGTCAAACGCGGCGCCGGCGTCGGTCGGCAGCGCCTGCCAGCGGACCAGCGCACGCTCCCACTCGGCAGCGTGTGGGGCCCGAGGACGGCCCTCGAGGTAGCTGAACGTCTTCGCGTCGGGGGCGACCATGCCCACGCGGGCGCCCCACTCGATGGACATGTTGCAGATCGTCATCCGCCCTTCCATGGACAGGGCGCGGATCGTCGAGCCCCGGTACTCAACGGCGCGTCCCTGGCCTCCGCTCACGCCCACGCGCGCGATCAGGCTGAGGACGGCGTCCTTCGCAGTCACCCCGAGCGGCAGCTCACCGTCGACGGTGACGGCCATCTGCTTTGGGCGACGCTGCCAAAGGCACTGCGTCGCCAGCACGTGCTCGACCTCCGAGCTGCCGATCCCGAAGGCCATGGCCCCGAAAGCGCCGTGAGTCGAGGTGTGCGAGTCGCCGCAGACGATGGTCAGCCCGGGCTGGGTGGCGCCCAGCTCAGGTCCGATCACGTGAACGATGCCCTGGCTGCGATGACCGAGCGGGTAGAGAGCGATCCCCGCCCACTCGCAGTTGACCTTGAGCGCCTCGAGCTGCTTCTTCCCCACCTCGTCGGCCGCCTCATACCCGCCTCGCGTCGGCGTGTTGTGGTCCATGGTCGCGATGGTCAGGTCCGGGCGCCGGACCTTGCGGCCGGTCAGCCGGAGCGACTCGAAGGCCTGAGGGCTGGTGACTTCGTGCACGAGGTGGAGGTCGACGTAGAGCAGGTCAGGCTGGCTTCCCTCGCCGGGCGCCACCACGTGCTCGTCCCAGATCTTCTGGGCCATGGTTCGTG
>CAZXGB010000160.1:0-6626 GCA_964640005.1 uncultured Actinomycetes bacterium | reverse complement strand
GTGGGCGACGACGACCAGTCGATCTACGGCTGGCGGGGCGCCGACGTCCGCAACATCCTCGACTTCAAGAAGGACTACCCGGACGCCACGGTGGTCCACCTGGAGCAGAACTACCGCTCCAGCCAGCCGATCCTGGACACGGCCTACCACGTCATCCGGCACAACACCGAGCGGGCTCCCAAGCGCCTCTGGACGGATCGCGTCGGCGGCGAGAGAGTGACGGCCGTCCAGGCTTACAACGAGGTCGAGGAGGCGGAGTTCGTCGCCGATGAGATCGAGCGCCTGCGCCGCCGGGAGGACCGGCGCTATTCCGACTTCGCGGTGCTCTACCGGATCAACGCCCAATCGAGGGCCTTCGAGGACGTCTTTGGCCGGCGCCGGATTCCCTTCCGCCTCGTGGGCGGCGTGCGCTTCTGGGAGCGCCGTGAGGTCAAGGACCTGCTCGCCTACCTGCGCTTCCTCTTCAACCCGGGCGACACGGTCAGCTTCGCCCGCATCGTCAACGTGCCCAAGCGGAAGATCGGCCCGGTCACGGTCGACAAGCTGGTCGCGTGGGCGCGCGCGCGGGAGGTGACTCCGCTCGAGGCCCTGGAGCGGGTGGAGGAGGCGGAGGGGCTCCAAAAGGCGGCTCAGGCGCCGCTCCAGCGCTTCCGGGAGCAACTGCTCTCGCTGCGGGCCACGCTGGGCGTGCTCAAGCCGAGCGAGCTCTGCGAGCACGTGGTCGAGGTCATGGGGCTAGAGGCGGCCTACATCGACGGCACACCGCAGGGCGAGGCCCGGATGGAAAACCTGAAGGAGCTGCGCGGCTTGGCCCAGGAGTTCGACTCCGCCGAGGACCCGCTCACGGGGCTGGAGGCTTTCCTCACCGAGGCCGCCCTGGTTTCCGACGTCGACTCCTACGCGGAGGACGAGGAGGGCGTGACCCTGATCACCCTTCACATGGTCAAGGGGCTGGAATTCCCGGTCGTGTTCGTCGCCGGCATGGAGGAGGGTCTGCTGCCCCACCAGCGCGCGCTGGACGATCCCACTCAAAAGGAGATGGAAGAGGAGCGCCGGCTCGCCTACGTAGGGATCACCCGCGCTGAGGACCGGCTCTACTTGAGCTGCGCTTTCCGCCGCCACCTCTTCGGACAGGCGCGCGCCTCCTTCCCGAGCCGCTTCCTGGACGACATCCCCCAGTCGCTGCTGGCGGCGCCGACCAAGGGTGCGGCACCGGCGCCGCCCCGCCGCCCGGCCGGTGGCGCTCAGCCCGGCGCCTACCGCGAGCGCATGCTCGAACGGGCCTCGGCGGTGCCCGCCGCCCCGGCCGCGCCCCCGGTCCAGCGCTTCCACACCGGCGATCGCGTGCAGCACCCCAGCTTTGGGGTGGGATCGGTGATCAAGAGCACGCTGACCCGCAGCGACGAGGAGCTCGTGGTCCAGTTCGACCGGGCGGGCGTGAAGATCCTCAGCGGTACGCTGGCGCCGCTGACGAGAATCGGAGCGTGAGCGCCACGGCCCAGCTCGCGAAGCGAGCCGAGGAGCTGCGGGCGGAGGTCCGCCGCCACGAGCGCCTCTACTATGTGCTCGACCGGCCGGAGATCACCGACGCCGAGTACGACGCTCTGTTTCGGGAGCTGCAGGGCCTGGAGGCGGAGCACCCGGAGCTGGTCACGCCCGACTCGCCGACGCAGCGGGTCGGCGGCGCGCCTTCTGAGCAGTTCGCCAAGGTCCGCCACCGCTCGCCGATGCTCAGCCTTCAGAACGCGTTCGAGGAGGAGGAGATCCGGGCCTGGGATCGCCGGATCCGCTCTGCAGTGGGCGACGAGGTGACCTATACCTGCGAGCTGAAGATCGACGGCCTCGCGATTTCGCTCACCTACCGCAACGGCCAGCTGGTGCGGGCCGCAACCCGCGGCGACGGGCTGACCGGCGAGGATGTCACGACGAACGTGCGCACGATCCGGTCGGTCCCGCTGACGGTCGCGCCGCTGCGTGGCCTGCCCGAGGAGTTCGAGGTGCGGGGCGAGGTCTACATGCCGATCGCCAGCTTCGAGCGGCTGAACCAGGAGATGGAGCTCGCCGGCCGCCAGCCCTACATGAATCCCCGCAACTCGGCGGCAGGCTCGGTCCGCCAGCTGGATCCCCGGATCACGGCCAGCCGCAACCTCCAGACCTTCATGTACACGCTCGACCCGGCGGGCCCCGCCCGGAGCCAGTGGGAGGTGCTGAACGGGCTGGCCGAGATGGGCTTCCGGGTCAACCCAAACCGCCGGCGGGTCGAATCCGTCGACGAGATCATCGCCTACCACCACGAGTGGCAGGAGCAGCGGGAAGAGCTCGACCATGAGATCGACGGGCTGGTCGTCAAGGTCGACCGGCACGACCAGCAGCTCGAGCTCGGCTTCGTCGCCCGCAGCCCGCGCTGGGCGATCGCATACAAGTACGCGGCGCAGCAGGCGGAAACCGTGATCGAGGACATCGTCTGCTATGTCGGCCGGACCGGCGTCCTGACTCCGGTCGCGCATGTGCGGCCGGTGATCGTGGGCGGTGTAACCGTCCGCAACGCTTCGATGCACAACGAGCAGCAGGTGCGCGAGAAGGGGGCCTACCCAGGAGCCCACGTTGTGATCCAGCGGGCGGGCGACGTGATCCCGGAGGTCGTCTCGGTCAAAGACCGGAAGCCTGACGCCTGGGCGATGCCAGAGCGCTGCCCGGTCTGCGGCGGCGAGGTGGTGCGCGAGGAGCCCTACGTCGCTCACCGCTGCATCAACCCCTTCTGCCCGGCCCAGCGTCTGGAGCGCCTCCGGCATTTCGCGGCCCGCGGGGCCATGAACATCGACGGCCTCGGCTACTCGACGCTGCAGCAGCTGATCGACCGCGGATTGGTGGAGGAGCCGGCCGCCATCTACCGGCTGACGGTGGACCAGGTGGAGGCGCTCGATCGCTTCGCCCGCAAGTCGGCCGAGAACCTGGTCAACGCCATCGATGCCTCGCGCACGCCCACGCTCGGCCGCTTCCTCTTCGCGCTCGGGATCCCGCAGGTCGGCGATGCGACAGCGGACGTACTGGCGAGTGAGTTCGGAACCCTGGAGGCGATTCGGAGTGCCGGCCAGGACCAGCTGGTGGCGGTCGAGGGGGTGGGGCCGAACATGGCGGCCGAGATCGCCGCCTTCTTCCGAGGGCCGGCCTCGGAGCTGGTCGACCATCTCCTGGAGGCCGGTGTGCGGCCGCAGGAGGCGGAACGGCCCTCCGGCGAGGGCCCGCTTTCGGGCCAGACCATCGTGTTCACCGGCACCCTCGAGCAGATGACGCGGCCGGATGCCGAGGCGCTGGTGCGCCGCCTGGGCGGCAAGTCAGCGAGCAGTGTGAGTGCCAAGACCGACCTCGTAGTGGCCGGGCCGGGGGCCGGCTCCAAGCTCGAGCGGGCGCAGCGCCTGAAGGTCGAGGTCGTCGACGAGGCGCGCTTCCTCGAGATGGTCCGCGACTACGTCTGAAGAAACCGCACCCTGCCCCGCCTGCGGGCTGGAGCTGCCCCTCTACGCTCGATTCTGCGCCCGCTGCGGAACCCCGCAGCCGGCGCGGGGCGCCGCCCTACCGGCGCGGCCGCCTGGACTCCTATCGCCCCCACTGGCTCCTATGTGGGTGGTTGTCCTCTTCTGGATCGGCGCCGCCGTCTCGCTTGCGCTAGGCGCTGTCTACGCGTCGATCGCGGCCTTGCCGCGCCTGCCCGATCTGCAGGCCGATCCCGCGCAGGTGCGGACGAGCGCCATCGTGGTCGCGGCCTGGGCGGCGGCCCTTTTCGGCGCCCAGATCGTGGCCGCCTACGGACTGACGCGACGCCGCTCCTGGGCGATGGTGCCGGCGACGCTGGCCTGCGTGGGCTGGGCACTCACGTGCATCGGCCTGCCGGTGGCGGTGTTCGTGCTCGCGGGGCTGTGGCGCGGCCGGTCTGATACCCGCACCTGAAAGCGGTCGGTTCGGGCCCTCGGCCCCCCTCTGGCTCGGCTGCGCGGAGCCACCTCCCCCGGAGCGAGGGGAGGACGGGGTATTCTCGGGCGCGTGACTCTCTCCCGCGACCAGGTGCGTCATGTCGCCAATCTGGCCCGGCTCGGGCTGGAGGACGGCGAAGAGGACTTCTACGCGACCCAGCTGAGCGGCATTCTGGCCCACATCGACCGCCTGCAGGAGCTCGATACCGAGGCGATCCCGCCCACGGCTCAGGTGGTCGCGGTCAGCAACCCGCTCCGCGAGGACGTCGCGCGTCCGGGCCTGACCCAAGAGCAAGCTTTGGCGAACGCTCCCGCCCAGCAGGACGGCTACTTCGTCGTCAAGGCGATACAGGAGGCGGAACCATAGAAGGCACCGTCACCGAGCTGCACGAGCGGCTCCGGCGGCGGGAGGTGTCGGCGACCGAACTGCTCGAGCAGCAGCTCGCGGACATCGACGCCGTGGATCCGCAGGTCCGCGCCTACCTGCGCCTGAGCGCCGAGCTGGCGCGCGAGCAGGCGGCGGCGGCCGATCGCCGCTACGCCGAGGGCAGCCCGCTGGGACCGCTGGATGGCATTCCGGCCGCCATCAAGGACGTCCTCTGCGTGGAGGGGGTTGAGACCACGGCCGGCTCCAAGATCCTCCACGGCTTCCGGCCGCCTTATGACGCCACCGCGATCGCGCGCCTGCGTGCCGCCGGCGCCGTCTTTCTGGGCATGACCAATTGCGACGAGTTCGCGATGGGCAGCTCGACCGAGAACTCGGGCTACTTCCCGACCCGGAATCCCTGGGACCTGGAGCGGGTTCCGGGCGGCTCCAGCGGCGGCAGCGCGGCCGCGGTGGCCGCCGGTGAGGCGGTTTACAGCCTGGGCACGGACACCGGGGGATCGATCCGCCAGCCGGCCGCGCTCTGCGGGGTGGTCGGCATGAAGCCGACCTACGGCAGGGTCAGCCGGTATGGCCTGATCGCCTTCGCCTCCAGCCTCGACCAGATCGGGCCGTTCACGCGTTCGGTCACCGACGCCGCCCTCGTCCTCCAGGCGATCGCGGGCCGGGACGAGCTGGACTCGACCAGCGCCGACCGCCCGGTCGACATGACATCCGCGCTCGAAAAGGGCGTGGAGGGCATGCGCCTGGGCGTGCCCCGCGAGTACACCGAGGTGGAGGGGATGGAGCCTGGAGTTCGGGCCCGAATCGACGACGCGCTGCGGACGCTCGAGCGGGCGGGCGCGGAGCTGGTCGAGGTCCACCTGCCGCACACCGACTACGGCCTGGCGGCCTATTACATCATCGCCCCCGCCGAGTGCTCCTCGAACCTGGCGCGCTTTGACGGTGTCAAGTACGGAATGAGTGATCCCCGGGCGGAAACCCTGTTCGAGACGTATCTCCAGACCCGCCGCCACGGCTTCGGGCCAGAGGTGCGGCGGCGCATCATGCTCGGCACCTACGCGCTTTCCAGCGGCTACTACGACGCCTACTACCTGAAGGCTCAGAAGGTGCGGACCTTGGTGGCAGGTGACTTCGAGAAGGCCTTCGAGTCCTGCGACGCCATCGTCTCCGCCACCTCGCCGATGGTCGCCTTCGAGCTCGGCGCCAAGACGGGCGACCCGCTGGCCATGTACCTCTGCGACGTGCTCACGCTGGGCGGCAACTTGGCCGGGCTGACAGGCGTCAGCGTCCCGGCCGGAGTCTCCGACGGGCTTCCGGTCGGCCTCCAGATCCTGGCGCCCCAGTGGCGGGAGGACATCGCTCTACAGGTCGCGCGCGCGTATGAGGTCGCGAGCGGGATCACCGCGGAGGTGGCTCGGTTTGCCTAGACAGGACTTCGAGGCCGTGATCGGCATGGAGGTCCACGTCCAGCTCAAGACCGCCTCCAAGATGTTCTGCTCCTGCACGACCGACTACCTGGGCGCGCCCCCGAACTCCAGGGTTTGCCCGGTCTGTCTCGGTATGCCGGGGGTGCTGCCCGTGGCCAACCGAGCAGCCATCGAGCAGGTGCTGAAGACGGCGGTGGCACTCAACTGCGAGATCCCACAGCACAGCAAGTTCGACCGCAAGAACTACTTCTATCCCGACCTGCCGAAGGGCTATCAGATCAGCCAGTACGATCTGCCCCTGGCGGTCACGGGATCGATCGAGGTCGACGGCCGGCTCGTGCGCATCCGCCGCACGCACCTCGAGGAGGACACCGGAAGCCTCAAACACGCCGGCGACGCCCTGCATACCGCGCAGGAGTCGCTGGTCGACCTCAACCGCTCCGGAGTACCACTCATGGAGATCGTGAGCGAACCCGACATCCACTCGGCCGCGGAGGCGCGCGACTACGGGCTGGCGCTCCGCCGCCTGCTGCGCTGGATCGGCGCCTCGGAGGCCGACATGGAAAAGGGTCAGCTGCGCGTCGAGCCCAACGTCTCGGTGCGCCGGAAGGGAACCGAAGAGCTGGGCGTGAAGACCGAGCTCAAGAACCTGAACTCCTTTCGCGCGCTCTTCCTGGCGGTCGAGTACGAGATCGAGCGTCAGGTGCGCGTCCTCGAGGAGGGCGGCCACGTCGTCCAGGAAACGCGGGGCTGGTCGGAGCCGGAGCGGAGGACCTTTTCGCAGCGGAGCAAGGAGTTCGCCGAGGACTACCGCTACTTTCCCGAGCCCGATCTGCCGCC
>CAZXGB010000159.1:0-6676 GCA_964640005.1 uncultured Actinomycetes bacterium | reverse complement strand
GCCGGCGAGGCCGAAGGCGGTCCCCAGCAGCAGGACCAGGAGGATCGGGCTCAGGATCCTCATTCAGCACCACCTCATGCACAAACATCGTAAACGGGCACGGGAACCGGACCGGAGAAGCGGGTTAAACCGGGGATGACTTAACCTCCGCATCTCGCGCTCCTTCCCAGCGCGCGGCGTAGTTGCGGAGAGGACAACGACGATGGCGATCATCGAGACGCGCGGCCTGCGCCGCACTTTCAAGTCGCGGAAGGGCGCCGTCGAGGCCGTGGCTGGGATCGACCTCCATGTCGAGGAAGGTCAGGTCTTCGGCTTCCTCGGTCCCAACGGCGCCGGCAAGACGACGACGCTGCGCATGCTGGCCACCCTGCTTCCGCCCACCGCGGGTGATGCGACCATCGCCGGCGCCGACCTCCGTCGCGAGCCCGGCAGGGTGCGCGAGCGGATCGGCTACGTCGGCCAGAAGGGCGGCACCGACCCTCAGGTCACCGGCCGCTCGGAGCTTCTGCTGCAGTGCCGTCTCTACGGTATGGGCGGCGCGGAGGCGAGCCGGCGGACTGACGAGCTGATCTCCATGCTCGAGCTCGAGTCCTGCGCCGACCGCACCACCGCCACCTACTCCGGCGGTCAGCGCCGGCGCCTCGACATCGGTGTCGGCCTCGCGCATGGTCCCCAGCTGCTCTTCCTGGACGAGCCGACGACCGGCCTCGACCCGCAGGCCCGGTCGCGAATGTGGAGCGAGGTCCGGAGGCTTCGCGACCGCGGCACCACAGTCTTCCTGACCACGCACTACCTGGAAGAGGCGGACGCCCTCTGCGACCGGATCGCGATCATCGATCGCGGCAGCATCGTCGCCGAGGGATCCCCGGACGAGCTCAAACGGCAGGTCGCCGGCGATGTGGTGACCCTGTCGGTCGATGGTGATGTCGAGGCCGCCCTCGAGCTGCTGAGTAAGCAGGCGTTCGTGCGCGAGGGGACCGCCGAGGACTCGCTGATCCGGCTGTACGTAGAGCGAGGCGAGAAGGCGATGCCGGAGATCCTGCGCCTGCTCGACGGCTCCGGCCTGCACCTGCAGACGATCTCGCTCTCGCGTCCGAGCCTGGACGACGTCTTCCTGCGCCAGACCGGTCACTCGCTGAGGGAGGAGGTCGCCTGATGAAACTGGTCCGCGACACCTGGCTGATCTTCGGCCGCTACTTCGCCATCTTCATGCGAAATCCCGCTTGGGTGGCGATCGGAGTCCTGCAGCCGGTGCTCTACCTGGTGCTCTTCGCGCCGCTGCTGAAGCCGATCGCGTCGATGTCCGGTTTTCCAGGCGGCGGTGCCTACAACGTCTTCGTACCCGGACTGCTCGTCCAGCTGGGGATGTTCGGTGCGGCCGGCGTCGGCTTTTCCCTGATCGCCGAGCTCCGCGTCGGCGTCATCGAGCGCCTTCGTGTGACGCCGGTCAGCCGGGTCGCGCTGCTGCTCGGCCGCGCGCTCCGAGACGTCGTGGTGCTGCTGCTCCAGGCTGCCGTGCTGATCGTCGTCGCCCTTCCATTCGGTCTCAGCATCAATCTGGTGGGCGCGGTCGTGGTGCTCGCGCTGGTGGCGCTGATCGGCCTCGCCATCGGGTGCATCGCGTACACCGCTGCGCTGGCGCTGCGCGACGAGAACTCTTACGCCCCGCTCATCTTCACGGCGACGCTGCCGCTCCTGCTGCTCTCGGGCGTGCTGCTGCCGCTTTCCTTCGCGCCCGGCTGGCTGCGCGCGATCGCCAATCTGAACCCGCTCGCCTATGCGGTCGACGCCGCGCGGGCGGTCTTCAATGCGCACATGAGCGATCCGAGCGTGGCGAAAGGAGTGGCCATCATGGCGGTGCTCGCGATCATCGCGATCGGGCTCGCGGCGCGCCAGTTCGGCCGGGCCATCGCCTAAGAGACCGCGTGCTTAGATCCGCGATTCGACCGCGGCGCCAACCCGGTCCCTGATGTCGCTGGTGCCGGTGACCTCCCGTGCGCAGTGGGCGCAGCAGAAGAAGTGGCCGTCCACCTCGACTCCATGCCCGATCACCATGCAGTCGCAATGCTCGCAGCGCGGCGCCAGCTTATGGATCGCACATTCGAAGGAGTCGAAAACGTGCCGGTAACCGGCTGTGACGACCTCGAACGCTTTGTCGTATTCGTTGCCGCAAACCTCACAGGTCGGCATCTCTTACTCACCTCCCGACCGAATCCGCCGACGGGACCACCTAAGCACGCTGCGCGGCAGCGGGTCAATGGGCGGTTCGGGAGGCCCTGAACCGGCGGACGTTGACCAGGCTGCCGCACACCGAGACGTCACACCACCGCCGCCGGCCTGGCCGGCTCCGGTCCACGAACATCCAGCTGCAGTGAGGATTCGCGCAGACCTTGAGGATCTGTTTGCCGGCCATCAGGCGACCGGCAGAGGTGGCGACATCCGATATCACGACTTCCCAGGGATCGCCGGAGCGGGTCAGGGCGAGGTCGTAAGCGCCGCCGGTCGCGTCCAGTGACAGCCTGAGCGGCGCGGCGTTCATCTCCTCCTCCAGCCGTCGCGCGAGCGCTGGTGGCGCCGGCTTGCCAGCCAGGTAGGACTCGAGCGCGTCCCTGAGCAGTGCGCGCAGCTTTGAGAGTCGCGCTCGAGCAGCAGGATCGTCCGGATCGTCGACGCGGTAGCCCCAGTGTTCGAGGAAGGCGCGTCGCCAGCGCGCCTCGGGCAGCCGGTCGAACATACGGCCCGACCCGAGGTGGTCGCTCCACCGGCTGTTCACCAGGTCCAGGCAGGGCTCCGGACCCCAGTGCGCGGGCAGCGGACCTGGCACAACACAACGAGTGTAAGAGATTTCTAGCGGCTGACCTATTACACTTCGCGGGTGGGATGGGCGAAGCGCGGCGTCCTGCTGCTGGCCGCCGCCGCAGTGGCGTGCACCACGGCTCCGGCCCCGATGCATGGTTGGACGCGTGTCGCCCACATCCAGGCCGGTCCCACGACCGGCCCGGTGGTGCTCGGCGACTCCTGGGCCTTCGTCGCCAACATGGGCGACGGCACGGTCACGCAGATCGAGCGGGGGAGCGGCAAGGTGGTGGCCAGGATCGCGGTCGCCGACACCCAGCTCTTGAGGCAAAAAGGCTGTGCTCCGGACAGCGTCCACGCCTACTACTCAGGTTCCTGGGGCTGGCGGGACTGCAACTCGCCCTACGCGATCGCCTACGGCGACTCCTCGCTATGGGCGATCGACAATGGGCGCGAGAGACTGGTCCGCATCGATCCACGCCTCCACTCAGCGGTCGACCAGGTCGACCTGCCAGGCACCGGCTGGGGCATCGCCACCAGCGGGACTACCGCCTGGGTTTCGGGGAACCAGGCCGCCAACTCGCTCTACCAGGTCGACCTCAGGCAGCGGCGCGTGGTGGCGACGATCGGCGGCCTCGACGACGGGACCGCTGCCGTGGCCGCGGACTCGAACGCCGTCTGGGTCGTCTGCGCTCGGGCGGGCACCGGCCACCTGGATCGTGTCGACCCGACCGCGGGGCGCGTGACCGCCCGCTATCCGATGGAATGGTGGAGCCCGACCGCGGTCGCGGACGGTGGCGCGGTCTACGTCCGGGGCACGTTCGGCAGCGACATCTCGCGGATCAACGCCGGCACCGGGGCCGTGGAGTGGCAGCAGCCGGGGCCCGGCTTTCTCGGCCCGGCCGGCATCGACCAGCTGGGTTTGACCAAGGACGGCCTCTGGTTGAGCGGACCATCGACCGTCCGGATCGACCCGAAAACCGGGCAGACGCTGGAGGCGCTGCGCGTCACCTCGGCGTCGGTCGCCGCGGCCCCGAACGAGCTGTGGCTCGTGCTGCTCGACGGCAGCGTCGCCGCCTACAAGCGCTCGTAGCGAGGCGTCTCTAGTCCACCTCCGGGACGTCCAGCTTGTCGTAGGTCTCCTTGTTCACGAACTTGAACATCTGGAGCGGCTTGCCCTCGACCTGGACCTCGGCCACCACCGCGTATCGCTCCTGGGTCTTCCCACCGCTGGTCGTGCGGACGCTCCGCCTCTTGCGAATGTCGCTCTCCGGAACGTTGACCCGCTGCTTCGTCTTCAGGTTGAAGAACTCCAAGTACATTTCCTCCTTTTTGATTGCTGGCCGACGATAGCATGCGCAGCCAACTTGCGCAAGTGATTCGCGTTAATGCTAAGCTCACGACTCAGCATGACCTGTATCGCCGGCCTCGTCGACTCCGGGGATGTCTTTATCGGCGGCGACAGCGCCTCGGTGGCGGGTCACACGATCGCCGTTCGCTCCGACGGCAAGGTCTTCCACAGCGGTGCATACCTGATCGGCTTCGGCACCAGCTTCCGGATGGGTCAGCTGCTCCAGCACCGTCTCGTCCTCCCCGAGCCGCCCATCGGCGGTGAGCTGCACACCTTCATGGTGCGCGACTTCGCTGAGGCGGTACGCGATTGCCTGAAGGAGGGCGGTTTTGCGGGAGAGGAGGACGGGTCGGAACGGGGCGGCCACTTCCTGGTCGGGGTCAGCGGGCGTCTGTTTCACGTGGGCGGCGACTACCAGGTGGCGGAGTACGCCTCTGGCTTCGCGGCGATCGGCTCCGGCGAGGACTTTGCCCTCGGGTCCCTCCACTCCACGGCCGGCCAGCCTCCACGGCAGCGCATCCTGACCGCTCTTATGGCCGCCGAGCGCTTCGCCTGGGCCGTGCGGCGCCCCTTCCTGATCGGCTCGACGGCCAGCAGCGAGATCGAGGTCTACGAGGCTACCGAGCGGGCGGGCATGGCAGCGATGACCCGAACCGCCACCTCCGAGCCGACGTACGCCGCAAAGGCGAGCGCCGTGATGAAAAAGCTCGCCGGATAAGACAGGTAGAAGGCCAGTCCGAGACCCAGCCAGACGCAGGCGACCGCCAGGACCGCCGACAGGATGAGTCCGGCGTAGGGCCTGGAAGTCATTCGCTGAGCGACCGCCGCCGGCGTCACCATCAAGCCGAAGATGAGCAGCGCTCCGACGGCCTGAACGGCCTCCGCGACGGTGGCGCCGAGCAGGACCAGGAAGATCGCGGTGATCGCCGCCACCGGCACGCCACGAGCCGCTGCCACGTCCGGATCGATGCTGATGAACATCAGTGGACGCGCGATCGCCAGCAGCAGCAGGCTGGTCGCGATGCCCGCGATGGTGGCGGTCCAGACCTGGGCGGTCTGGAGGCCGAGGATGGACCCGAAGAGGATCGAGACGCCCGCCGTGCCGCTCACCGTCCCGCTGCGGGCTGTCGTGTAGAGGCTGAGGAAGAGGACGCCGACGCCCAGCACCCACGCGAATACGGTGCCGATCGCGACATCGCGCCCGCGGGCCCTCCCGCCGAGTCCACCCATTCCAAGCGCGATCGCGATCGTGCTCCCGAAGACGCCCACCAGCAGCTGCACACCGGCCAGCAGCGCGCCCAGGCCGCCCGTGAAGGCGACGTGCCCGAGGGCGTCGCTCGTGAAGACCTGGTTGCGGAGGACGACGAAGTAGCCGACCAGACCGGCGGCAAGGGCGATGAACGTGCCCGCGAGCGCGGCGTGGCGCATGAAGTCGTAGCTGAGGATCTCGCGGACGTCGTTGACGAGGTTCAGAGTGAACGGCTGCAGCGCCAGCTCGATCATCCCGCCGACTCCACTGGGGCACGTGAGGGGATTCCACCGCGAAGTCCCAGCCACACTTTCGCCAGCCGGATCACCAGATAGGTGCCGAAGGCCAGAGTCGTGACCAGAAAGCCGACCGGAAAGATGGTGAAGTAGGCAATCGCCAGGGCAGCCCAGGTGAAAACCAGTGAGAGGGCGATGGTAAGCGGCAGGCCGATGGCGGGGCGGGACGTGATCTGCTGCGCGACCGCGCCTGGGGTGACCAGGAGCGCGAATATCAGCAAGGTGCCGACGACCTGAACCGTCTCGGCGACGGACAGGGCGAGAAGGACGAGAAACGCCAATGACAGCGTCTGAACCGGGACGCCGCGCGCCTCAGCCGCGGCCGGATCGACCGAGGCGAAGAGCAGTGGGCGCGCGATCCAGCACATCACTGCCAGGCCGGCCACGGTGGTGAACGCCGTCACCAGGAGATCGCGGTCGGTGATCCCCAGGATGCTGCCGAACAGAAAGGCGTAGATGCCCTGCGCGGATCCCGCATAGAGCCTGAAGAAGAGCAAGCCCAGTGCTACCGAAAAGGCAAGGATGCTTCCGACCGCGGCCGACTCCGAGCGCCGGCCGGCGTCCAACCCGCGTCGCCGCCAGCCGATCGCGAGCGCGGCGGTGAGGCAGAAGACGATCAGACCGAGCACCGGCGAGCTGTGCAGGAGCACGCCGGCGGCGGCTCCTGGGAACCCGACCTGAGACAGCATGTGGGAGGCGAAGCTCTGTCCGCGCAATACAACGAAGTAGCCGATGGCGCCGGCCAACAGGGCGACCAGCGTGCCCACCACAAGCGCGTTCTGCATGAAATGAAACTGCAGCAGGAGCTGGAGGTCCGCCAGGAGGTCCCACGAGGGTGCGTCGCCCAGTTCAGGCCACTCCGTGCGCGTGATAGCTGACGGGTTCGTGCTGGCCGACGACGACCAGCCGCCCATCGCTGGTCCGCAGGACCTCCACCGGAGCGCCGTAGAGCCGGGTCAGGGTTTCGGTCTGGATGACTTCGGC
>CAZXGB010000158.1:0-6903 GCA_964640005.1 uncultured Actinomycetes bacterium | reverse complement strand
TCGACTCCAACGCCCTCGAGCGCGAGAAGGGGATCACCATCCTCGCCAAGAACACGTCCATCCGGCACGGCGAGGTCACGATCAACATCATCGACACGCCGGGACACGCCGACTTCGGCGGCGAGGTCGAGCGCGTCCTCAACATGGCCGACGGCTGCCTCCTGCTCGTCGACGCCGCTGAGGGCCCCATGCCCCAGACCCGCTTCGTGCTTCGCAAAGCGTTCGAGGTCGGGCTGCGGACGGTGGTCGTCATCAACAAGCTCGACCGCGCCCATGCCGATCCGGCGGGAACGCTGGAGAAGGTGCACGACCTCTTCCTTGAGCTGGCGGAGGACGCCGACCAGCTCGAGGCGCCCACGATTTACGCCATCGCCAAGGCGGGCCGCGCCGGGACGGATCCCGGGCAGCTGGCGCCAGATCTCGGTCCCCTCTTCGAGGCCATCATCGAGCACATACCAGGCCCGGTGGTGGAGGAGGGAGGCTTCCAGATGCTGGTCGCCAACCGGGCCCACGACGACTACACGGGACCCCTCGCCATCGGCCGGATCTTCCGGGGATCGGTGGCGCCCGGCGACCCCGTGGTCATTCTCTCCAGGAGCGGCTCGCGCACGGTGCGTGTGGCCCAGGTCCTGGTGCAGCGAGGGCTCGAACGAGAGACAGCCGCCTCGGGATCAGCCGGCGACATCGTCATGCTGAGCGGCCTCGGCGAGCTCGCGATCGGAGACACACTGGCCGACCCCGAGGCGCCAGATGTGCTGCCTCGGATCGAGATCGAGGAGCCCACTGTACGCATGGCCTTCGGGGTGAACACGTCGCCGCTGTCCGGACGAGAGGGACAGTTCAGCACGTCACGTCAGCTCCGAGCCCGGCTCTATCGGGAGCTGGAGACCAACCTCGGACTGCGCGTCGAGGACACTGGCTCCGCCGATCGGTTCTTGGTGAGCGGCCGCGGGGAGCTGCACCTGGCTGTTCTGATCGAGGCCATGCGGCGCGAGGGCTACGAGTTCGAGGTGTCTCGTCCAGAGGCGATCGAGAGGGTGGTCGACGGACGTCGCGTGGAGCCGGTGGAGCGCCTGACGGTGGACATCCGCGAGGAGCACGTGGGGGCAGTCACCGAAGCTCTGGGCCGGCGCCGGGGTGAGATGATCGAGATCACCTACGGCGATGAGGGCGCGGTCCGTCTCGAGTACATCATCCCGACACGGGGACTGATCGGCTTCCGCAACCTCTTCCTGACACTCACAGCGGGGACGGGAGTGATCGGATCGATCGGCATCGGCTACCGACCCTGGGCCGGCGAGCTACGCAACGAGCGGAACGGCGCCCTCACAGCATCCTCGGCGGGCACCACCGTGACCTATGGCCTGGCCAACGCGCAGGAGAGGGGTACAACCTTCATCGAGCCCGGCGCCACCGTCTACGAGGGGATGATCGTCGGGCTCCAGAAGCGACCGGGCGACATGCCGGTCAACGTCTGCCGGGAGAAGAAGCAGTCCAATGTTCGCTCCTCCACAGCCGATATCGCTGTGCGCCTGACGCCTGCGACCCGGCTCAGCCTGGAGCAGTCGCTCGACTTCCTGGTCGAGGACGAGCTGCTCGAAGTGACTCCGAAGCACCTCCGTCTGCGCAAGCGTTACCTCACCTCGGTCGACCAGGCGCGAGCACGCCGGCGGACGGAAGCTTAAGCTCCGGGCTCAGGGGTGGGAGGGCGCCGGTGGTGCCCCGGCGAGTTCGAAGGCCACCTCGTCGAGGTAGCACCAGTACCAGTCCTCACCGGGCTCGTATGACCTGATGATCGGATGCCGGATGGTTCGGAAGTGGGCTGTGGCGTGGCGGCCGGGGGAGTTGTCGCAGCAGCCCACGTGGCCACATTCCTGGCAAACGCGGAGGTGCACCCAGTCGTGGCGACCGGCGGCCAGGCAGTCCTCGCAGCCGGTCGACGATGGAGTCACGTCGAGGATCTGGTCGAGATGTCCGCAGACGGCCATGGTGTGCCTTCTTCCTTTATCTATGTGTGGTTGAAACCGGAGGCGGCTCGTGCGAGACAAGATCCGGACTCCAACCGAGGCGCGCCGCGCAGGCGTCGTAGCTGCTGGTGAGGAACTCGAGCATCGAGCCCTCGGGGTCGGGCGACGAGCGGACCGCGTCGTAGGGCAGAAGGAACAGCCCGCGTTCGCCCACCCAGCCGGCCGCATCCGGTCGCAGCTGCGCCTGCTCGATCCCTTCGGGCTGCGGGTAGCCGTACGCGTAGAAGGCGGCAAACGGCGTTGCGGCGTCCCCGGCCCAGAAACCGGCACAGATCTGCTCGGCATCCTCGGAGTAGCGCATGATCGTGCCCGCGCCCGGCGGCGGTGCGGCCGGCCGGCCGGAGTAGCGCGAATTGGCCAGGTCGAAACCTCCCCAGAAGAACTGGACTGGCGAGGTCTTGCCGCGGAACTGCGCGCGGTACCGCTTCATGACCGGGTCGATTCGGGCCACCACCTGCCAGAACTGGCGCGCCCGCGCACCGTCATACGTGTGGTGGACCTGGTCGACCGGAAACGGAATCGCGTCCGGAATTTCCGACGGGAGCTCTGAAATCCTTGCGGTCACCCCGAGGCCGGCCAACGAGTCCATGACCGCCCGATAGAAGGCGGCGACTGGGCCGCCCAGCGGTACCTGCGCCAAACCGCCGTTGCTGGTTCGCAAGACCAGCATCTGATCGAAGAAGTCGAACTCGGCGTCGAAGATCTGGGATCCGAACGGAATCGGCGAGGTTGCCAGGCCTCGGGCAGAAACGTAGAGCGGGACGTTCGCCCACTCCGGCTCGAACGGCGACAGCGCGAGACGCAGCTTTCCGACGACCTGCGTGTACATGTGGAGCGTCTCGCGCGTCGGCCGCCACTCCTCATATGGCAAGTCCGGCCACTGGTCCACTGCGCTGCCGCTTCCCGCTACCGTCCGACCACAGTACTGCGTCTCCGAGCAGAACGGTCAGGTGCCGGCCCCGCGGCCGGCGCGGTTAGACCCTCGTAGTGGAACTAGTGGGCGACGCGTGCTCCCGCAAACATATTTATGACCTCCCGGTTGAAGTTCGGGATGTCGTCAGGGTTCCGGCTGGAGACCATGTTGCCGTCGACGACCGCAGATTCGTCGACCCATTCCGCGCCGGCATTCCGAAGGTCGGTCTTGAGAGAGGGCCAGGAAGTCATCCGCCTTCCCCGCGCGGCCCCAGCCTCGATGACGGTCCAGGGTCCATGGCAGATGACCGAGACCGGCTTCCCGGCATCGAAGAAAGCCTTCACGAACGCAACCGCTTCGGGCCGAATGCGCAGGTTGTCGGGGTTCATTACGCCGCCCGGAAGGTGAAGCGCATCGAAGTTCTGCGGGTTGGCGGCGCTGAGAGGCTGGTCGACCGAGAAGTTCTCGCCCCACTCCGTGAAGTTCCATGCACGGACCTGCCCTGTCTGGGGCGAGATGAGGGTGGTCTTAGCGCCGGCCTCGTCGAGCGCCGATCGTGGTTCCGTCATCTCGACCTGCTCGAAGCCGCTGTCGACAAGAATCGCTACGCGCATTCCATTGAGCTCGTTGGCCATAACGCAGCCATTACGGTGGCCAATGTCGCGGAGACTTCTGTCGGCCGACCAGATGTTTACCGGCCCGGCCCTGAGCCCGCCTGACCCTGCGGTCAGGCGGGCTGGGTGACCGGATGAGGCTTGTTAGCCTTCGAAGACCGCCAGCGGGGCGGTGTGTTCGATGCGAACGGCCTTGAGGGCGTTCGGATCGAGGCCGAGCAGAAGCGCGATCGTGGGCGCGATTTGGGTCGTCTCGACCCGACCGTTCACGACCTCGCCCTGGCGAACAGAAGAGCCGGACACGACCAGCGGCACGTCGCGGTCCTGCGGGTTGGCGCCGCCGTGCTCCGCGATCTTCTTCTTCTTGCCTGTGTAGACGGAACCGTACTGAGCGATGCCAAAGACGTCGGGCGCGCGTTCGTCACCGGCGGGCACACCGAAGTAGGCGGCCGCCTCCGGCCCGGCGTAGACCGTACGCAGACCCGACTCCGTGTACGGCTTTGGATTGCCGTTGATGTCGTTGCCGGTCCCGTTGTAGCTGAGCAGGAACTGCTTAGCGAACTGGGTGGCCTCATTGCTGCGGTCGTTGAGCCAGATCAGCATGCCGTCGTCGTCGATGGCGAAGGCGACGAGGTCGCCCGAACCCGGGTGAGCCTGCTTCCAGGCGGCGTTCATGGCGTCGAAGATCGGTCCGTCGGGGATGCGCGTCAGCGCCGATGGCGTCTGCGGCGACTGGCCGTGCTTGGCGGAGAGGATGACCACGGTGCCCTGCTCGAGGTGCTGATCACGGATGGCCTCGGTCAGAGCGGCGACCTTCGAGTCGATGTAGTCAAGGGCTCGCGCGAGAAGTGGACCGGGCGTCTTGCCGTCGGCCAGGTAACCGCCGGTCAAGCCGTTCGACGCGGGCAGCTTCTGCGCGGTCGAGACCGTCTGGAAGTTCATTCCGAACACGGCAGGCGTTCCCACCCGCGTGGTGCCGCTGTGGTCGAAGCCGTGGATCTCGTTGATCACTGACTGGACCTTGTAGGAGTCGTACTGCATGGTCAGCGCGTTGTCGGTCGTCCAGTCGTTGGACGAGCCGGCGGTCGGCGCGTCGCTGTTTATCTCAGGCGCGAATAGATCCTGGACGCCAGTCCCAGAGGGTCCGTTGAGGACCTCGTAGGCAACGTGCTTGTCGGACCAAGCGGTGCGCAAGCCGGCCGCACGGGCGACCTCGAAGATCGTGTTGACCTTGATGTACTGGTGCGGATAGACCGGCTTACAGGTGGCCGGGTCGACGGGGAGCTGCGTGGGGTCGATGAGACTGGTCGCGTTACCGGTCATGGAGAGGATGCTGTCGGGCAGCCCCGGGAGGCCCTGGCCGGCGTCGAGGCGCGAAGGATCCCTGTCGGCCTGCTCGAAGTAGGTCACCTCGACGCCCGGCGCGACCCCGGCGCAGTTCGTCGTCCCGGCCGGCAGGAGCGCGTGGTTGTAGGAGTCGTCGTAGTAGATGCCGGTGCTGGACGGGTTGCCGCCGGTGACCTGGCCGACGATGCCGGGAAACGAGTCCGAGGGCACGGGCGTCTGGGCGCCGGTGAACTCGGTGCCCCGGCGTACCAGCTTGGCGAGCGCCGAGTCCGGATGTTTCTCGACGTACCAGGCGAGGTCCGTCTGGTGAAGGCCGTCCACCGAAAGCAGCAGCACGTGCTGGGCCGGTGCCTCCTGACCCCGCTCGGCCGCAAGACTCGGTGGAGCGCCCATGACGGCGGTCAGGGCCGCCGTGGCGCCTGCGATGACGAGGCGTTTCCGCAATCTGCACCTCCTACCCCTGGCCGGTTCCGGCCGGCCTTCCGGAGCGCACCAGGGCGCGCCCAACCGAAGCTAGGCGCGCCCCGGTTATGGCCGGTGCGAGAACTGCGTAAGCGGTGGTTAAGGGTCTACGCGATCCTTGGTCCCGTCACCTGGAGGTTCTTTGCCGTCAGTGCAGTTCGAGCACTCCACTGATCAGGTTTCCGGCCATGGTCAGGCCGTCGCTGACCACGAGTTGGGCAAAGCCAGGACTTCCCGCGGTCTGCGCGAAGGTCGCCACATAGCTCACCGTCTGGCCGGAGTCCACGCCCTCTCCTGACAGCACCAGCGAGTTCTGCCCCACGTCATAGAAGACCGAGGCGACCGTGGCCGAGATGAAGGTTCGCCCGCTCGAATTCGTGAATGTGACGTGCGGTGTCTTGCCGTCGCCGTCGCAGGGGTCGGCGTCGAACTCGAAGGTCGCCTCGGTGCCATCGGCCTGCTTGACCTTGCCGCTGCCCTCAGCGCGCTCGCAGGCGATCGAGGCCGAGGCGGCCGCGTTGAAATTGGTGCAGCACATGCCGTCGACCTCAAGTGGGACGTTGTCGGCGGCGGCGTTCGCATTGGTCAGCGCCCCTGACGGTAGCGTCGAGGCGAGCGCATAGGTTCCGATCTCCTCGAGCAGGCTCGACGATCCTGGCGAGCCGATGTCCGCCGTGTTGATCGTGATCGTCATCGTGCACGGATTGGACGCCGAGGGGCTGCTCGGGCAATCCACCCGGCCCTGCTCGGCATGGCCCCCGAGGGCCGGCTCCGGGTACTGGATGACGTGCGGGAAGCAGGCTGACACCGAGCAGAGGTCGATGCTCTTGGCGGCGCCGGCGTAGAACGCCGGCTGGTTGGCAGCGGTGTTCTCCATGCCGGCGTAGTAGATCGTGTTACCCATCTGCCAGCGCGTCACGTACTGGACATTCGCGGCCCCGGGAATTGCCGCAATGGCTGTGCTCGGATGGGCGAGATCGGCGACCTTGAGCTGAATCGTCAGTGTCGACCCCGAAAGGGACATCGCCCGGTCGAGGAGGTCGAAGCCAGGCTGGTTCTGCCCGCCGATCACCGGGTAGAGCGCATCGCCTGCCGGGTCGGTCAGCCGCCCCGCTGGCGCCGCGGAGGGCCCTGAAACCGGCTGACCGAACAGACCGACTCCTCCGTTCTGGCGCGCGACCATGACGACCGGCGCTCCCGCATGGTCGACGGTCTGGTTGCCGCTCGGGGTGAAGCCTGGCTGGACCAGCATGTTCGAGGTGTCCGCGTACACGACCTCGGCCGCCCCGCTCTTGTCGATCGTGACGGCGAAGAAGTCCGCGAGGTTGCGGTTGCCCTGGGACGCGACGCACCCGGTACCGCTCAGGCAGATGTCGTCGTAGTGGTTCGGGTGGGGCGCGACGCGGGCCATGGTGGTGCTCGGCGCTCCGTACGTCAGGTGACCGTTGGCGTCGACAGGAAACACGGTTTGCGCCAGCCACGGGTACCACGCTTGGTTGGAGTGGCTGGAGGGATCGGCGATGGTGTCGGTGCCGTACCA
>CAZXGB010000157.1:0-6935 GCA_964640005.1 uncultured Actinomycetes bacterium | reverse complement strand
CGGGCGCAGCGGTCTCGCCGCGTCTCCGATCAACCAGGTCCTCGTCGAGCGCTCGCTCTGGGGCTGGAAGGAGCTCGAGTACGAGGTGATGCGGGATGGGGCCGATACCTGCATCACGGTCTGCAACATGGAAAACCTCGACCCGATGGGGGTCCACACGGGCGATTCGATCGTGGTGGCACCAGCCCAGACGCTCTCCGATCGCGATCACCAGATGCTGCGAACCTCGGCACTCAAGATCATCCGGGCGCTCGGGATCGAGGGCGGCTGCAACGTCCAATTCGCGCTGGATCCGAAGTCTTCGACGTACTACGTGATCGAGGTCAACCCCCGGGTGTCCCGGTCCTCGGCCCTGGCCTCCAAGGCGACCGGCTACCCGATCGCGCGGGTGGCGGCCAAGGTGGCGGTGGGCTGCCGGCTGGAGGACGTGCTCAACCAGGTGACGGGGCGGACGTACGCCGCCTTCGAGCCCGCGCTCGACTACTGCGTGGTCAAGATCCCGCGTTGGCCCTTCGACAAGTTTCCGGGCGGCCAGCGCCGGTTGGGCACTCAGATGGCGAGCACCGGCGAGGTGATGGCGATCGAGCGCACTTTCGAAGCGGCGCTGATGAAGGCCATCCGGTCGCTGGAGCAGCGCCAGCCCGCGGCCGCCGAGCTGGCGGATCCCGACCTCATCGACCAGCCCAACGACCGCCGCCTCTTCGCCCTCCTCGAAGCTCTGCGGGGCGGCGCCCGCGCCTCGGAACTGGCTGATCGCAGTGGTTGGGACATCTGGTTCCTGGAGCGGTTGGAGCAGCTCGTCGAGCTCGAGCGCTCGGGTGACGCGGCCGCCATGCGCCGGGCCGGGTTCTCGGACACGCAGATTGAAGCACTCGCCGGAGTCCGGCCTCAGCCCGCATTGCCCACCTACAAGCTGGTCGACACCTGCGCGGCGGAGTTCGAAGCTCAGACGCCCTACTACTACAGCTGCTGGGAGGAGGAGTCGGAGGCGCCGGCCGTCGAGGGCCGGACAGCGCTGGTGGTGGGCTCGGGCCCGATCCGGATCGGCCAGGGGATCGAGTTCGACTACTGCTCGGTGCACGCCGCCTGGGCGCTCCGCGAGGCGGGCGTGCGGGCCGTGATGGCGAACTCCAACCCGGAGACGGTATCGACCGACTTCGACACCTCCGACCGGCTCTACTTCGAGCCGCTCGACCTCGATGCCGCTCGTGAAGTGGCGGAGAACGAAAGTGTGGCAGGGGCGGTTGTCCAGTTCGGCGGCCAGACCGCGATCAATCTCACCGACCCGCTGGCTCGCGCCGGGGTCCGCATCCTGGGCTCCTCGACCGAAGCCATCGACCTCGCCGAGGACCGCCGCGAGTTCGCGAAGTCGCTGCGCGCGCTCGGCATTCCGCAGCCCGTGGGGGACACGACGACCTCCCTCGAGGAGGGGCTGGCGATCGCCGGGCGGGTCGGCTACCCGGTTCTCGTGCGGCCGTCGTACGTACTCGGGGGCCGCGCTATGGAGATCGTGCGCAACCCTGAGGAGCTCGCGCGCTACATGGAATGGGCGGTCAGGGCCCTGCCGCGAGGCGAGGTGCTGGTCGACAAATACCTGATGGGCGTCGAGGTCGAGGTGGATGCCGTCTCCGACGGCGAGACGGTGGTCATCCCCGGCATCATGCAGCACGTCGAGCGGGCCGGTGTCCATTCCGGCGACTCCTACGCCGTCTACCCGGCGCCGGGCCTCGAGCCCTGGGAGGAGAAGGAGGTCGTCGACTACACGATTCGGATCGCCCGCCACCTCGAGCTGCGAGGCCTGGTCAACGTGCAGTACGTCGTTCACCGGGGCCGCGTATACGTCCTCGAGGTCAATCCGCGAGCCTCCCGGACCGTGCCGATATTGAGCAAGGTGACCGGCGTGCCGATGGTCACGCTGGCAACCCGCGTGATGCTCGGCGAGAAGCTGGCACAGCTCGGATGGTCCACCGGCCTGGTCCCGGCGCGGCCGCTGGTCGCGGTCAAGGCGCCCGTCTTCTCGATGAACAAGCTGCCCGCCGTCGACTCCTACCTCGGGCCTGAGATGAAGTCGACCGGCGAGGTCATGGGCGTGGACCGCACGTTGAACGGGGCGCTGCGCAAGGCCTTCCAGGCCGCCGGCGTCAGCCTTCGGCCGGGCGGCTCGGCTCTGCTCACGATCGCCGACGTCGACAAGCCCGAGCTCTTCCCGATCGTCTCCCGCCTCGTGCAGCTCGGCTATTCGCTGATCGCCACCTCAGGCACCGCGGCTGCTCTGCGGGCGGCCGGGTTCTCGCCGCGCGAGGTGGGGAAGATCGGGGACGCCTCACCCACCGTGCTCGACGTGATCCACAACGGCGAGGTCGACCTGGTGGTGAACACGCAGTCCAACCTGACCGAGCAGATCCCCGGTCAGCCCGTGATGCGCGACGGGTTCCACATCCGCCGGGCGGCTGTCGAGCGCCGGATTCCCTGCCTGACCTCACTCGACACCGCGGCCGCGCTGGTGGAGTCGTCGGCGATGGCGGCGGCCGACTTCGAAGTTCGGACGGTCGGCGAATGGAGAGATGGCGTTGCATGAGCTGACCGCTGAGGTCGTCTCCTTCCGGATGCGGGGCCCGCACTACTGGGTGATGGGCTTCGAGGCGCCCGCCATCGCAGCGCAGACGCGCGCGGGCCAGTTCGTGAACATCCTGCTCCAGCCCGGTCCGCTCCTACGCCGGCCCTTCTCCGTCTACACGATCACCGGGAGCGTGATCGAGATCATCTTCAAGCCGGTGGGCGAGGGCACACGACTGCTCTCCGGCCTCCGCCCCGGGGATCGCGTCTCGCTGCTTGGTCCCCTGGGCAGGACCTTTACCTTCGATCCCGCCTGGCAGTCGGTGGCTCTGGTCAGCGGAGGCCTGGGCGTGGCGCCCATGCTGCTGGCGGCCCGCGAGGCGCAGGCGGCCGGCCTCCACGTGACCTGGGTTCACGGCGCCCGAAACCGGGCTGAACTGTCATCGGACTGGGCGGGCGACCACGCGATCTTCGCGACCGACGACGGTTCCTACGGCCACCAGGGCACGGCGGTGGCCGCCACGCCCGAGGCCGGCGGCGTCCTCGCCTGCGGCCCAAATCCGATGCTGGCGGCGGTCGCCGCCCGCTGGCCGGATGCTCAGGTCGCCGTCGAGACGTACATGGGCTGCGGAACCGGCGTCTGTCTGGGCTGCGCGGTTCCGCTCACGGCCGGTGGTTACAACCGTGCCTGCACGGAGGGGCCGGTCTATCGTGCGGGCGACGTGGACTGGCCGTCGCTGCCGGGCCACCTGCATTACTCCGTGGCGTCATGACCCCGGACCTCTCGGTCGACCTCGGGAACATCCGCCTCCGCGGCCCCGTCATGGCGGCTTCCGGCACCTTCGGTTACGGCACCGACGTGCCCATTCTCGACCGCGGCAAGGTGGGCGCGATCGTCTCCAAGGGCATCTTCATCAAGCCGCGCCCCGGCAACCCGCCGGTCAGGATCGTGGAGACGCCGAGCGGGATGCTGAACGCGATCGGGCTCCAGGGGCCGGGGGTGGAGGCGCTGATCCGAGATTACTGCCCGCTCTGGGCTGGATGGGAAACGCCGGTGCTCGTCAACATCAACGGCGAGTCGGCGGGCGAATACGGTGAGCTGGCGGCGCGCCTGGACGGCGTACCCGGGGTGGCGGGGTTCGAGATCAACATCAGCTGCCCCAATGTCGAGCAGGGCGGTATGTACTTCGGCAACGACCCGCGCGCCGCCGTCGCCGTGACAGCGGCCGTGCGGGCGCGGACCAAGCTGCCGGTGTGGGTCAAGCTGACGCCGATGGTCGCCGACATCGCCGTCATCGCGCGGGCTTGCGAGGAGGCGGGCGCGGACGCTCTGTGCGCGGTCAACACCTTCGTCGGCATGTCAATCGATCTCGACGCTCACCGTCCGCGGCTGGCGTTTCGAACTGGCGGTCTGAGCGGCCCCGCCATCCGGCCGATGGCCGTGCATCTGGCGCACCAGGCGGCGCGTTCGGTTCGGATACCGGTGATCGGCGTCGGCGGCATCGCGAGCGCTGAGGACGCTCTCGAGTTCCTGGTCGCGGGCTGCGCCGCGGTGCAGGTGGGCACGGCCACGTTCGTCGATCCTCGTGCCATCGAAAAGGTGTACGACGGCATCGCGGCCTACGTGGAGCGAGGTCAATACGGGTCGCTGTCGGCACTTCCTCGCTACCTGCCCCGCGACTGACCTCGCGGGAGAATGACGGCAACTTCTCGCAAAAATGACCGCAAGAAAACGCCGCCGAAAAGATTGACTCTTTTGTCAATCGTGCCGTCAGCTTCGCCTTTCGTCCCCGTCGGGGACGAGCGGGGGGTGCACAGGGGAAGAGCACATGGTGGCTGCTTCGGGTTGGGCCCTTTCGGTTGTCTTTCTGGTACTGACGCCGCCGGCTTTGCCCACGCCGCCGGCGGCACTGCCGGTCGCGCCCTCGATCTCGCCGACAGCGCCGGCCCCGCTCACGCCACCAACCTTGCCCGGCATTCCCGGTTTGCCGATCGCTCCCTCGGGCGGCGTGCCCTCGATCGTTCCCGCCACACCTGGCAGCTCCCCGCCAGCCTCTGGCGGGGGAGCGACGCCATCTCAAGCGCCCGCTCAGAACCCAACGACTGCTCCCATAAGCACCACCGCCACTGGCGGGGTGGCGGGGATCCAGGGGACTCCGCGGCCGGTCGCCAATTCGCGTCCGGTGCCCACAGCGCCCACGGTGTTCGCCGTCCCGTCCTACCTCACGCTGCCCTCTGGTCGGGCCGGCGCCGCCCTCGCCGTCGCCCTGATGCTGCTCCCCACGCTGGTCGTGATCTGGCTGCTGGTTCTCCTGCGAATGGTCCAGAAGACCAGCGAGTGGCGGGGAAGTGCGCTCAGGTTGGCGATCGCGTCCGAGCTCGGCGTGCGTCCCAAAGACCTGGCCGCCAT
The DNA here is from genome assembly GCA_964640005.1 of uncultured Actinomycetes bacterium. Lineage (GTDB taxonomy): Bacteria > Chloroflexota > Dormibacteria > Dormibacterales > Dormibacteraceae > CAZHAC01. The sequence continues at coordinate 1,969 of CAZXGB010000157.1, read as the reverse complement.
GCCGGCACCCGCGCTCCGGGCGCTCCGCGAACAGCTGGCCTTTGACGAAGTCACGGGCGTCCTCAACCGCCCCGCCGGTCTGGCCGCGCTCGAACGCGAAATCGCGCGCGCCCGGCGACGACGTCTCGGCCTGACGGTGGCCTTCGTCGACCTCGACCGCCTCAAGGCGGTAAATGACACGCACGGCCACGCGGCGGGTGACGAGCTGCTCGAGCGCGCCGGCAAGGTCCTGACCAGCGGTTTACGCAGCGAGGACCTGGTCTTCCGCTTCGGCGGTGACGAGTTCGTCTGCCTGCTTCCGGGAACCTCAGAGGCGGACGCGCTGGCGGTGATGACCCGGATCGAGGCCGAGGCGGCACGGCGGTCGTGCAGCTTCAGTTTTGGGATCGGTGAGCTGCGGCCGGGCGACGACGAGGTCGCGCTTCTCGGCCGCGCCGACGAGAATCTGTACGAAGCAAAGCGAGCTCGCCACGAGGGTGCTCTTCCCCACGACCGCGGTGACCGGCTCAAGCAACGCCTGCAGCAGGGGGCGCGACGCCGGGAGCCGGGACTCAGGAGCCGTGAGGAACCGGAGCGGGCGAGGGGGGAGACCTCTTAGTCTGTCCCGGGCAGATGCAGGTCGTGAGCCAGCTAGAGAGGTCGGTCAGCGTCGCCGGCGGGTGTTGGGTGCGTCCCGAGCCAGCTTCTTGATCTGTTCCCAGCCCTGCGACAGCCGGTCTACCTCCCTGGCCAGCTTGGCGTTGTTTGCGCGCAGGGCGCGATTCTCCTCGACGAGCTTGCCGACCAGTTCCTCGGCGTCCGCGACCAGCTGCGAGAGCTGGTCTGGACGCTTGGTGCCGCGCCTGCGGATCACGGGCTGAATATTATCCGCGCCGTGCTCGAGGTTGAGGGTCTTGTCAAGCGCTATGGAGACGTAATCGCGGTCTCGGACTTGACGGTGAGCCTCGCCCGGGGGGAGAGCCTGGTGCTGCTCGGCCGCAACGGCGCCGGCAAGAGCACCGCAATGCGCTGCATGGCAGGTCTCGTGATGCCGACCGCGGGCAGGGTCGCCGTCGACGGTATCGACGTTCGCGAGGATGCCAACGCGGTCCGGGGCCGCATCGGGCTGATGCCGGAGGTGCCCGGCCTGTACGAGCGCATGTCGGCGCGCGCCTACCTCGACTACTTCGGCTCCATCTACGGCCTGGCGCCCGCTGTCCGCCGGCGCCGGATCGACGAGATGCTGGCGATCTTCGACCTCGTTCACGCCGGCGACCGCTGGCTCGGCACCTTCTCGAAGGGCATGCGCCAGAAGGTCGCGCTCATCCGCGCGACGCTGCACCGGCCCAACCTGATCCTGGCCGACGAGCCGACGTCGGCTCTCGACCCCGATTCCGCGCGCCGGGCCTGGGACTTCCTCAATGACCTCCGACTCGGCGGCTGCTCGCTCGTCATCTGCACTCACTCAATGGAAGAGGCGGAGGCACTGAGCGGGTCGATCGGGATCATGTCGGCCGGCAAGCTGCTGGCCCAGGGGACCCTCGACGACCTGATCCGGCACTCCGGCCTCGAACCCCGCCACGAGGTTCGGCGCTGGCCGGGCCTTCAGGACATCTACCTCGCGATCGTGGGCGAGCACCTGCTGAGGGACGGCTCTGCGGAACCCATTACCGCCTAACGCGCGGCTCGTGGCCCTGCGCGACCTGCGCGACGCCGCCGGCGACTTCCGGCTGGCAGCCGCGATGATCGGGCTGGCGCTGGCGATTCCCTTGGTCAGCGCTTTCGGTATTCGCGCTCTCAACTACTGGGGCGGCGGGCTGAACGCGGTGGTCGAGCGGCTGACGGTGGTCGGCGGTTTCTTCGTCGTCTTCCTGCCCGCCAGCTTCTCGCTGGTGCTTGCGCTGGAGTCTTTTGTCGGGGAGCGCGAGCGGGCGACGCTCGAGGTCTTGCTCTCGACTCCGCTGAAGGAGTCCGAGATCTACTTCGGGAA